>CBFCXZ010000001.1:0-286817 GCA_965602275.1 uncultured bacterium
GGAAAGAAGCTATGCCTTCAAAAGATGATTGGCGACGTCAAGGACAAGAACGATATTTAAAAAATATTGCTTTGTCTTGGGAAACGTATTCCAAAAATCAAAATGACCATGACCATTGCGAATTTTGTAATGTAAAATTCATGGTAAATGGAGATAAAGACACTCTAAATGAAGGCTATACATCGCAAGACAAATATCGTTGGATATGTAAAGACTGCTTTGAAGACTTTCGCAAGGAATTTAATTGGAGTGTTGAACATGCTAGCGTATAACAAGTACTTGGAGAGAAATATGAGAACCGTAAACGGTTCTCATATTTCTCAAGATAAACGTTATGTATAAAAAGGAATATATTGGAAACTACAGAAAATAAACTAAGTAATATAGGAACTATTATCGGATTAATTGCTATTGGTATAGCAGTATTTCACTTTTTTCTCGGTCCTATAGAAAAAACTCCAACTATTGAAGAGTATGTTGCAGAAAAAGCGGTATCAATTAAATCTGCAATCTCATCAAAACTAAAAGGTGAAGAAATTGTTGCTGCGTCAAAAGAAATTGGTCCTGATAGAATATTAGAATATATCGTAGTGGCACTTGGTTTTATTGCCATTTGTTTCGGTATTTTCGGTTTTCTTAAAAAGGAAGAGTGGAAGGTCAGTTCTCTTGCGATATCAATGGGTGCAAGTGCTTTAATTTTTAAGTTTGCCATTGCTCTTGCGGGAGCAATAATCTTTATTATGCTTCTTGGTGCTATTCTTGGGGGACTTGGATTTTGAAATACATAACAAATACTAGGAGAGAAATAGTTTACCCTAGCGGGTGAAACTATTTCTCAAGACAAACGTTATGTTGAGATTTTTACACTTGATTGAAAAAACATATGTATTGGAATACGATGGAGAATAAAATAAATTACTATTTAGCTGTTTTTATTGATGTACTTGGTCAAGGTCAAAAGTTAAAAGCAATAAAAGGACTTCCGAAAGATAATACTGAAGCTGAAATATTTAATAAACTTTTTAAAGAAACAATAGGAGCAGTACAAGGTTTACATGTTACCTTTGAAAGCTTTTTTGAGTCCTTCAACAAAATAAGTCCTGAAATACAAACAAGTATTAATAGTTGGGATGAACCAACAAGAAAAAAGTTCTTAGAATCAAGAAAACATAATCTGAAATATCTTAATTTTTCAGATACTGTAGTTTTATATTTTTCTCTTGATAGAGAGAATAATAAAGCACCAATGCGTAGTGTATACACTGCTTTAGCATCTGCTGCAGCATCTTTTTTAATAAACCTTTCTTCAAAGACTCCCCTCAGAGGTGCAATTAATATTGGGATTGGTACTGAGCTAGAAAAAAGTGGAATTTATGGACCGATTTTACAAAATTTACATTGTTTAGAAAGTGAAGTAGCAAAGTCTCCACGAATAATCATTGGTAAGGAACTTATTAAAATGATTGAAGTTTTTGAAAATGAAGAGTCTAGACATGAAGACATGTTTCAACTTATGGATAAAGCTACAATTCCAGGTATTAAAAAATTAATCTCAACTGATGAAGATGGTAAAACGATATTGAATTATTTGGACTTGAGTATCAGTGAAAGTCTGGGTAGTCGAAATAATGAAGTGTTTACTAAATTGAAGGCTTATGTAGATGAACAAAAAAGTCTGAATGCAGAAAATGAAACTGTACTAAACAGATATAAGGTTTTAGAAAACTATATTCAAAAAAATGAATCAAATTGGGTATAAACATAACAAGTACGAGGAGCGCAATAGTTTCCCCTACGGCGAAACTATTGCTCACGACAAACGTTAGATACACGAAGGAAGAATATGAAAAAAGAAATATTAATTACAATATTGGTAATATTTGTTGGATTTATTGGCTTATCTTTTAGTTTAATGCAAATATATTCAAGTCCAGATGGAAACTCATACCCATTTAATGGTAGCATAATATATTTGGGAACATCAATCTTTCTATTTCTATTTTTACTTACTTTTAAACAAGATATTTCAAAAGTAGTGAAATGGGTAAATATTTTATCAGTTCTCGGGTTCGGTGTTTTAGCTATATTATTAGCTTTAGTTTGTTTATATGCATCACCAATTGAAGATAAAATCTTTCCACTAGCAAGTGCAATTTATGTAGTGAGTGGGATGATTTCATTTAGTAGTATTTTTATGATTGGTAAGTGTGTTCAAGAAATATCTAACAAACCTTTGGAAAGAAATAGTTGACCCTGCGGGCACAACTATTTCTCAAGTTAAACGTTAGGAGATAAAATCAATATATCATTAGAAAATCAGTTTAAGAAGTTTGAACAAGCATTAACTCATAGTGAGAAAGAAGCAATCAATAGTTGGCTTGGTGTATGGTATAACCCTATTCGTTCATACCAACAAACTGGTAATGGCAATGAAAGAATCATTCAATTAGAACAGAATTTAAGTTCCGCACTTGAAAAAGCTGTAATTTGCCAAAAAACTGTATATCGAGGGCTATCTGCTGGAAACTGGAGACCAGAATCAGTATCGTATATTCGAAATCTTATTGAAGGTTCTGATTTTTATGATGCTCCGAGTCACGATAGTGCAAGTGAAAATGAGGATATAGCACGTGAATTTACTTTTACAGCAACTGACGATGAAGAACGAAATCTATCTGTACTGCTAAAAATAAAACCACTGACAGCAAGATATTTAGCTCCTTTTCAACATAAGGCAAAGAATGAAAAAGAGATAGTGCTATTGAAAGGGTCAAAATATAAACATGTTATGGCTGTTAGGCAACCTGACCCGAAACCAAATCTTGAATATTGGGAGGTAGAAATTGAAGAAATCTCCTAACAAATCAGTGGAGCCAATAAATTACCATTTGGGCAATTTATTGGCTCATTTCAAACGTTGCACTAAAAAAACCAAATCAGTAACACTCATATATCATTACAACACATATCTTCTTGACATATAGCATTTTTAGATAAAAAATGTATAATCACGTTGAATGATATGCATAAATTATATATTGAAAATTACAGCAAGGTTTTAAATTTGAAATTCAGCAATAAAGAGGTCATTTTATTTGATCTAGACGGTACTCTTATCGATAGCGCACCAGATTTGGCAGTGGCCGTTAACCATATGCTCCACACTTTAAACCGTGCAACCTTTAGTGAAGACATTATACGCTTTTGGGTTGGGAATGGTGCACAAGTACTGGTAAAACGTGCGTTATCGGGACAAAGTGAGATAGATGAAAACCTAGATCACATACTGTTTGAAAAAGCATTAGAGATCTTCTTGATCTTTTATGCACAGAACCTAGCAGTAACTACAGTTACTTATCCTAATGTTTCTACTACACTTCATACGTTAAAGGAAGCGGGTTACCGTTTGGCTATTGTGACCAACAAGCCATTTGACTTTGTTGCACCTATCTTAAAAGGTTTGAATTTAGATGGACTGTTTGAACTTCATCTAGGTGGTGACAGTCTACTTCAAAAGAAACCAGACCCTATGCCACTACTGCATGTATGTGAGCAGTTAGATGTTACAGTGGAACAATGTGTTATGGTTGGTGACTCTAAGAACGATATATTGGCAGCCAATACTGCCAATATGCAAAGCATTGGTGTGAGTTATGGCTATAATTATGGTGAAGACATTAGTGTATATAATCCTAATGTTGTGGTTAATAATTTTGGAGATATTTTAAAGTTTCTGTAGGGTGGGTTTTCCAACCCACCATTGAGGTAGTTTATATATAATCACACTTTTGCCGAAAGGCTTAGTAAAACTATTAACTTTCAAGGTGCGTTGGCAAACGCACCCTACAAATGATATATATATTTAGAAAGGAAGATAAATTGTCTCACAAAAAAGCCAAAATAGCCATTGTCGGAGGTGGAGTAGCAGGATCAAGTATAGCTCTGTACCTAGGTCAGCTTGGGTTAAATGTGACCTTGTTTGAAAAAGAGCCAAGCCTGGTGAACGGACCGCCATTTTGTCATCTTCATGCCGGGGGTAACCTATACAGAGAGATCTCTGATACGCAGTGTGTGACCCTACTCAAACAATCTATAGATTTTTTACGTTTTTATCCGTTTGTAGTTGACTATCGTCCAACGATCATCGTTCTTCCTACGAGTGACAGTGGTACACCTGATGCACTACTGCCACGTTTGGAGTTACTAAAGGGTGAATATGAAGCGCTCATCACTGCAGACCCAAACAACAAAGTCTTAGGTAAAAGTGCTGACTACTACAGACTTTATAGTAGAGAACAAATAGAACTTCTCAAACAACAGCCCCTCTCATCTAAGCCACAAACCTCTGATGAGTGGATGATACCCGTAGCCAAAAACATTGATCTGGACAAAATACAGTTTCCACTCATCATGGTACAAGAGTATGGACTCAATCTCTTTCGTTTGGCTGCAGGTACTTTGCTGGCACTTGAACAACTAGATAATGTCACATTACATACTAAGACCATTGTGAGCAATATACAAGAAGAGTGCAACGCTGATGGTTGGAGAGTCACCTACATCAAAGAGGATCAAACCCATCAAGAAAACTTTGATTACCTCATAAATGCTGCAGGGTTTAGAACAGGGAAGATAGATGACCTTCTTGGCGTTCCTTGTAAACGTATGGTAGAGTTTAAAGCAGCCTACGTAAGCAAATGGGAGGAGTATGATGATACCCTCTTCCCTGAAATTATATTTCATGGTGAGCGTGGTACACCACGAGGTATGGGACAGTTTACACCCTACCCGGGTGGCTACTTCCAGCTTCATGGTATGACTAAAGATATCACACTCTATGAAGATGGATTGGTTTCAAATACAGCACTAAGCTGCCAACCACAACTCAAGCAAAACTTTATCGAAAAGATTGAAAGATCATGGACAGAGGAAGAGACTAACCAACGCACAAAAAGTGCTATCAAACACCTATCGCAGTTTATCCCTGGATTTTCCCAGGCCAGGGTAGGATCCAAACCACTCTTTGGTGCACAGCAAATCCCCGGTGATGACCCTACACTGCGTGTAGCAGAGGTCTCTTTCCCTACCCGGCATTATGCCAGGTGTGAGATAATTAAAGTCTCCTCTGTACTCAGTATGATAGACGCCATCATCAAACAATTCATTGCACTGGGCTTCCTCGATAACTCGGTTCAGGGGAAAAGAGATTTTGAATATAGTACAAGTTTGGCTGATGATGATATTACACGTTATTCAGAAAGACTTTGTAAAGAGAGAGATTATCCTATTTCGTTAGGACATAGAAATGTCTCAAATCCAAGTGCATAATGAAGGTCAATTTTGTAGGGTCGGTTTACCGACCAATTAATCTCTAATCAATATATTTGGTCGGTAAACCGACCCTACGCGAAGTGGTGACTTTTACACTTGAATCGTTCATCATTTTCAGCAACTTTTGCAAACACAGTCAAAGGTACATTTAATCCTTCTGCTATCTCTTTTAGTCTCTCTAAATCTTTAGGATCAAACCCAATAAGCATTTCATACTCTTCTCCACTAAGCCCTATTTCATCGTTTATAGTTTTTAATATGTTAAATCCATATTTATTAATATCCAATAGCTTGTTCGTATCACAATAAAGTCCATCCGAAATATCCATGCCGACACGTAAAAACGGTCTGGATTTGGTTATGAGTTCTGCTCTTAAAGTAGGCTCAAAAAATCGTGAACTTTTTGCTATTTTTTCACCTCTGTAGAGTGCATCCAAGTCTCGTTTACTTTCACCTAAAACGCCGGTAAAAGCCAGCAGATCACCCTCCTTTAAACCTGTACGTAAAAGAGGATTTTTACTTTTTGAAACAATGGTTATAGAAAGATGAAGTTTATCTCCACCGATTGTGTCTCCACCGATGATCTCACAGCCGTACTCTTTGGCTGTAGTTTCCAGGCTAAGGGTTAGTTCATCTATCTGTGTTTCTGTCATATCTTTAGGTATGGAGACTGTAACAAGGGCAAATTGTGGCTGTGCATTCATGGCAATGGCATCAGAGAGGTTGATAAGCATCGCCTTACGTCCTATCTGTGCCATGCTCATCCATTTACGCTTAAAATGTACATCTTCAAAGAAGGCATCCATACTGTAGAGGGTATCCCCTACCACTGCAGCATCATCACCGATGTACTTTGAACTTAGTTTATTTATGAGGTAGTGTTCTTTGTCTATTTTTGTGTCACTTGGCATTTAGTGCTTTCCTACTTAATTATTGGCAAAATTGTAACATACTTAAATCTATTTATCTTTAGTACAGTCTTAGATTATCAAACCAATATCAAACGTTGGATATAATCATCACAATAACGTTCAAGGAATATATATGCAACCTATACTAGAAATAAAAGCATTCTTTTTTAATGCAAAAACAGACTATCTCCCTTATTACAAACAATTTAGCATTGAATTAGCAGAAGATATGAAGGCTAAAGATCTTTTAGCTTTAATACAAGAACAAAATGAGAATTTTGCTTACCCTGAAGAAAAGCTTCTGTTTAAGATCAATAGCTTAATTGTTGACGGTGACCAAAGTATGAGTGAAGTTGTAGAAAGATTGGGTACGTCATTACAAATTGACCCTGTAAATTCTTACCGCTCTAATAACGGACTGAATATTAACGATAGTGACTTTATGAAAAGCTATGAAATCTTGGCACCTTTTGCTTCTGATGAAGACTTAGAATACTATAAAACACTCTATGCCCCACACTACGCTTCTGAGACAGAAAAATTTGACCATACATATATTGGTGATGCGATACTGATACTTGCTCATAAAATGATAAAAGAAGGGTCAGAACATGAAGAAGCTATACTTGAAGCCATCACTTTTCCATACTCTGGACTTCTTGACTGTGAATACGAGAACAACTTCTTCCATACTCAAGATCATTCAGCGGCAATAGAAGAACTAAAAATGATGGTTAAACCTCCAAAAGAACCTTCTTTTATGGATAACCTTGCCGCTCGTTTTGCCGAGAAAAAAGATGCTTTTCTTAAAAAAGAAGAGAAAGAAACAACTGTTGTAAGTATAGAAGGAAAGCAGATTGCCTATTATGCAGGTTCTGTTGTAGGAAACACAGACAGTATGCATGAAAAGATCATTCAAGTAGATTCAAAAGTGGTATTATTTTCAAGAGCAAACAAACTTTCCGGTCTTTCTCTCCTTGAGGATAACGCACAATTAGCCTACACAAAAGCTGCAACTACTCTACTGGATGCACTGGACTCTGGTGCCCAAGTCCTAATAGTAGAAGAAGAAGAGGTACTCTCTATGTTTAAAAAACATTTTTCTGCCATAGAAAAAACTATCGGTAGAGAGATAGACTTAGAATTAATATCTTCTGCGGATTTCATGGACTCAAAAGTCTCTATAGGTTCAGGCAATCATAAATCTAGAGAAACTGTCTATATGAGGGAAATGACGGCAAATAGCATCTAAATTATTTGACAAAAAGTTACTTTATACCATCTGTTTTCCTTGGGCGTAAACCCAAGAATAACAGATAAGCAACAGATTACGAGTATGAAAAACCGTAACACCTCCCATTTCTCTTAAAAAATCATCTCCTTTTATAACGAAAATTAATTCACAAACAGATATAATTAATGTAAATTGCAATATAAGGATGTAGCTACTATGAATACGAACCCAGATGTTAAAATCTACGAATACGACGCTGTAATCGTTGGTGCTGGTTTGGCTGGTTTGGCCGCAGCTAAAGAGCTGACAGAAGCAGGAATGAAAACGGCAGTTATTACAAAACTTCACCCACTAAGGTCCCACTCAGGTGCAGCACAAGGCGGCATCAACGCAGCACTTGGAAAAGATGACTCTACAGAACTTCATGAATTTGATACAGTAAAAGGTTCGGACTACCTGGCGGATCAGGATTGTGTTGAGCTTATGTGTACCAAAGCACCTGAAACCATTAGATGGGCAGAGAGAATGGGAGCTGTTTTTTCAAGAGATGAAGAAGGCGACATTGCTATCAGACCTTTTGGTGGACAGTCAAAACCTAGAGCATGTTATGCAAAAGACCGAACTGGTCTTACATTGCTTCAAACTATTTATGAACAAGCTGATAGAGCAGGTATCGAAGTATTTGATGAGTGGTATGCAGCTGATCTCATTTATGAAGATGGAAAAGTATCTGGTGTTTCAGCGTATGACATCCGTAACTCACAACCGGCTATATTCAATGCAAAAGTAACGATGTTCGCTACAGGTGGACACGGAAGAGCGTATAGATTTAACTCAAATGCACATGCAAACACAGGTGATTCACTCTCTATCGTAGCGCGTCACGGTCTTCCACTTGAAGATATGGAGTTTGTACAGTTCCATCCAAGCGGACTTGGCGGTTCAGGTGTACTCATCTCTGAAGCAGCACGTGGTGAAGGTGGTCGTCTCTTTAACTCTGAGGGTGAAAGATTTATGACCAAGTATGCACCAAATGCTATGGAACTTGCTTCAAGAGATGTTGTATCTAGAGCAATCATGGAAGAAGTGCGTCAAGGTAAAGGTGTAGGTAAAGATGGTCAATCAGTAAACATAGACCTAACACATCTTGATCCTGAGATCATCCTTACTAAACTTCCTGAACTTCGTGAACTGGCTATCGCGTTCCAAGGACAAGATATGCTTAAAGAGCCTATCCACATCTCAGCAACTGCACACTACTCTATGGGTGGGATCCCTACGAACATTAACTGTCAAGTTCGTAAAAATCCAAGAGAGCTGGTAGAAGGTTTCTACGCTGCTGGTGAATGTTCATGTGTATCTGTACATGGAGCAAACAGACTTGGTGCAAATTCAGTACTTGAAGCCCTGCTCTTTGGTCGTCATGCAGGTGAAAATATGGTTAAAGCACTTAACGAAGGTGTTAAGCTACGTAAAGCATCTGTTTTAGATGCAGACACGATGTTAGCTGAGATGAATAAACTTAAAACATCAAATGGTAAAGAGCGTGTTCCTGCAATTAGAACTGAACTTCAAGATGGAATGACTGCAAATGCAGGAGTATTTAGAACCAAAGAGTCTTTAGAGAAGCAGATCAAACTGATAGACAGACTATTGAAGAGATTTAACAATATCCGTATAGATGACAAATCAAATACATTTAACACAGACCTACAAGAAGCCATAGAGCTTGGTCACATGTTAGAGTTCTCTAAATTCATTGTTGTTGGTGCACTTGAGAGAGAAGAGAGTCGTGGTGGTCACTTCCGTGAAGATTTCCCAACTAGAGATGATGAAAATTTCTTAAAACATACATACGCTTACATGGATAAAGATTTCAACATTACTACTGAATGGGGTGATGTTGTGCTTGGTAAGTTTGAACCAAAAGAAAGAACATATTAGGAGGTCATGATGAGTGATAAAAGAAAAGTAACGCTTAAAGCGTTCAGATTTAATGCTGAGACAGACTATCTTCCATACTATAAACACTATGAGATGGAAGTAGGTAAAGATGAACTAGTCCTTGACCTGTTAAACAGAATCAAATGGGAACATGATGGTTCTTTCTCTTACAGACGTTCTTGCCGTCATGGTATTTGTGGAGCTTGTGCGATTAAAGTAAATGGTAAAGCTGTACTTGCATGTAAACAAAATGCCATGGAACTACTAGACTTGTTTAACAATGAGCTTGTTTTTGAACCACAAAGCAAAAAACGTGCGATGAAAGATATGATCATCGATAAAAAAGACTTTTGGGATAAACATGCTGCTGTGAAGCCTTATGTGGTTGCAGATGTTGATCCACACCCTGAGCATGAAACTAAACAATCTATTGCAGAGTTTAATAACTTCTTGGATTCTGACCTTTGTATTCAGTGTGGTGCGTGTCACTACTCTTGCCCTGCTCTTGAAGTAAATGATCAGTTCTTCGGACCTGCAGCTTTTGTTTCTGCGTATAGATTTACCGTTGATACAAGAGACAGTGCTGGAGAAGAGAGACTTGAACTTACTTTCCAAGGAGGTCAAGGTGTTTGGGATTGTGTAAAATGTTTCGAGTGTGCAGAAGCCTGTCCAAAAGAGATCAATCCTATAGAGAAGATCACAAAACTTCACAACTTGCAATTTGAGCAAGGCGTTGCAAGAAGCAATGTTGCAACAAGACATGCTGAAGGTTTTGTAAGAAGCATTAGAAAACATGGTTTCCTTGATGAAGCAGATATTGTTGTCTATTCTGAGGGTTACTTAGGTATGTATAAACACTTGAAAACAGCTATTAAGATGATGAAAGCAGGAAAAATACATTGGCAAGATGGCGTTCCATTTATTGACAATGTACCAAAATCTAAAAATCTAGATGAGATTCAAAAACTAATCGATATCTCAATGACAAACAAGCTATAAGGAGAAAAGATGAGCCAATTAAAATATGCACTATTTACAGGATGTACAGCAAAACAATCTACACCTGAGTTACTTTCATCTACTCTTGCAGTAGCTGATAAGTTAGGAATCGAGATCACTATTTTAGAAGAGGCAAGTTGTTGTGGTGCAAGTCACCTGCAAGACTTTGATGAGTTTCTAGCTCATGTACTCAATGCGAGAAATATCTGTTACGCAGAGAAGTTAGGTCTTACTATGATCACCATCTGTAATACTTGTCAGCTTAACTCTGCTATGACTAAACATGCCCTGGATATAAACCCTGAGCTTAAAGCCAGAGTCAACGAAAAATTGGCAGAAGTTGGTTTGGAATACAAAGGTACATCTGAGATAAAACATTTCCTCTATACACTTATAGATGAATATGGCATAGAGAATATAAAAGATAAAGTAACGGTACCACTTAGTCACTTGAACATTGCCCCATTCTATGGTTGTCACAACATTCGTCCTTCAGAACTTCACCATAGCAGTAATGGTGGGGAAAACCCATACAACCCTACTTCACTTGATCAACTTATTGATGCACTTGAAGGTCATCCTGTTGATTATGATCACAAAAACAAATGTTGTGGTTTCCATGTAGAGCTTCAAGCGAATCATACCTCTGAAGTTTTGGCAGGGAATGCTCTACTGGATGCCATAGATAACAATGCAGATATGATGGTGACACCTTGTCCGCTCTGTCACCTCAAAATGGATACATACCAAGATGATGTAGCTAAAGTGATGGGTCGTGATGTAGAACTACCGGTTCTACACATGCCACAAATGGTTGCTCTTGCACTTGGATGTACAGAAAAAGAGATAGGTCTTAACTTCCACGTACAAAAAGCTGCGCATATTATTCCGGCATAGTTCCTCTTTCACCCTCGTTCCCATGCTCTGCGTGGGAATGCATATATCAATTATAAATTCATATCTAAATGTACTTCACCGTTAGGTGGGTTACTAAACTTTTAACTTCACCATAAAATAGTAATTTGAACTAATATATGCATTCCCACGGGAACCATGGGAACGAAAGCCGACAATACTTCTAAATATTGCTATACTTTCATTAAAGGATAAAACATGAGAGACTTCCTAACATTCCAAACATTTATCACCCCTACACTTCTTATATTTATGTACTATATAGGTGCCATCCTCATACCTTTAGTGAGTTGGTATCTTGCAAGATGGATCCAAAAGTCTTATTTTTCAGAGATATCTAAGAGCATTAAAGAAGAGTTTCAAACTAAGACTACTTCCAAACAACGTTTCATCGTGTACACTGCCTTTATCATTTGTTTTCTCTGCATGGAGATATTCTGGAGAATGATGTTTGAATTTTTTATCGCTTATTTTGATATGCATGATGCTTTGATGAAACTTTAACTAACTCTAATCGTATATTTTATACTCCTTTCAAATTATCTCACTATAATTCAATCTAAATTATGCAATAGGATTATTATCTATGTTCAAAACAATACTTATGTGGGTCTTTGGTGCCCTCCTTTTACTACAAGCTATTCAGATCGATATACCTGAACATGAAGCCATTGATCCAAAAGAAGTGATACAGGCACCTGAAGAGATCATGACAATGTTTAAGACTTCTTGTTATGACTGTCACTCTTATGAAACTAAAATGCCCTGGTATGGAAATATTGCACCACTGTCATGGGAAGTAAGAAGCCATATTAAACAAGGTAGAGCCTGGTTGAACTTTCAAAAATGGGGAAGTTATGATGAAGAGAAAAAGCAAAAACTGTATAAAGGTATAGCAAAAAGTATAAGTTTAAGTATGCCGATCCCTATGTATTTGAATCTACATGAAGAGGCTAAACTTACAAGAGCACAAAGAAACAGCATCAGAAAATGGGCACAAAGTTACATTAAAGAAGAAAATTAATTAAATAGGACTAAATTTATCCTATTTAATTTTACTTGTGCTATAATATTCCCATCAAACATAAAAAAGGAAACAATATGCCAAAAATTAACAAGTACGTAGACATCAGCGAAGTAGATAGAGAAGCAAAGAAAGACCTTATCGACAGACACTCACCATTTATCACATGTGCAGACACAGCAACTGCTGGTGAGCCATTTGAAGTAACTGTAAAAATGGGTAACGAATATACTCACCCGGATGATTTCGATCACTATATCGAATCTGTAACACTTTTTAACGGTGAAACTAAACTTGCTCAAGCTTCTTATGTTCCTGGAACACTTGGAAATATCAAAGCGCACAACACAACAACATTTACAATCATCCCAACAGGTAAAAAACTTAAACTTGTTGCTCATGGTTACTGTACTAAACACGGTATCTGGGAAGGTACTGCTGTAGAAGTAACAGTTAACTAATTTAACTTCTCGTCATCCTCGTGCTTGTACCCCAAGGGCATTTCCTACGGGCACACGGGGATCCACATGTAAATCATTTTACCAATCAACACCCTCTTCTGGCAATCCCTGTTTTTCATCATACTTCTCTTTTTTGCAACCCTCAGGTTTAGACTCACAATACTTATTATAAGCCATTTTAGCAACGACTAACAAGACAACAAAAATAATAAATAATATTAGTGATTTTTTCATACCTCAATCATAGCAGAATTGTTTTTAGATATAATAATCTACTTTTAGGCGTATTTATGGAAGGTATTTATATATGACAAATAAATTTTTCTTAAGTTTCATATTTTCTATTTCACTATTATTAAATTCATGTGGTTCTAGTGACAATGGGGAAATTCAAGTATTTTCTTTAGAAGAAAAACAATTTTTAAATAATTTATTTTTAACCGAATATCTATGGTACGACCAGGTAGTATCAATTATAGATTATGAACAATATACAGACCCTCAATTGATGATAAATGACTTAAGGATCACTCCACCTGATGAATGGAGTTTCACCATGACACAGCAAGAGTATGAAGATTATGCCAATCAAAAAACAGCAGGGTTTGGATTTGGATATACATTAGACTTTGTTGTCTACCTTGTACGTATCAATGCTCCAGTGTATGGTTTACTGTTTAGAGGAGACCAAATACTTGAAATCAATGGTGAAGCTGTTACAAATACTCTAGTAAGCCAAGCAAGCCAAAATCTGAATGTAAGCAGTACTTTTACGGTACTAAGAGACGGAAGTGAAATTAATGTTACACTCACACCAAGTGAATATAGTTTTAATGTATCTATGGGAAAAATTATCACACAGGGTAGCAAAAAAGTAGGTTACTTACGTTTTGACTCTTTTACTGAGAGTTCAGTAGCTGAGTTTGAAACTATTTTCAGTACTTTTTATAATGAAAATATCGATGAATTAGTTATTGATCTTCGTTATAATGGTGGTGGTTCTGTTGCAACGGCGAGTGCACTACTTGATAACATCACCAATGTTTACAGTGGTCAAAGACAGATGTATCTTGATTGGAATGCAAATTATCAACATAACAATACCAATTATACATTTGAAGATGCCGATATGCAAGATGGTAATGAACTCAATATTCCACGTGTCTTCTTTCTTGTAACAAAAAACTCTGCCTCAGCAAGTGAAGCGGTCATCTCTGCTCTTATGCCTTACCTGGGAGCAGATAATATCATAACTATCGGTGATGACACACATGGAAAACCTGTGGGAATGAATGGTAAAACCTATGGGCTAAATTACTATTTTCTTATCAATTTCTTTGTAAGAAATAATGCAGGAGAGACCACTAGTTTTGATGGTATCCCTACTACCTGCACAGCAGATGATGACCTGACTCATCTTATGGGTGATGAGAATGAAACAATGCTAAAAACAGCACTTTACTACATAGAAAATGGCGCATGCCTTTAAGAGAGAATATTAGAGTTTCCCTTAAGATGTATGGGAGTATAATACTCCTATGAAAAACCTTCGTAATGCACTCTTACTCAAACAACTTTATCAACTCAAGCAGTTAGGCTACAGTTATACTAACATAACAGCCTATAAAGAAGATCAACTAGATCTTTCTCTGCCAAATACACTTGAATCACTCCAGAAACAGGCACAGAACTGTCATCTTTGTGAACTCAGTAAAAGTCGCGGGAAGGTTGTATTTGGTGAAGGTAACCCTCATGCTGATATCCTCTTTATAGGAGAAGCACCAGGAGCTACTGAAGATAGCAGCGGTAAACCTTTTGTAGGTCGCTCAGGAGAACTGCTAACCAAGATGATAGAAAATGTACTGCAGATCTCAAGATCTGATGTTTACATCACAAATATAGTCAAATGCCGTCCACCAAACAATCAAGTTCCAACTCCAACCCAGGCACATACTTGCCAGCCCTATCTTTTAAAACAGATAGAGCTTATCAATCCAAAACTAATTGTAACATTGGGTGCAACAGCCTATCATTACCTTACCGGTGATGAAACGGGTATTACTAAAATACGAGGCACACTCCATAAACAAAATGGGTATACACTTATCCCTACCTATCATCCAAGTTATCTGCTGAGAAATCCCAGTGCCAAAAAAGAGGTATTTGAAGATCTGTTGAAAGTGAAAGACTTGATGTAAAATACATAAGCATCTAGATATACTTTTGACATATTTTAATATATCTAAGATATACTTTTAGAGCTTAATATGTACAAATTAATTTACGTAAAGGAATGTATTATCATAGTTAAAAAATGTAAATGGATATCTCTTATGCCTATTAAACTATTTATATTTACGATCATTTTTTTACTTGTGCCTAGCACCCTATGGTCTGCCATACCCATAGTAAATTTAGAAAAAAACATATCTTCTTATACTGATTTTCACGTAGACTACCTGATGGAAAAGCCTGGGGAGTCTCTTGGCATAGAAGAAATATCAAAAATGCCTTTTACAAAAAAAATATCTAATGCCTTTACTTTCGGATATAAAGAAAATAACTTTTGGTTCCGTTTCTCTGTTTATAACGATTCAAAAGAACCTAAAAGTATGGTCTTGGAATTAACAGAGATCTTTCATAAAACGGTTGATCTCTATATCCTATCTGATCCAATTATTCATAAAAAAAATGGCTTGCGTATTCCTGTAGAAGAGCGTGAAATACAAGAATCAAACCCTGCTTTTTCACTTCATTTTGCACCTTATGAAACTAAAGAGCTCTATGTTAATATAGCTTCTACCTATGCGGTTTTTGGTGCACTAAAATTAAAAACACCCGAACAATTCCATAAAGATACTCAACTTAAAAACAATATCTATATTTTTTATTTTGGTGCCATCATCGCTATTGCATTGTATAACCTGTTTATCTTTTTCTATTCAAGAGAGAAAATTTATATTTATTATGTCAGTTACGTATTGGCCTTTGTCATTTGGGCAGCAAACTATAAAGGTCTTTTACTCCCCTATACCACTATAGAAACGTATGATATACTACAGGTTACTATCCCCATATTCTTTACTATGCTCATCCTATTTACACAAACTGTTCTAGAAACAAAAAAATATTTCTTACTCTTTCATAAAATATTAAATGGATTTATAATAATTTTAGTTATTAGTTTTGTCTGGATGCTTCTCTCTATGAATACAGGTTTTTACTTTATGAACTTGCTTTCATCTCCTCTGCTCCCTTTTTTGCTCTTTATGTCTTTTTGGGCTCTATATAAAGATCATAAAATTGCAAAAATATATCTACTTGGACTTTCTATCTATATTGTAAGTATGATTTTGATCAGTCAACTTGCCTTAGGTCTAATCCCCTATAGTATCCTAATTAGCAATGCACCTATTATCGGCTCTTTATTCGAGATCATAATTTTTTCACTTTTACTTGCCTATCGTATTAACCTGTTCCGTGAAGAAACATTAGATGCACAAGAGAAACTTATAGCACAACAACAGACAGAAAGTTCACGTCTATTTCATGCAGTTGCAGAAAAGACTGTTGCCTTAAATAATGCCAACAAACAACTTGCCAAAGAACTTGAAGAGAAAAAAGAATTAGAAAAACATCTCACGCATCAAGCATCAACAGACTCACTTACAGGACTAATGAACCGAAGATATTTTTTTAATACATGTACTAAAGAAATGGAACATGCTATACGTTACAATACAGGACTCTCGTATCTAACTATCGATATTGATAAATTTAAAGCTATCAATGACACTTATGGTCACCCTTTTGGTGATGAAGTTATCCGTTCTCTTGCACAACAAATGATTGAAAATAGCCGTACTACAGATTATATCGGGAGAATAGGTGGTGAAGAGTTTGCTATACTTATGCCGGCAACTGGTATGGATTCAGCATTTCATATAGCAGATAGGCTCAGAGCAAATATAGCTAAACATAAAATAATATTTGAAAACAAAGTTGTACAAGTAACTGTGAGTATAGGATTAAGCCAAATGAGTAAAAAAGACAAGGATATACAGACCATTATAAAACGGTCTGATAAAGCCCTTTACGAAGCGAAAGAGAGTGGTCGCAACAGGGTAGTATGTTGCGATGAAGACTAAGCTTCTCTCGCAGTTGTTTCAATTTGCTTAACGATAGACGGATCTTCAAGTGTTGAAATGTCCTGAGTGATCTCCTCATGTTTCGCAATAGAACGTAAAATTCTTCTCATGATCTTACCTGAACGTGTTTTAGGCAATCCAGGTACTTCGATGATATGATCCGCCTTTGCAATGTTACCGATCTCAGATGAGAGCAATGCATTGATATGGTTTTTAATATCTTTGTTGATATGACCCTCTTTAAGTACAATATAGATGAAGATAGACTCACCTTTAATGTCATGTGGACGTCCTACTACAGCTACTTCAGCTACAGATTCATCTTTATTTACTGCTGCTTCTATCTCGGCAGTTCCCATACGGTGACCAGAAACATTGATAACATCATCTACACGCCCCGTGATCGTAATATATCCATCTTCATCAAGTACAGCACCATCACCAGAGAAATATACAGGTTTACCATTTTTTACAGCATCACCAAAATATGCTTTAGTATAACGTTCAGGATCACCCCAAATGTTTCTGATCATACTTGGCCAAGGCTTCGTAATACAAAGTAGTCCAGTTTCCCCTACTTCTTTAGGCTCTCCATCAGGGTCAATGATCTCTGCAATGACACCCGGTAGAGGTAATGTAGCACATCCTGCCTTGATAGGTGTAGCACCAGGAAGTGGAGAGATCATGTGTCCACCTGTTTCTGTCTGCCACCATGTATCAACGATGGCACACTTGGAGTTTCCAACTGTTTCATAGTACCATTGCCATGCCGGTGGATCAATTGGTTCTCCAACAGTTCCAAGTACTTTAAGTGAAGAAAGGTCATATTTTTCTGGCTCATGGTCACCCATTTTATGCAGTACACGGATCGCTGTCGGTGCTGTATAGAACTGAGTGATCTTATGGTCTTGTACCATTTTCCATGCACGTCCTGCATCAGGATAGGTCGGTACACCCTCAAACATAAGTGTTGTTGTACCAGCGGCAAGTGGTCCATAAACAATGTACGTATGTCCAGTGATCCAACCTATATCTGCTGTACACCAGTAAACATCATCACCTTTTACATCAAATACCCATTCCATAGTCATCTGTGCCCAAAGGATGTATCCTGCACTTGCATGCTGTACCCCTTTTGGTTTTCCTGTACTACCACTTGTATAAAGCAAGAAGAGAGGATCTTCACTGTCCATAAGTTCAAAAGGGCATTCTGCATGTTGTGAAGTGATCAGTTCGTTGTAGTTATGGTCTCTACCCTCTACCCATTCTATCTCTTCATTGTTTCTTTTTACAACAAGTACTGCTTCAATACTATCTCCACCTTGTGTAAGTGCATCATCAACCACTTGCTTAAGCATATATGGTTTTCCTTTTCTATAAGCACCGTCTGCAGTGATCACAATTTTCGCTTCTGCATCTTCGATACGGTCTTTCAATGCTTCAGAAGAGAACCCACCAAATACGATGGAATGGATAGCACCGATACGTGCACAAGCAAGCATCGCATACGCTGCTTCAGGGATCATAGGCATATAAAGGACAACCCTATCACCTTTAGTCACACCAAATTCGTTTTTAAGCAGGTTTGCCATTTTGTTTACACGTTGTGAAAGTTGAGCATATGTAATGTGTTCTACATCTCCTCTATCGCCTTCGAACAAGATCGCTGTTTTATCTGCTTTATCTGCTAAGTGTCTATCGATACACTGGTTAGATACATTAAGCTTGCCATTCGTAAACCACTCATAAAATGGTGCATTGCTCTCGTCAAGTACTTTATCATAAGGTGCTAACCAATCGATCTTCTCATCTGCAAAATCTTTCCAAAAACCTTCATAGTCTTCTATGGCTTTGTTTTGTAATTTCCAGTACGCATCCATACTGTTAACTGCTGCATTTTTAGCAAACTCTGGGTTTGGGTTAAATATTTCTTTTTTATGACTCATTGTTATTCCTTTGTGGATATATATATTATTTAAATAAGTTTAACATATTTTATTAGAGAAAGGAAGTAAATTTTAGAGAGGTTTTTAAATAAGAGTAAATTACTCCTATTTGTTACATTCTTCCATAATTTCTATCCAAACCTTTAATTACACTACTTCATGCTTGTACCCAATAAATCTAAAAAATCTTTTTTAACATATTTATCTCCTAGTTGTCTTAACAAATTTTATTTGTTTTAATTTTAGATACATCATCGCTGTCATGACTGCATCATTAAGCGCATCATGCGCTTGAAGTTTTGGTAATGCTAAGTCTTCTAAGATCGTATCAAACCTCAAATCTATATTTCCTTGAGGAATAGCAGCAATTTTTTTATCATAATAGATTGCTGACACTTCCTCTTTTTTATTGGGTAAAGTAATACCAAACATAGGTTTGATATACTTGTTTATCATAGCAACATCAAACTCAAGATAGTAGCCAACAAGTGTTCTGTTTCCTATATAGTAAAGAAACTTTTCAATGGCTTCGTTAAGAGGAATTGCATCTTCCAAATCACAATTTCTTATTTGATGAATCGTAATACTCTTGTGATTAATTTCATTTTCTTGTTTAATGTAAATATGAATTGCCTGATCGGTTAAAATTTTATTGCCTTTGACTTTCACGGCACCTATAGAGATGATCTCATCTATTTTAGGGTTCAGTCCCGTTGTCTCACAGTCAAAAACAACAACTTCATCTTCATGAGTATCTTCAAATAAAAATAAAAACCTCTCATTTGTAAGATTTTTACGATTCCATTTTTGCTTTAACGTTTCAAACATCTAACTTACCTATCTAACTTACCATGGACAAATGAAAGTGATAACTCACTCTTTTTTTAAATTGCTCTACTGTTTTGAGTGCTTCTTTAAGTACATCTCTTTCCAGCTTACTCAAAGTTGTTACACAGATGTAGTTATCCATCTCTTTGCCTTTTTCAAGCTTTTCAAGCTGTGCATGAAGCCTTAGTGTATTGATCACCTCAAGCGCTTCTAACATATCTTGTGCATCCTCTTTATTCATATATCCAATATCATTGAGTTCTTTAATGCGTAATGTTGTATTGGTTTGTGTCATGCCATACTCTAAAGATAAAGCACGCACACCATGAACCAGAGCAAAGAGTGCACCTTTTTTAATGTCTATCTCATTTTCATGACCTTTTCCTCCTGAAGAGAAACGAGAAAACAGACCCAAAGGAGACTCAAAACTATCTATAGCTTTAGCAAAGTGTGGCAAGATATGCTTATGCTTGCCGATCTGTGAAATAAGATATGCTTGGAGTGTTTTATGAAGCGACACATCACCTGCAACAGCCATGGAGTCAGAAAAGATCGCCATATCCATAAAGCCATCATAGCTAGGGTGTTCTATCCATTGATGTATATCTTTTTTATACTCACTGAGACTTTTACACCATTTAGGATTGATGATCATGACATTCCCTTCACATCTGGGGAAACCTATCTCATCCAATGCATTTATAAACTGCTGTGTCACTTCATCTACATCCTCCGGTATAAATCCATCTTCAAAGATAAGTGCATTGTCTTGATCTGTACGGAGTATCTGCTCTTCTCTTCCTTCACTGCCAAGTAAAACAAAAGTACATCTATCTTGCCATGTTTCCGGGAGTATCATTTCAAAAAGTTTTGTATACATCTTTTTTTTGATCTCTGCAACAAGTTTTGCAATGTAACGGCTCTTGACACCTTTTGCATGTAAGGCACTTACCATTATTTCTACTCTTCTTGCCGCAGATATCACAGAAGAGAGATCTTCTGCGCTATCCATCTGAACGGTAATGAGGTGTGATTGATTGGAAAAAAAACTAAGCAGATCGATCATCTCCAGGACACCCAGTAGATTCTTCTCTTCATCAAAAACAGGCAGATGTTTAATGGAATGCTCCGTCATAAGTAACAGAACATTAAAAAGCAGTTCCCCCTCCTGGGTAGAGATCATTGGGTAGGTTTGTATTTGTGATATTTCTAAGAGATCATCTTCTTCTTTATGCAGTATATATGTTCTCAAGTCTGCATCCGTAACGATACCATACCCATCAGGATTTTTAACAATGATAGATACTGCTTTACTCTCTTCCATTTGAGCAAGTGCTTCTACAATAGGTGTATGCGCTTCAACCAGAGAAGCATAATGTAAAATACTTGTATCAACCCTTGCGACCATCATATCGGCCACATGAGCATGTTCTCTTTTTTCTTTTAACATATCAATGCGCTCTACAATAGTAGAAAAGAAGTAAGCTTTAAATGCCTTATTGTCATTACAGAGTGTTAAAAAAGTCTCTTCGGGGATTTCATAACAAATGAGCTCTTCTGTCACAAGATATTCATATCGTGATGGTTGTTTTTCAATGAGTTCAATACCACCAAACGCATCATCCGTATGATATACATCAATAAGCGCTTCATTGTCTCTAGCTTCAACGGTACCTTTAATAACCAAAAAAAGTGTATGTGGAATCTCATCAGGCTTGATGAGCATAGTATTTTCAGGATAGTAAGCGATTTGAGCTGCCTCCTCTATCAACTTAGAAGATCTGTTGTCTAACAGTGAAAACGGCAAATGTGTTTTTAAGTTATCCAATAGTGCTATCATATACCTATCCTAATCTACAAAGCCAAAAAGTTGGCTTTGCGTTTTTATATTTAGTGTGAAGATGCGCCCTCAGCACCAATACCTGTTTGAGAACGGATATCTTGTGCTTCAAACGCTTCTATCTCTTTGGCTGCCGCATCACTTTTATCAGTGACAGAGAAGAACCAGATACCCACAAAGGCAACGGTTACAGAGAAGAGTGCCGGATATTTATATGGGAAGATCGCTTCTGCATTTCCAAGAATTGCAACCCATACAATAGGTCCAAGGATTACAAGCAATACAGCCGTTGTAAGTCCTAGACTACCACCTATAACCGCACCTCTTGTTGTAAGTTTACTCCAGAACATAGAGAGGAAAAGAACCGGGAAGTTAGCTGATGCTGCGATAGCAAATGCAAGACCAACCACAAATGCAATGTTTTGTTTTTCAAAAGCAATACCAAGGAGTATCGCAATAATACCAAGAACTACAGTTGCTATTTTGGAAACCCTCATCTCTTTGGCTTCATCACAGGCACCTTTTTCAAATACATTCGCATAAAGGTCATGAGAAATTGCAGACGCACCGGCCAATGTAAGACCAGATACAACCGCAAGGATCGTAGCAAATGCAACTGCTGAGATGAATCCTAGGAAGAAGTTACCACCAACTGCATGAGACAAGTGGATCGCTGCCATATTTTTACCACCGAGGATAGGAGACCCACCAGATATAGCTTGTTTAGCAAGATCAAGATACTCAGGGTTGTTAAGAACCATGATAATTGCACCAAACCCAATAATGAATGTCAAGATGTAGAAGTACCCAATAAATCCTGTTGCATAAAATACTGATTTTCTAGCCTCTTTTGCATCTGAAACGGTAAAGAATCTCATAAGGATATGTGGAAGACCAGCTGTACCGAACATCAACGCAACACCAAGTGAGATTGCTGAAATTGGGTCAGATACCAGTCCACCTGGAGCCATAATTGCTTCACCTTTACCATGTACTTCAACTGCTGCTGCAAACATTGCGTCAAGAGAGAATCCAAAGTGACTAAGTACTGCCAGTGCCATAAATGTTGCACCAGAGAGTAATAGAATCGCTTTAATAATCTGTACCCAAGTTGTAGCAAGCATACCACCAAATGTTACATAAAGAATCATCAGTGTACCAACGAGAACAACTGCCAACTCATACGGAAGTCCAAAAAGAAGTTGGATCAGTTTACCTGCACCAACCATTTGAGCGATTAGGTACAAGATAACTGTAGCAATAGATCCAAAAGCAGCCAATGTTCTGATCGGAGCTTGTTTAAGTCTATATGCTGCAACATCTGCAAATGTATATTTACCAAGGTTTCTTAATCTTTCAGAGATCAGGAAAAGAATGATCGGCCAACCAACAAGGAAACCTATCGAGTAAATAAGTCCATCATAACCAGCAAGGTAAACAAGTCCAGAAATACCAAGGAATGAAGCTGCTGACATGTAGTCACCTGCAATCGCCATACCATTTTGGAAACCTGTGATCCCACCACCGGCAGTATAGAAATCTTTTGCTGTCTTAGTTCTTTTTGCTGCCCAATATGTAATACCCAATGTACCACCAACGAAAATCAGGAACATGATAATAGCAGATATATTAAGAGGTTGTTTTTGAACTTCACCTTCTATTGCACCTGCTGCATATGCACCTACACTTAACAATAACGGTAAGGTTAATAGTAATAATTTTTTCATTATGATATATCTCCTAATTCTTCTCTAACTTCTCTAGTCAAATTATCAAACTCACCGTTTGCTCTTCTAACATAAATTCCTGCCAATATAAATGCAATGATAATTATGGCAATTCCTATTGGAATCCCAATTGTCATTACACCTGAACCCATTTTGGTGCCTAAAAGTGCCGGATTAAATGCAATAGTCATAATAAATGCATAATAAACCACCAACATAATAATAGAGAGAATCCAGGCAAACTTGCTTCTCTCACTCACTAATTTTTGATATTTAGGGTTATTTTTAACCTGTTCTACTTGTTCTTTTGTCATTTAATTTCCTTTTAAAAGTTATAGTTTGCAATAAGTCTATATTCATCCCAGTCTAAACCAGGTGCAAAATCTCTTGGGTAGTTAGCTCTAAGTCTTAAATTAAGACCTTTTACTGCTGCTACATCATATTGAATGTCAAATCCAGACTCACTTGCTCTCCAAGCCTGTCCAGGCTTATATGTGTTTGATTGACCAATATCAAATTCTACATAATACGCTGATGCTTTTAGACCAAGATCTGCAAACTTGTATGTAGCGGCTGCTTTCCAGGTATCTGTGTCAGCAAAGAACATATGTCTTGTTACCATACCTTGTGTAAATGCCGGCATACCACCCCAAGGAGTGATGATCCCGCCATTCATAGTACCATCACTGTCACTTGTTACCGAATAGGCAACATATCCACTGAGCCCACCAACAGATGCACCTAATTTAGCTCCAAAATAGTTACTGTCCACTGAAGCTGCGAAAGCATCACCAATATCAGTTTCATTTATATATTGTGCAGATGCTTTCATTTTTACACTATCACTTAATAGGCAGTTCCAGCCATAATCAGCTTGTAAGTAGACTGCATTAAGAATATCCCATGCGATATAATCCCAAGCTTGAAGTTTTAAACCTTCTATACCTGTATAGATTGCTGCTAAAGCAGTAACACCAGCAGTACTGTTATCGGTATTGCCATCACCATTTACATCTATATCGCCTAATGCGATAGTTCCCATATTGGCAAAACTACCACTTGTACCTTCTTTGTAACCAAGACCATAACCACTTTGTAAAGAAAGTGCACTTGGTGCACCATATACATTTGAAAAGGTACCCGTAGTCTCTTTAGTCACATGAGCTGCGATCAATGTAGTATTTTCTACATCTGTATTACTCAATACTGCTGCTTCAAAAAGGTTAGGTAACATTCTGGCATCATCTGCACCTGCCATTGGAGTATCTAGTCTTTGACGACCAACTTTAATGTTAGTATTGCCAAATGCATAGTTTATATATGCTTGACCTATGAAAGCATAATTATCAAACGCATCACCATAAAGTGAAGGATCATAACTTGCAGATCCTATTACATCGGCATCTTCATCATGAATATCAAATCCATAAGTACCATAAGCTGCAACTACAGCAGTGAATCCATTGAAATCAGGTGTTTTATAACCTATGTAACCACCTGTTGCAAGTGAATTACGGTTATTATTTATTGCACCTGAATATGTTCTGTCAATATAAAAAGTTCGAGACTGTCCAAAAATCTCTCCCCAATCTGCTTCTACTTCTGCCACTACTGGCTCCACAGGCTTGATGTCTCCACCAGCCATGATCATTGTTGATGCTATAACTGATAGCAATACTGTTTTTTTCATTGTTCCCTCCATATTAAAACTCAATTTTATTATGAAAGATGAAAATAGCATTGGCATAGCATTGTGATTATTGACGAAGATAGTAGGTGTAAAAAAACGTGTTTGTAACATTTTGTTACATAAAGATTAATGGTTTTTGTTAATCCTGTAGCCTATTCCCTTTAGACTCTCTATGAGATCCTCTTTAAGTACTTGTTTTACTCTATGCATCTCTGCCCTTATCGTGGCATTATCTACATGGCTATCATGCCAAACATAGTGTCTGAGCATATCAAAGTCTACTATTTTGTTGATGTTGCAGGCAAACAGATTAATGATCTGTGCCTGCTTGGGAGTGAGTGTTTGTTCTTCATTATCAAATAGCAATCTCTGTTTTTCAAGATCATACACATACATTTTACTGATCTTGACTGCACTTTTTGACTCTATATTTGCCATTTTAAGCAGTCTGTCTATATGTAATGTAAGCTCTTTTAGATGGAAAGGTTTTTTTAAGTAGTCGTAACAGCCTAATTCATAGGCTTTGCTTATCTGCTCTATCTCGGTAATGGCAGAGATGAAGATCGTGGGTACAAATATTTTTTCTTTTTGTAACTTTTCAAGTAAAGAAAGTCCATCTATGGAAGGTGTATTGATATCAAAAATAAAAAGGTCATAGCTATTTTCCATGCAGTTATTAAATGCTTCTTCTCCATCTTCAAATGCATCTACTTCATACCCTGTATCTGTCAAGTATTCAATCATTGCACTTTGCAACATCAATTCATCTTCAAGCAACAGTATTTTCATCTAATGCTCCCTTCTAAATCTATAGATAAATGCTGTCATATTATCATCAGATTGTACTTCTATCTCTACATTCTCTTTTTTACAGATCGTATAGACTATTTCCAGTCCCAATCCAAAGCCACCTCTTACATCATCTTCACGCTTAAATGCTGTAAAGATACCTTTTGTATCTTCTATCTTAGGGGAGATACTTACAAATTTTAATACTGTTTCTTTTTTCTCCTGAAGAAGAGACACTTTTACCTCTGTACCTTTATTGGCATATTTAATGGCATTGGATAAGTTATTATCTATGATCCTTTGCAACTCCTCTTCAGAAAAGTAAAGCCAAATATCATCCTGGATCTGCGATATGATGTTGTGTCTATTACCCAGTGCGATTTCTGAAAAAAAGTCGATCCTTTCCTCAAGAAATATAGACATATTTAACTTCTTTTTCTCATACACAAAACGATCTTTTTTTACCATGTAACTTAGATCAGAATAGATATTACTGATGATCTTACTCGCTGCTTCTATCTTGGAGAGGTACCTATTCTCCCCCTCTTTCATTTTAAACAGATCAATATGTGTCATGATCACCGCCAGTGGTGTATTGATCTCATGGATAGAGTGCTTGATGAAACTGTCTTGTGCTTTTACTAAAGAGTCACTAAATGCTTTCTCTTTTTCGAGCAGATCATTTTGAATACTCAAATATTTTGTTTTCTGCTCAACTTTTGATTCCAGTGTCAGATTCATCTCGTTCAGTTTTTGTTTTCGCTGACGGATAACAGTGATCATCGCATTAATATAATGTACCATACTTTTAAATTCGGAGAGTCGTATGTTATTTTCATCCATCATAACATAAGAAGATGAGGCTTCTTTAAAGTAATGACTAAATGCGGTTATCTCTTTTTTAAGTATGCGATTTATGATCACGATCCCTATGATACCGATCATAAATAAAATACCCAACAAAAATACCATTTTGAGAGAATAGAGATTGAGTCTCTCTTTAAGTATGTTTCTTTGGTCTTGAATATGTTTTTCTACCTCGTCAAGATACACACCTGTCCCAACCATCCAACCCCAAGGCTCAAACGATTTTGCATAAGAGACCTTGGGACTTAGTGAGCCGGTAGTTGGTTTTAACCATTGATACTCTACAAAACCGCCCTCTTTTTTCTGTGAAATATCTATAAGGTCTTTGATGACCATTACACCATTGGTATCTTTAGTGTTATAAAGGTTTTTACCTATATTTTGCCTCTGCACAGGATCAGAAAGCACTATTCCGTTAAAATCATAGATAAATATATACCCCGTACCATCTTGCCGTCCATAAAGTTGCTCTATGGAGTGAAGTATTTGTTTTTTCAAGATCCCTTCATCTTGCTGTACATTTCTATGTTCGTATGTATCACCAATGAAATCAAGTACACGCGTAGTATCAAATACAATGGTATCTTTTTGTTTTTGGATAAAAGATGATTGCATACTTTTAGCTTCATTATCAAAGTTTTGATACTCTTTATAGGATACAAAAGATGCAAATATAATAATGACGGTAGACATCATAAGCATACCAATGATATGTATGCCAGTTATGGTTTTATGCTTAAAAATGCCTAGAGACATATGTGTTTTAAACTACTTCTATCTTTTCCACAACATCAAGTCCAAATCCTGCAAGCCCAACAAACTCTGTCTCTTTGTTCGTAGTGATAAGGTTGATGTTTTTAATACCTAAGTCTTTAAGTATCTGAGCACCTACACCAAACTCTCTAGCTTGCTCTTGTGAGATAACTTTTGTGTCAAGAAAAACAAGTACACCACCATTTTGTTTTAGATAATCTATAGAGTTATTCAATGCATTAAAACGTTTATCATCAAGCACAAGATCGATATCTGTACCTATATTATGAAATTTTACATTTGCGGTTTCATGTGACTTGTAGAACTGTATCACTGTATGTGTTCTGTCTAAGTGATCTTGATAGATGATCTTTTCTACTTTTGTACCTCTTAGCTCACTCTCTTCTTCAGATATACGCTTTATCAACTGTTCATTTGCTAAACGATACTCAACGATATCAGAGATGTACACAATAGCCATGTCATGCTCTTTAGAAAAGATCTCCAGGTCATCCATACGTGCCATTTTCCCATCATCTTTGATGATTTCACAGATAACTGCCGCAGGAGCAAGTCCAGCCAGCTTACAAATATCTACAGAACCTTCTGTATGTCCGGTACGTACCAACACCCCACCATCTTTAGCGATAAGTGGGAAGATATGTCCAGGACGTACAAAGTCACCTGCCACCGTCAAAGGATTGGCAAGCTTAGAGATACAGTCATCTCTCTCCGCAGCAGAGATACCTGTCTCAGCATTCGCAGAATCTATCGAAACAGTAAACGCTGTCTCATAGTTGGAAACATTATTACTTACCATAGGCATAAGATCAAGCTTATCTGCTATCTCTTTGGTTACAGGCGTACAGATGAGCCCTCTTGCCTCTTTTGCCATGAAGTTAACCATCTCTGGTGTAGAAAATGTCGCTGCATATACAAGGTCACCCTCATTTTCACGATCTTCATCATCCATCATGATGATCATCTTCCCTCTTTTTACTTCATCTATCGCTTTCTCTACTCTTTTTATCGCATCTGTTGACATGACTTCTCCATTACAAATATATATAATTATTTATTTTAATAAAGATATTATACCTTTTCATACTTCATATCCATCATTTTTTAACATGATCCAATATGACATTGGATGAATACTGTAACTTTTTACATTATTTTTTCAATATCTCTTGACATGTGAAACATTTGGTGCTATAATGCCGTCCACATAAGCAGTAAGCTTGTGAAGATTGGGGTATCGCCAAGCGGTAAGGCACTAGTTTTTGGTACTGGTATTCGGGGGTTCGAATCCCTCTACCCCATCCACTAAATTAAATAATTCCAAAATAGATTTCATTATCTTATAATCCTGTCGCGGGATAGAGCAGTTTGGTAGCTCGTCGGGCTCATAACCCGAAGGTCGGTGGTTCAAATCCACCTCCCGCAACCAATTTATTTAATTTATACCAATATAGATTACAAAATCTATGCATCCTGTCGCGGGATAGAGCAGTTTGGTAGCTCGTCGGGCTCATAACCCGAAGGTCAGCGGTTCAAATCCGTTTCCCGCAACCAATTATAACCCCTAAAACACGTACTTTCAGAAGATTTCAACTAATTAGCGTTTTTGCAGTGTCACCACGAATGTCACCATCTGTATCACCACTACTTTGAAACGGATTAAATGAACTACTTATCTTTAAATGTTCACCTTTTATGTATCGTGCATAATTTTCAATAATCATCTTAGAATTTGTATGCCCTACTATCTGTGTTATCTCTAATACGCTTAGCTTTCCAAACTTCAACATAGCCGTTATAAATGTATGTCTTGTGCTGTATATCTTACGATATGAAATCCCAAGTTCTGTTAGTAGTTTAGCCCAAGCTCCGTAAGGCTTTTTACCACGTATGCTTTCGACATCATAAAGATGTTTCCTATCATTAGAGAACAGATAGAAGCTCTTTTGCTTTCTAGCTATCTGTACCTGAGCATCCACATAAGGCTTTAGTACATTAAAGAGAGGTATTTTTCTCACACTCTTAGCTGTTTTAGGTATAAATACCACTCCTCTGGAGATACTTCTCTTTATGGAGATTTTGCTCTTATGTATATCTGAGAGCTGTAAGCCTAGTATCTCGCCAGATCTCATACCTGTATAAAACCCTATAGTTAAGAAAGTTTCTAAGTGGTACTGGAGCTGAAGCCAATATCTCATCAACTTCTAGCGAACTAAAAGGCACTATTGTCTTCACCCCCCCCCACTACAGCATATCCTCCCTATATTATGTATTATTAATTAACAAATGAACTAGGTAAAAGTTTTTCTACTACTTCAAAACCTTTGGTTTTTTTGAAATTCATATTATGAACAAAATTATCTAAAGAATCTGATGGATTTAGCATATCCATATTTAGATTTTTGATTGTATCTCTTGAAATTGCCACAGAAAGAATACATTGATCTTCCATGTGACCAGTTTTTGTATTTAGTAGTTTATCTGTTACATGAACCAATACCATCTGCTCTGGGAGTATCGCAAGTAATTCATTACCTACTCTTGGTACACAACTACAGACATAGTCTTGATAAATTTCATTAAACATACCTTTTGGCATCAATATATGGTATTCTTCCATATATTGATGTCAAAAGGTCATAAATGAATATAGATAAGATATTAAAAATTGGTGCTCCATTTATTGCATTTTTAAGTTTTCTACTCTACTTTTTAGGAGATGTGTACAACAGTAATTTTTTATCAGCTCTAGGATTAGAGTCTGGTTTATTTCAAAATGGTATTGAAAAAAATATAGAACAAGGATATATTCAGTTAATTTTAGCAAACGTTACATGGATTTTTTATGGAGTCATATTTCTACTTGTTGTTTTTTATATGTTGATACCAATATTTAAGTTATTTGATATGCAAAATGCTAAAACTTGGATTGATGAACAAGTTGAAGGTATGAGTACTATAACTAAAAATTTGATTAATTTACAAGAATCAAGTCATACTATTGCTTTAGCTATTATAATCCCCACTCTTTTTGTATTTTCTCTAGCATTCCAAATGGTTGCTAGTGCAAAGAAGGATGCTTTAAAATTCAAAGATAATATAAAATATGAAGATATAATTTTCATAGAAGACAATACCTCTATAAAAGGAAAAATAATTATATGCAAAAATAATCATTGTGGCATATACGATGGTAATAAAACAATTACCTTTCCCTTGAGTAAAATAATTAGAATTGAACATATTGAAACTATCGATAGTAAGAAATAATTTATAAGGTCTTAGTCCAATCATTAACTGAAGACTTTTGCGTTCTCTACTCGTAATGTATGGCTATAATACTCCACCACCCTACTCATCTGGACACCCAAATGCACCACATTACCCTATTTCTAAAACTCCTATAGCAACGCATTTTACAGCACTTCAAAATAAAAACCTTTTACAAGAAGAAGCCAAAAGAACAAAGTAAATCAACCTACATCCCTTACTGCACACCCAACAAAAAACCAGACTGGGTAAAGGCCAAAGTAATGTACTTAAAAGTGCACCTTCCTCGTGAGGGTTGTAGGAAGATGGCTTTGCAGTTTAACAGGCAGTATGCACATAAAAATGTTTCTGTTTCCAAATCTTATGTTTACTCACTCATAAAAGAACATGGGTATGAGATAGTGAAGATGAGAAGTGAGATAAAACACAGAGTGCCTAATGCAATGCCTAAAAATGTACAATGGTCTATGGATTTAACAACCATAAACAAACAACAAGTCTTTGGAGTGATTGACTCTGGAAGTCGAGCTTTACTTGCACTGCAATATTTACCAAATAAATCTATCATTACACTCATTCGGACACTGCTTGATATTATCGAATTATACGGTAAACCTAAAAGTATAAAATCTGATAACGAAATAGTTTTTATTTCAAAACTAATGAAAGCAACTTTATGGCTACTTAGAAAAAGGGGTCAGGTGATAGTAATAGTACTACTCTTGTTTCTCATTCTTCTAGCTTCAAAGTATAATATAAACTTTTAAGATAGTGTTTTGGTGCGGTTTGTGGTGACATTTTGTATTTATGCCCTAAAACTGGGAATTTTAGATGTTCTCATAACCCGAAGGTCGTTGCTTCAAATCCGGCTCCCGCAACCAATTAGCCCCCCCCCTAAAACACGTACTTTCAGAAGATTTCACCTTAATTGTACTTTTTCAGTGTCACCACAACTTTTAAACGGATCAAAAGACCTGCTTATTTCGCAAGTTCAAACATTAAAGAACAAGTTTGTAGCCTACTCCTCTTACATTTTTAATGGTCTCAGAGCCTATTATTTTGCGTATATCCCTAATATGACTTGATATGGTATGCATATCGCGAAAATCATCTTCATAAGCATAGTCAGCAATAGTGTCAAAACTAACCACGTGACCATTGTGCTTCATGATCACATATAAAATTTCACTCTGTTTTTTTGACAAGTCTAGCCTATTTTCATTTTCATACACGGATTTTGTATCAAAATCATAAACTAAACCTCCTGGAAGATCAATTCGTTCATGGGCTGTAAAACTATTCTTTATATTGTTTAGTCTCAGTTCAAGCTCTTCAAGCTCGAAAGGTTTTTTTAGATAGTCACTACATCCAAGCTTAAATCCTTTAGTTATCTCTTCTATGCCAACCATGGCACTTATGAAGATTAAAGGCGTTTCAATTTTTTTATCTTTTATATAGGTAAGAAGCTCAAAACCATCAACATCCGGAACATTTATGTCAAATACAAAAAAATCATACTCAAATAGATTTGATTCATCCAAAAGAACTCCTCCATCCTCATAACTATCAACCTGATGTCCTTTGATGGTTAAAAATCTTTCTATATTTTTGCAAAGAACTTCTTCATCTTCTAAAAGTAAAATTTTCATTATTTCTCCTCATAATAAAGTATGAAACTTGTAGTGTTGTCATTTGACTCTACCTCTATATCTATGGCATATTTGTCACATATCTTTTTAACAATGCTCAACCCTATTCCAAGTCCCATAACTGAATGATCTTCGCGATACAACTCATCAAAAAGCTTTTTGGCATCTTTAATTTTTTTAGAACTATTTGAGATGAGCAATTTAATTTTTTCATTTGATGGAGTAATCTCTATTTTTATTACACTATCTTCATTTGCATATTTTATGGCATTGGACAATAAATTATCCATCAACCTTTCAAGTTCAGTAAGGTTGATTTTTATCATAGGAGATTCTATTTTTGATACTATGTCGCACTTTAGCTTTTTGTAGTTCATCTGAGGCTTAAATATTTCAGTTCTTTTTTGTAAAAACGACTCTAAGTCTATCCACTCAGGCTGATAGCTTCGTACCTCTTTTTTTATCGCATAATATATATCTTCATATATTGAGTGAAGCGATTGTACGGAAGATCTTATATTTTGCAGGTGTTCATTGTCACCTTGTTCAAGTTCCAGAAGAGAGAGAGAACTTTTTATAAGTCCTAAAGGTGTATATATCTCATGAAAAGATTCTCTAAGCAGTGTGTTCATCTCTTCAAGCATATGATGCAGTTTCAGATGAGTCTTTACTCTGGCAGCAACTTCTAAAGTGTTAAATGGCTTTGTTATGTAATCAACTCCACCCATCTCAAAAGCTTTGACCTTACTATCAATATCATCTAATGCGGAAAGAAATATTATGGGGATATTATTGGTTACAGGCTCTTTTTTAAGAATTTTACAAACTTCATAACCATCCATAACAGGCATGATAATATCTAGTAAGATCAAATCTGGCGTTCTTACTTTTATGAGTTCAAGTGCTTTTACACCAGATTCTACACACTCTATCTCTGCATCTATATCCATTAGTATCATTGTTAACACTTCAAGGTTATAAAGAGTGTCATCAATGGCCATAATATATGGCTTCTTTTCCATATTTATTCCTCTTGTAAGTTTTTTTTCCTAAAAATTATTTTACTATACCATAAATATGCACTATAAAAGCATGAAGGGCACCTCTAAAAACCCATTATGAGTATCTAGGGTTTTTAGAGGCGCCTTTAATATATCTTCACTTTTTACATATGATTTATCAGCCATCTCTTTTTGCTTTCCAACATATTTTTCATGCATCTGTTTTACAAACCCATCTATCATTTTCATATTTTCTTTTACTGATATATTTCGTTCTTTCATATCGCGTGAAATCCTTCTTTGAATCCTTACAACTTCATTTACATCCAGGTATAACTTCAAACTGCAAATATCTCTTATCTTCTTTTCATAAAATGGGTAAAGTCCTTCCAGGATCAGAACTTGAACATTTGATTGGGTTTTTATGATACTACTCTTTTTTGTAACATAATCATAAGAACGTTTTACTATTTTACCAGTAGATAAAAACGCATATAGATCACCATATAGCAAATCAATATCAAATGCACTAGGATGGTCATAGTTGTCAAACTTTTCATTGTTCTCATTTTTATAGTAATTATCCATAGAGACAACTACAACATTTATATTAAAACGCAGACTATAAGACTCTTTCATTGCTTTAGATACTGTAGTTTTACCAGATCCTGTTCCACCTGCAATAGCTACTATCATGCATCTCCTTTATAAAAAACTTAATTTTTCAAGCAAATACCTTCATGAATGACACTCTCTCTTTTTGTCATATCATATATACTTGATTCAAATAGAGCTTTGTCTTTTAGATACAAATTAGTAGTCATATGTATATTTTGACTGATATGACAATTTTTAATAATGGATCTTTTTTTTATGAGACAACCATTATTAATGACACTATCTTCAATCTCAACATCTTTTTCAATAATACAATTATCTCCAATAACCACTGCTCCGGATAGTTTTGCAGATTTATGAATATATACATTTTTACCGATCTGTATATGCGCTGATTTTCCATATCCAGTTAAAGAGCAGTAACTCAATGGGTTATATATAAGTTCTTGTTCAAACATCAGTACTTCATCCAAACTTTTAAAACATCTATATTCACCACTATCTAAAAAGATCCCCATACCATTATATGCTTCTTTTTCTACTGCAATATCCGTTTTATCGGATGGTTGCTGATATATCACCTCTATACCATATAAGTTTTGAAGCGTTTGAATTTTTTTATTATCCATGCCCACGCTCATGGTATAGATGGAAAGTTTCTTATAGCCTTGAGATCTTGCCCACTCCAACCAGTAATGGACCATCTCTTTTCCGGCGATGCTCATTGTCTCTGGATAGAGTAATAGCTCTTCTGTATGAATTATATGGTCGGTAGTTGCATCAAGCGTAATACAAAGATTCATGTTCTTCTCCATAAACGTTGTTAACCGGCTCTTGAACGTTGTAAAGTTTATCTATTTGAAAGATTTCTAACATCATAGCCGGTTGTGTATTTAGACCACTTATCACAATTTCACATGCATAATTAACACTCATAATATAAATTTTTTGCAGCATCTTAACTGCCTCTGTGCTTATATGGTTCAAGTATTTAAAATTAAAAATAAACATATAGGTATGGTTGATATCTTCTCTTAGCATTGTTTCTACTTTTTCTAGACCTTTATTATCTATTGAACCGATAAATTCGTATACTATACATTTGTCTTTATATTCTTTTTTTATCTCTAACATGATCTGCTCCTTGTTTTGTTTTTACATTTTATAAGAGATGTTTGCAGAAAGATTGTAAACATCTTTTATTTTGTTAATATGCACCTTTTTTAGCAAGAACTGCTGGAACCGTTCCAAACAAAATCTTTATATCCGTCCATAAAGAACGTGTAGATATGTACTTTTTATCTAAATCTACTTGCTGCTTAAATGGTATTTCACTTCGTCCGGATATTTGCCAATAACACGTTATACCCGGTACAATATGTAGGCGTTTAAGGTCATCACTTACATACTCTTCCACTTCAGATGGTACTGGTGGACGTGGACCAACTAAACTCATGTCCCCTTTTAAAACATTAAAGAGTTGTGGTAATTCATCTATGCTCCATTTACGTATAAACTTACCTACTTTAGTGATGCGAGGATCATCTTTTATTTTAAATATTACACCATCTTTTGATTCGTTTGTATCTGTAAGCTCTTTTTTTAGTGCTTCTGCATTTTGAACCATAGAACGAAATTTGTACATATTAAATAGTTTTCCATCTCGTCCAACTCTTTTTTGAGAAAATAAAATGGCACCTTTGCTTTCAGCTCTTATGAAAATTGCTACGATGATCATAAGTGGTGCCAGTAAAAGTGTTGCTACCGATGTTGCACAAATATCTATAATTCTTTTACCGATAGGATAAAAACGATGTGTCATAAATGAGATATCCGGTAAAAACGAAAATGTTCGCTTTGCTGCTATAGTCTCATAATATTTTTTCATACGTTCTTGTTTTTGTTTTTTATTCCATAGATACGTTCGTATTAAAAATAGTGGATTACCTACAATATAGCGTTTCCACATTCTTTTTGGTTCTTGTATTAGACGGTATATCCACTCAAGACCTATCTCTCGCATCCATATCGGAGCTCTAGGGATATTGCCGGAATAAAAATCAAACAGTCCCCCTACTCCTATTATAACAGGAGCAGATATTTGGTCTGAATGGGTATCTATCCACTCCTCTTGCAAAGGTGCACCCTTAGCTACAAAGACTATGTCTGCTTCTGAATGATTTATCATATTTATAACTTCATTGTTGTGAAGATCATAACCATTTATAGCACCTACTATCTGCAAGTTTGGAAACTCTTTTAGTACCTTGTTCTTCATCTGCTTTGCTACACCATCCTTAGATCCATAAAGAAAAATTTTCATTCCCTCTTTTTGAGCCATATGACAAATAAATGGAAACATATCAGTTCCGTTTATATTTTGTTCAAGTGGTATATTCATCATATTACAAGCCATTTTAATACCGCTTCCATCAGGAAGTACAAAAGGAGTTTTGTTTAATATACTCCGTAAAGATGGTTTGTTATATGTCTTGTTTAATGTATCTGCATTTATGAAGTACATATTGCTTTTTTTTCTGTTTTCAACCCTTGTTTTTATAAGCTCCACTGCATTTTGCATAGTTGTATTCATAAATCCAACACCCATTAAATTTATACGATGCAGATATACTTTTCTAGTAGACAAAAACAGTAAAGCTGCTAAAAAACGTATACAGAGTTTTATGTCATACACTATATTGGCATGTTGCATATACTCATTATCCGTATCTTCAACCGACAAGTGGTCTATTCCACTTAAAGAGCGTAATCCATGCAAAGATATAAGTCCGGGGACAGAACCCATATGCGTTTTGTTGTCATATATATCTGTTCCGACCAAGAAAATTTTTCTTTGCAATATCGATTTGCTCAAAGGCAAATATTTTACTAAATTACATCGAGTATTAAATATATATAATTCAATTTCATGGTTATTTTTCAAAGGCAAGTAAAGCGTTTTTTTATAAAGTATTGCCATTAAACCCATTACAGGCAGTACACATAAGTAAAGTATATAAAGTATTAAAGCCAGTGATAACTCCATTAATATTTTACTTCGTTTCATTTTTCCAATGTTGTTAAATTTTTGCATGTTATTCTCCTAATTTTTAACAGTATCTCATATCTTGTTGCATTTATTTTGCAGAACTTGCATTTTTTTGAATAATTTCAGCATGCTTGTTCCAATCAAACTTTTTCACCTGTTCATATCCAAGTTCACACATCTTCTTTCTATATGCAGGGTCTTTTAATATTGTATGCATTACTTCAGAAATATTCTCAGGTGATCGGGGATCAAAATATACTGCAGCCTCTCCTCCAACTTCCGGGAGAGAGGATGTAGATGACGTCGCAACTGGAGTACCGCTTGCCATTGCTTCAACTACCGGAATTCCAAAACCTTCATAAAATGATGGAAATACAAAGAGTGATGCATTACGATAATAGTGTGGTAATTCGTTATTATGAACATAGCCTAAAAATTTAATACGCTTACGATCCGGTGAGGTTCTTGCATACTCATGTACAACTTCTGATCCATTCCAATCACTACCGATAAGATACAGATCATACTTTTGCTTGTAGCGTTCCGGTAATTTTTCATAAGCCTCAATAAGATTAAGATGATTTTTTCCAGGATGTTCTATTCTTGCTACATAGAGTATGTATGGCTTATCTGTTTTTAAAAATTTTTCATCTGATTCCAAAGTCGGTAAAAAATTTTCAATGTTTACTCCGTTATAATTAACAACAAGTTCATCTTTATCCATTCCGTAATGTAAGGCCATATCTTTTGCTGTATTTTCACTTACCGTAAAAATTTTGTCTGCCCGTTTTAGAAAAAATGGGATTACATGCTTTATGTAAAACATACGAAACACATCATATTTTTTTTCAACATTAAACTGAGATAGATCATGCATGGTTACAAGTGTTTTAATGGGGTAAAATGACATTAAACGACGATTCCCGGCTGGAAGCAGTATCCATTCATACTCATCTTTATTGATCTTAAATGGCAGTATCAGAAGATGCCATAGTACATTTAAGATCGGTTTTTTTAAATATAGTGGGACTACCTTAAAAGTGATGTTGTCCGAAATACCTTTAAAAAACTCCACTTCATCCTCATTTATAATGAGATCTATATACATATTTTTGCTTAATTCCATGACAACATTTTCAATATAGTTGGCTATGCCGGACTTTCCTCCATCATATGCCAAAGCGCTTATTAATACTTTTTTCATACTATTCCTTTAGATTGTAATTGTAAAATACAAGTGTGCATAATGTTTGCAAACTGCCAAGAATATTACATATAAATAAAATATAACAAAGAGATAAGACTAAACCTATAGCTATCAAGTTAATTGATGCGCTTAAATCCATTATTAACACTTGATCAAACCATGAGCAATGGAGTCCAGAATAGCTAGCCGATAGACTTAAATATGAGTATGCTATAATCAATCCGATAATTTATTTTAAGGGGGAGATAATGATTATAGAAACACTCAAATATGTCGATAACAATTGGAAGATCAGCAGTGAAAACCCTACGCTGACAGAAGGTGCAGACATTGTCTTTACATTTGGTGACCGAGAGGTATTTAAAAGATCTGACCCCTATACAAAACTAAGATCCCTTTACCCCAATGCACACATCGTCGGATGTACCTCCAGTGGCAATATACTGGGTGACAGTGTCAGTGATGCTCCGATAGTAGCGACCGCAGTCTCTCTGGACTCCGGTACCGTCCAAATATCGGTAGAGGACTTTAACTCTGAAGACGATCAAAATGAAGTGAGCCAACGCGTAGTATCAGGGTTGCCCCGGGAAAACCTCAAACATATCTTTATCTTGTCAGATGGACTCAATATGAACGGCTCCTTTCTGGCACAGGGTGCCAATAAAGCAGTCGATCAAACAGTCTCTATCACAGGAGGGTTGGCCGGAGACGGAACAAAATTTGAAGAGACTTGGGTCATTGCCGATGAAGAAGCAAAACAAAACAGGGTTGTAGCCATAGGATTTTATGGGGATGCCATCACTGTGGGAAGTGGATGTTTTGCAGGATGGGATGAGTTTGGCATACTAAGAAAAATCACTAAATCCAAAGATAATATAGTCTATGAGATAGACGACCAACCGGCACTGGAACTCTATAAAAAGTATTTGGGTGAGTATGCCGAGGATTTACCTGGTAGCGGGTTACGTTTTCCTTTCAGCATAAAAATAAACGAAGAAGCAATTCCCGTGATCCGTACTGTACTTGGTATCGATGAAGAGACACAATCTCTTATCTTTGCAGGAGATGTTCCAGAAGGATACCTTGCCCGTCTCATGAAGACAAATACAGACGGACTCATAGATGGTTCTGAAATTGCCGCAAAGCGTATAGAAAAAACCAATACAAAAAATGCCTTAGGACTTGTCATAAGTTGTGTAGGCAGACGTCTTGTTTTAAATCAACTCACCGATGAAGAACTCGAGAGCATCAGTAGCACTTTAGGGAAGAATGTACAACTTGTAGGTTTTTACTCTTATGGTGAGTTGGCACCATTTTCCGATGAACTCATGGCTTGTCAACTACACAACCAAACCATGACCCTAACTGTAATATATGAGGAGTAACCCTGTGAATCGCCTATTAAAACGCCAACTGAAACACGTATATGGTAGTGACTTTGATCTTAGTATCTTTGACAGTAAGACTTTAGAGTTATTCAAACGGATCGAAGAAGCTTATGATGAAAGCGATAAAGAAAAACGTCTTTTAGACCATACCATTCAGCTTAACACTGAAGAGTTAATGCAAGCCTACAAGACCATAGAAAAACACAACGTATCGCTTAAAGACGAAGTAGATGAAAAAAATACCTTACTACAGCAATACAAAGATGCCATTGACGCTACACTCATTGTCTCCAAAACGGACACAAACGGCATCATAACCTATGTCAATGATATCTTCTGTAAACTAAGCGGATATAGCAGAGAAGAGCTTTTAGGACAATCACACAATATCATACGTTCTGAGGATATGGAGAAAAGCTTTTTTGAAGAGATATGGAAAACCATTCAACAGAAAAAAATATGGCAAGGTATAATCAAAAATAAAACTAAAAATGGAGACTCCTACTATGTAGATGCAACTATTTTTCCATTGATAAGCAGTAACGGTACTATACTGGAATATATCGCTATCAGACATGATATTACTGCACGCATAGAGACAGAGAAAAATCTGGACAGAGCACATAGATACAGCCAACGTCTTTTTGACGAACAGGAAAACATCGTCATGATCATTGATAAGGATAAAGGCGTACTCAAAGTAAATCGTAATTTTTTAGAGATACTCGGGTATGAAACACTGGATGATTATAAAGCAGTGCACCAATGTATTTGTGAACTTTTTGTAGAAAAAGAAGGCTACTTACATAAAAATATGTCTCATCACTGGACTAAAACCATACTTACTCATCCGGAGAAACAACATAAAGTCATCATCACCAATAAAAATAGTCAGGATCGTATCTATACCGTACTGGTCAAAGAGGTGAACTTTGATGAAGACAGTTTTATGATCGCCAGTTTTACAGATATCAGTGAACTTGAACTTGCACGTGAACTTGCCGAGAATTCAGAAAAAGCCAAAACACAGTTCATGGCAAATATGAGCCATGAAATACGTACCCCGATGAACAGTATCGTAGGCTTTACTAACTTACTGATGAAGGGTGAACTCAATGCCAAACAAAAACAGTACATTGAACTCATCGAGCACTCTACTAAAACCCTCTTACAGATCATCAATGATGTTTTGGATTTTTCTAAAATAGAGAGTGGTCATCTTGAACTTGACCTGACGAACGTCAATCCGTTCATAGACCTTAGAAACTCTATCTCTATCTTCTCTTCCAAAGCAAGAGAAAAAAATATCTCTTTTCAGATCAACATAGACTCAGCGATCAAAGAGTGTATCAGGATAGATGAGCTTAGAGTCACACAAGTACTCAGTAACCTTATCAATAATGCCATAAAATTTACACCTGAAGATGGTGTCATTTGTATCGACCTTTCACACCATTCTATGAGTAATAACAAAGAGGTCATTCTGTTTAGTGTTAGCGATACGGGTATCGGTATCGCTCCCGACAGGATCGAACAAATATTTCATTCATTTATACAGGCGGATGCAAGTACGACCCGTAACTTTGGAGGGACAGGTCTGGGACTGAGTATCAGTGCCTCTTTGTGTGAACTAATGGGAACTAAACTTGAAGTCGAAAGTAGAGAGGGAGAAGGAAGTCGTTTCTTCTTTAAGCTGGAGTCAGAGACTTGTGAGGCAATAAAAACATTGGCAGAACAAGTACAAAGCCCTCCTATTCATATACTGCATCATACAAAACCTATTTATAATGATGTCATACATCAACTCAAAAATTTTGGCGTCACTTTTAAGCCTACTACATTTGAAGAGCTTATCTCTATTGGAGATAACGAACACATAGTGATCTCCTTTGACTACAGGCAACACAAACCGCTCTCTACACTGACGGAAAAAATAATTTTGATCGATGAGCATGAAAAGGCATTTACACTGGCTGAAAATGAGCAATCCATTTACCATACAGGCACTTTCGAAGAGTGCCCCTCTGTACTCTACAATGCGATCTTGGAACTAAATTTATTGAAACGTCCGAACACCAAAATTACTGTAGAGAAAACGCAATTCGATCTCACAGTACTTGTCGCTGAAGATTATGACATCAATCGGATCCTCATCGATGAAATGTTACAAAATCATGGGATAAAAGCTGATTTTGCTTTTAATGGCCTTGAAGCGGCAGAAAAAACATTACACAAAACTTATGATATTATTTTTATGGATATCAATATGCCTGAAGTCAATGGGATAGAGGCAACGAAGATGATTCGTAAACGTAATATACAGACACCTATTGTCGCGCTTACAGCAAATGCCCTGGAAGGTGACCGGGAATACTACCTTTCACAAGGGATGGATAACTACATCAGTAAACCTGTCGATGTAGATGTACTTTTTAATGTACTTAAACAGTATGCAAGCAAAGAAAATACAGCACACATCGAACATGAACAAGTACCTGCAGAGGAAGCATCAGAAGAAAATACCAGCTCAGATGATGAGATCATTGCTGCCCTGCTTGAAGCGAAAGAGAGCATGCATTTTTCTATTCCTATCATGAAACGTCTTTTTGAAACGTTTATAAGCGGTGCGCATACCAGTGCACAAGAACTTCTGGATGCAGCAGAAAAAAATGACATGCCACTTGTGAAGTCAAGGGCACATGGGATCAGAGGAAGTGCTCTCTCATTGAACTTTACTGAGATAGGGGAATTATGTCGGCTACTGGAGTATGGAGAAAAAATAGATATGGAGATAGATTATCTCTCTCTTGCAAAAGAGCTCAAAAAGAAGATAGACAAGATGTACCATACGAAAAATACCATCTTAGCAAAGCTTACAGAGTTAGATGAGTAATACTATGAACTTTTTAGCGCTCTATGCTATACTGAATCTAAATTATTTGCTTAACAAATTCACACATCTTTTTGTATCACTTTTAAATGGAGAATAATCTTATGAATATTACTTATTATAATGATTTAAAAAACATTAAAAATTCTCAAAACTCTACTGCCCTCTATCTTATTACTGAAGATATTAATTTAAAAGAATTACGTGTATTAAATAAAAGTGATTTTTATGGAGCAGTCGTACCACACATTATAGTAGGTAAAAACCTCTATAAAAGTGGAATACTTCAAATAACATTTAATGCAGATGAATCAGTTAAATTTCATATGCTTGATATGACCAAAGTACCTAAAACCCACTTTCAAGACAACTCAACTTTAATAATGTTCAGTGATTCTCTCAATGAGTACTTTGAGCCATTTATAGAAAAATTGGATAATATTGTTAGCAATCAAGTACTCTTTGGTTCAGGAGTCGGCAGTAGGGAGTTTAAGCCAATTTCACCACTATTTGATACAAATCAAAGCTACAAAACCCACTCTCTTTTCGTAGAGATAAGTTCGCCTATCCATGTTGGAGTCCAACATGGATGGGAAGCTTTTAGTGGTCCATTCGTTGTTACTAAGAGTGAAGATAATATTATTTATGAGTTAAACAATGAACCCGCTTTTGATGTATATGTAAGAATTTTAAAGGAACTAGACGATCAAGTAATTACTGAGGATAATTTTTTTGATATTGCCAAAGCATATCCATTTGGTATTTTATCTTACACTCAAAATGAATTCATAGTCAGAGACCCTTTACAACCTATACATGGAAATGCTCTTTTAATGGTATCCTCTATTAAAACAAATGAAAGTATTTATATTATGAAAGGGGAGCATTCCGGTCTTGTAAATGCAGCTTCGCAGAATGCAAAAAACACAATATCAAAAAATGCCGACAATGTAAATATTTTGTTTGACTGTATATCAAGAGTGCTCTATATGGGTGATGACTTTACAGAAGAACTTACAGCAATTTCCAGTCAAACACCAGACTCTTTAACAACTTATGGGATTACAAGTATAGGAGAAATTACAAATAGTGGATTTAGTTCGATTAAAATATTTAATAAAACGAATTTAATAGGAAGTATTGACAATGTATAGGCTTAGCATTGAGGAATTACTAAAAACTTTTGCTATCACAAACGAAGATATTCAATCACTCGAAGGCATAAAAGAGAAGTTACCGATATTAAGCAATATATTGATAGATAAATTTTATATACAGTACTTAAAAGAGAACAAAGAGATAGTCCATTATTCCAACCATGCCGATATAAATCGTTTTTTAAAGACTATGAAAGAGTTTATTGTTTTTATATTTACTCCTCCGCTTGATCAAAATTATTTAGATCGTATTTGTAAGGTAGGTCATGTCCATGCAAGCATTAAACTAGATAGTTCTAAAGTAAAATATGGTTTTTTTGGAATAAATATGCTACTAAGAGAAATGTCAGCTACCAATCCATTAGTTAATAGTAATTTCGAATTGTTATCTAAATTTTTAGCAATGGCAGAGCATATTATCATCGATAGTGCTTATTATAAGGTTAGTACAACTTCTAATAATGCTTCTGAAGCCTCACTTATTTGGAAGCTTATGGAGATATATGATGTATTTTTATTCCATAAAGAAAACTACTCTAAAGTAGAAAAGTTTATGAAAACAGATGAGAAAAGTATGTCAGCTATAAATACTATAGTAGACAATCCATCAGAATGTAAATGTCAAAAGTTGTTAGAAAACTTAAACAAAGAGTCTGAACTTTTAAGGGCCTCCGGCATAGACCTGGATGAGCTTAATGAACTACATATAAAATGGCACATATCCTTTTTAGATCTTAAATCTGAGATAGAAGAACAAAACACAAAAAAACAAGAGAGTCATTTTGAAGAACTAACACTGATAACACATAAAATATACGAACTGATAGATCAACCTTTAAAAGAGTTTTCTACGAGTGCTTTTTTATCTCTTAATGCCGGGTTAAAAGCTATACGTACTATACACACCATTTTCTCTAAACACGACCTTATTCTTAAAACACAAAACGATATACAAATCAATGTGATAAATAGTGTTAAAGATAGTCTTCAAGAAGTTCTTGCTTGGGCAATTGAAGATATAGAGATCAACACTCAATATCTTGATGCAGCAAAATACGATCTTACAAAAAAAATTAAATACAAAGAGTTCACCTTTTACTTTGGTATCTTACTCAAACCACTGGCAAATAAGCTATATTTAAAAGAGATGCTCATTTTACTACTCGAGGCTCTTGAGTTAAACTTTTCAATTAAAGAACGTGAACAGTCATTAAGAGAGTATGCTGACAAAGCAGAGAATGCCAACCGTGCCAAAGATGTTTTTTTAACCAGTATGTCTCATGAACTACGAACTCCATTAACTGCAGTTAATGGATACTCTGAAGTTTTAATGCTTCGCCCTGATACACCAGAAAATATAAGAGGCTATATCAAAAAAATAAATATAGCGGGTAATAACCTGCTAGACCTCGTGAATACAATTTTAGATTTTGCCAAACTTGAAGCAGGTCAAATGAAATTCAATCCAAAATTAAGTAGTATATTTTTAATATTACAAGAGGTTGAAATTTTAATGTTGCCTATGGCTCAAAAAAAGAATATCTCACTAAATACAGTTTTAGATCTGCACCTCTATTTAATGGTTGACCCTAAACTATTTAAACAGGTAATGTTAAACTTAATGAGTAATGCCATAAAATTTACTCCGGAAGGTGGTGAGATCTCTCTAAAGTTAAGCTATGAAGAGAAGGATAAAGAGTATAAATTTTCACTATGTGACAATGGCATCGGAATCTCTAAAGAGAACCAAGAAAAACTCTTTCAATCTTTTGTTCAAATAGAGAATGTTTACCAAAAAAGTGAGCCAGGCAGTGGTTTAGGGCTTATGCTTTGTAAAAAAATTATAGAAGAGCTTCATCATGGACGAATATGGGTAGAGAGTGAATTAGGTAAAGGCAGCTGTTTTAATATAACTATACCAACTGTCACTTCAACGATAAGCACCTATTCCGTCTTAAATGCTCCGGATACAGCCAAACACATATGTATTGTTGAAGATAGCGAAACATACAGGAGGTTATTTGAAACCTATCTGGAAAAAAAGTTTAAATTAACATTTACAGATACAGTCAATGGAGCCAAACAACTACTCCATGCAGAGAAGTTTGATTTAATACTATTAAACTTTTATTTAGCAGACGGCATTGGTTCTGAGGTACTTAACTATATGGAAGAAGAGAACCTCAACATTCCAGTTGTAGTGATGTCTGAAGAGGCTGATCTGCAGATAGCTCATAAAATCTATAAAAACCCCAATATAGAGAGTATTTTAAATAAAAAGGATATAGAAGAATTCTGCAAAATTTTATACTCTAAACAGATATGATTCTATACTCTTCGCTACCATTAAGCACTCTTTAGAACTCTGCCATATATTGAGTCTAAATTATTTGCTATATTTTTCCAGTCATACTTTTTTACATCTATATAAGCATTTTTTATCAATTCCTCTCTTAAGATTTTATTGTTAAGTAGAGATTCCATATTTTTATACAGATGCATCATCTCTCCATTTTCAAAAACTAAACCATTTTTACTATGAGTGATTATTTTTGCTATCCCACCGGTAAGAGAAGCAACTACAGGAACTCCCGCAGACCATGCTTCAAGTATAACCATTCCAAATGGCTCATGACGCGATGGCAGAACCAACATATCAGCTCCCTTATAAGCATCAATGAGCAACTGATCTTTTGGTGTCAGATCTTGAATAAAAGTTACCTTGGAATTTAACAAATTATTATCTATAAACGTTTTTAACAAAGCAAAGTAATCATTATCAGACACCACTCCCAAGAGTACCAGATGAAGATCGTCTTGTACTTTACACAACTCATTAAATGCTTCTAAAAGAAGAAGTTGATTTTTTTGAGTATCAATTCTTGCACTGCAAAGAATCATCTTTTTTGATAAGGATATGTCATATTTTCTTTTAAAAGCAGTTCCATCACCTTTTGAAAATGTTTCTATATCTACCCCATTTGAAAGATAGTGGACCTTGTTGCCATACTTTTCATGTGCCTTGTCATACTCCTCTTGTGAAAGCGTAATGATTGCTGCTGCATCATCCATTACTTTACGAGAACCAAACATCCAACCCAATACTTTACCCCATTCATAACCATTTTGCAGCTGTTTTTCCCGATGAGTTATCTCATCTGAACTAATATTAAAATAACCGCCATGAAGCGTGATCACATAAGGTATATTTTTCCATCTAGCGATAGTCCGGACTATCGCACCCATACGTTTAAGTGTATGAAGATGAATCAGTTCCATATTCTTATTTCGAAACAGCGCAAGCAAAAGTGAAAAACTAAAAAGATTTCCACCTATAGCATCAAATCCTCTCTTTTGTTTTTTACTCAAACCCAAAAATGGATAGAAATAGTTAAAGCGTTTGATCAAAACAGAACCCATCTTTTCATTAGCATTTTTATCAAGCGCTTTCGAGGTGTATATGGTTGATTCATACCCAAAAGGTTTTAGATAATTTGCACTGTTCATAACAACAGTTTCTGTTCCACCCCATGACTTTTGTGTAAAACGTCTTGGAACATGTATAAGCGAGATCTTTTCTTTAGTTGATCCTTCAACTATTTCACTTAAAGAATTTTCAAAATTTTCATAAGAGAATGAAGATACTATTGTCTCTTGTAATGTTTTTGCCAGTTCAATGCAATGGTTTTTATCTTGCATTAACTTCTTTATCTTATCAGACATCTCTTCTGAACTCATAGCTACATGCTCTTGATCTTTTTGACTTGATAGTCCCTCCATACCAAGTGGTGTAGTTATCAAAGCACGTCCAGCCATTGCCGTCTCCATCACACGAGTATTTGTTCCTGAAGCTATGTAAATAGGAAGTAATACAAACGCGCTTTGCAAGATAGCTGATTCGATCGAGTCTACTTTTCCTATGATCTTAATACGTTTGTGTTTTGAAGGAGAAAGAGAACTACACCCTTTACCAACAACATGGATCTCATAATCATACAACTCCAGATCATCTTTTATCTCATCGTAAAGTGTATCTTGAATATATGTATATGCATCTATATTTGCTGTTGAGTCCATAGAACCATAAAAGAGTATAATTTTATTCTCTGCAGAAGCTGGATTCTTTGGTGTTAAGTCTGTCGTGTTTGGTAAATATCTGGCTTTGCAGGTTGTATATTTTTCTCTTATTTTAAAGCACTCCTCTTCATTGGAAAACAAAAATGTAAAATTATTTTTATATAAATTTTTCTCAAACAAAGAAAGTTTTAGCGTTTGAATCAAATAATATCTAGTATTAAACGACCTATTTTTTTCCCAAGCCTGATCCATAAGTCTAGATAAAATCAAGTCTGCATCTATGATAATATTTAAAGTTGGAATCTTTTTTTTCGCATATATCGCAAGTAAACTAAAAGCGATAGTACGAAAGAAGAGCTCTGTGATCTCATGCTCTTTGATAAAAGATACGAATCTATCCATAGTCTCTTTGGAAAATTCAGCGATTGCCTCTGGAAGCGATATACTTGTTTTTTTAGATATAGCTAATTCAAAAGAGGAATCATCTTCTCTATATTCAAAAGAGTCTTTTATGGTACAGGTAGTTATGTTTGTATCTTTTTGCAACGTTTGATACAAATATCTACTTCTATTTTTATCTCCGCCTATTTCATTTTTAAACGCTCTATCTATATATAATACATTTTTCATTTTATGCCTTATCTCATTATTTATATGGATTGTATATGAGATTGTTGCAGATACTTTGCATCAATGGAATGAGCCCATAAAAGTAGACATGTTTTGTAGGATCTTGACAAAGGAGGAGGATATTATATTTTATAGTGATCTATGCAAAGTATCTGCAATAATATTTTTTATAATACGCCTATAAAAGGATTTAATATGAAAAAACTTGCACTATATACATTTATCGATGCTTTTGGTCATGAGATATATAAACAACATCCGGATTTTCTAAAAGATATTGTTGTTGATTCAAAACCACTGAAATCTGTATTGGGCTTTACCAATACTTGTTTGCCATCCATATTATCAGGACAATACCCACAAGATCATGCTCAAGCTTCACTCTTTTTTTATTCTAAAAACTCACCCTTTAAGTGGTTAAAACCATTCTCTGTCTTGCCTGGTTTTTTTAATAGATTTCGAGTAAGAAATATACTAAGCAAAGTAGTTAAAAGAGTACACAATTATACAGGCTATTTTCAATTATACTCTATCCCATTTGATAAATTAAGCTATTTTGATTTTACTGAAAAGAAAGATTATTTCGTACCCAATGGAGTGTTCAATACTATATTTGATTATTGTGAAGAAAACAATATCAACTACTTTGCATCTGATTGGAGAAAAGGTGAAACCTTTAATTTAAAACAGATGCAGCAAAAAATACAAGAAGCTGATATGGAATTTGCATGGCTTTATCTTCCTAGTTTAGATGGTACTATGCATTCGCATGGCACACAGTCTCAAAAAACCACCGATAAACTGAAATGGCTTGATCAAGAGATAAGTACTCTATACTATGATGCACTCACACATTATGATGAAGTAAGTCTTTATGTCTTTAGTGATCACGGCATGTATGATGTTACAGAGGGTGTTGACCTTATAGGTGAGATTGACAGTTTAGGTTTTAGTTATGGTGATGATTATGTTGCCATGTATGATTCAACCATGGCGCGTTTTTGGTTTAAAAATGAAACAGCCAAACAATCAATAACGCAAAAACTTCAGACCATTCAAGAGGGGAAAATTTTGGATGAGGATGAACTTAAGCGTATAAAAGTTTTTTTTGAGGATGGAAAGTTTGGTGAACTGTTTTTTGTTATGAATCCAAGTGTAATGATTAATCCTAGTTATTTTGGAAAAGACCTTATAAAAGGTATGCATGGGTACCACCCTGATGTTATAGGTTCTAACGCTGTACTGCTTAGCAATAAAAAAATAGATCATACAGTTGTGAGTATTACAGATATACGAACAACAATGGAAAATGAATTGGCGGCATAAAGAAGAATGGAAACGCTAAATACAAAAATCAAAGAGAATCAATTTTTAATTGAACCGTATAGATTTATTGCTGCATTACGCAAAAATTTATGGCTTATTATTCTTGGAATTATTCTTTTTACTATGGCCGGTATTACAATTGCAAAAATGAAAGAGTCTAAATCTTGGACTGCAACAGCAAAATTGATCAGATATGATAAAAAGATATCAAACTCTAGTGACATACCATACCAATTTCAAAACTTCAACTATGAAACCGCTTTAGAAACTATTCGTACGCGTAGTAACCTTATTGCCCTTATTGAAACATTAGATTTAAACACAACGCCTGAATCTTTATTTTCAAAGTTTGAAATTAAGCGTGGTAGAAACTCTGATATAATCGAAGTTATTTTTACCAGTGATCAAAAAAAATTGGCTGCTATGGGTGCAAACACACTTAGTAAAATATTTATTAAGAACTTTTACATTACACAAAATGCTGCTATTCAGCGTATCTATGATTATTATGAAAAAAATAAACAAAAAAAAGTCAATGAACTTAGCCTGTCTAAAAAAGCAATTAGTGATTTTTTGAAAGAGTACGATCTCATCTCATTAGAAAATGAGTTAGAGATCAAATATCTTCAACTCAATAAACTTCAACTCAATAAACTTCAAAATACAACCAAAACACAAGCGTTAAAAGCAGCTATTGATGAACTTACAATATCGCTTAGTAAACTTCCTGATGAAATAAAACTTAAATATACTGTACGCGCAACAAACAAAAAAAATCTTGAACTAAAAGAACAAGAGTTAAGAAAACTTAAAAATACATATACAAATCTTCATCCCAAAGTTAAAATGACAGTAAGAGAAATTATTCAGCTAAAAAATACTATTAAAAATGCACAATATGCTTCTCCTGATGAAGTCACGTACGGCGGCAATCCACTAAAAAGTACCATGCGTATTGAACTTAGTAAAACAAAAATAACTTATATAAGCGCAAAAAAAACGGATAGTAACCTAAAAGAACAGATCAATATAATAGAAGATCGTATTGTGTACCTTAGTGACTTGAAGAAACATTTTGACACACTTGTCATGACAAAAGAGGAAGCTATGCGTCAACTGATAATGGTTTCAAATCGCTTATCTGATCTAAAGCTTGCTATTGGATCAAGTAAAGAGGATTTTAAACTTTTTGAGGAAGCTAAAATCCCAGAATTTCCACAACCAACATATAAAAAACTTATCGTTATTATGTTTGGTATTATGGGTCTGATATTGTCACTTATTTTTATAATAGTAAAAGAATTTTTCGACAATACAATAAAAACTACTTTTGATCTAAGTGAACGCTTTGGTATTAATGAAGTGATTCAATTACCAAAAAAGAACAAAACGATAGATGAGATTAAAAAACGTTTTTCTTATCTTATTAATACTATTATTTCAAAATCATATAATCATACGCATACATTAGTGATTGGTAGTGATGTTGAAAAAAGTTTTGATCCTAAGACCAATGATATGATTTTAGGACAACTTGCACATCAAAATAAAAAAGTTCTATATATTGAGATGATTAATGTATTAGATGAAGAGACTGCTGATGCCTCATTTAATGTAAACACTCTTATGAAAGAAGAAAATTTTAAACCTGTCACAATTACCAATATGCTTCATAAAGGATATTGGCACTTAGAAGAGAATTATTCAATTATGATTCCAAGTAAAAGTTCATTAGAGACTGTCATTCAGTATTTAAAAGATCTTAACTATGACTATTTAATAATCAAAGCCCCTGCTTATACACAAGCAGAGCATCTTGTCCCTATCTTAATTGAGCAAAGTGATACTTTTTTGTTAGAAACAAAATTTCAAGTCTCATCAAGAGAAGTATTATTGCATCTAATGAAGCGTCTAGATGATAACAATATAAATAAAATAAAAGGAGTTATCCATGAATGTAATAAATATTTTATATCATAATGATAGTTTTATGATGTATCATATGGGTAAAGGTTTATAATGAAAATACTCTTTAATACATTATCAAAAGATACTTTAATGCTAAGAGCTTGTGAAAAAAATCGTCTTAGCGATGTAGTTTTTCTTTTACATCCGCGTATGCTTCCGGTAGCACTATTTAGGTTGTCCAATTTTTTCAGTCGCTATAGACTTGGAATCATTGGTAAAATCATCGCCCTACTCAATCAAATTATTTTTGGATGTGATATTGCACGAAATGCCAAAATAGAAGGTGGATTATATCTGCCTCATCCAGTGGGAGTAGTTGTAGGAGAAAATGCAATCATTGGTAAAAACTGTATATTACATCAAGGTGTTACTCTTGGCGATAGGGGTGAATGTCATGAAGGCAGTGATCCCATCTTAGGTGACTTTATAGAAGTAGGTACTGGGGCTAAAGTTTTGGGTGTTGTGCATTTAGGAGATTATGTACGAGTAGGAGCAAATTCAGTCGTACTAAAAGATGTGGAAGCTTATGGTGTAGTCGCAGGCGTACCGGCAAAGTTAATAACCACAAGAGATGACAAACCTCTACGCTGTGAGTAAAGAAGATTTAAATGTCTGAACTCAAATATATCATTTTTTTTACGGTGCTTATTCTTGGAGTACCTTTTAACTATATGATGGTAAAAAAGTATCCTAAATATGAAAAAGTACTTTGGTTTTTACTTCTGTTTTTTACTTGCAATATGATTGATATTAATTTTGTTTCTATGGAGGAGTATAGAGGTACATCAAAAGGTTTCGAAATAGGAATGGTTGACATCGTTGTCTTTTCTCTTTTAGCCGTTGTCATTGGGAGGAAAGATAAATATCCTATTAAAAGGCCACCCGGTACTTTTTTATATTTTACCTATTTCTTTTTTTCTCTTCTCTCTTTAGTAAACAGTGATGTACTTGTCTATTCATTTTTTGAATTATGGAAAATGTTGCGTATGTATATTTTCTTTTATGTGGTATACAATATGATACGCAGATTTGAAGATATTACAGAACTTATGGTGAGCATCTCTTTGATCACTATTTTTATTACTTATGTTGTATTGAAACAAAAATACCTTATGGGTATCTTTCAAACGTATGGACCTTTTCCCCATCAAAACTCTTTAGTACTGTATATGATAATCTTTGGTGCTATGCTTTTAAGCATTTTGCTCAATAAAGAAGATGGTAAGCTTTTTTATTGGTTGCCTGTGTTTGGTATGGCTGGCATTGATATTATATCTACACTTTCTCGTGGGGGGATGGCGATGTTTGCTTTGGCTGTATTTATTGTATTCTTTCTTTCTTATAGTAGTAAATTTACCCTAAGAAAGCTAGGCATAACATTTTTGTTTTTAGCCTTAGGTTCGGGGGTATTATACAAAGCTATGGATACCATAACAGAAAGGGTTGAAACTGCTCCTGAAGAGTCTCTAGATGTAAGGGTACAACTTGCTATAGCAGCTCAAAAAATGGCAAATGACAAGATATTAGGTGTGGGACTTAATAACTTTGGTCTGAAAATAAACGACCCTTATCCATATGGAAACCATATACCTAAAAAAGATGCTTATGAAAAAGGTGGTTTGGTTGAAACTATTTATCTGATGATCGCAGCTGAGACAGGATGGCATAATCTTGGGGTATTTATCATCTTTATCTTATATTTTTATGGTAAAAATGTACGAAATTATTTTCGATTAAAAGGGAGTCAATATCGCTATATCCCTATAGGAATAGCAGGTGGACTGACTGCAATCTATATTCAGTCCACACTTGAGTGGGTACTCAAGCAGACCAATAATTTTTATCAGCTTATGTTTGTATTTGCTGTCATTGCAGCTGTATCAAAGTTACTCGATCAAAAAGATAAAAACAAGGAGACAGCTGAGCATATAACGTGATATAAAAATCTTACTATCAATAATAACTCCTATTTTCTCATTAAATATAATTTCTGCAATCTTTTTGGCACTTTGTTCTATAAAATCATTTGAAAGAGTTGACTTCTCTGAAGAGAGTCCTTTAAAAATCATTTTAAAATGGAGCAAAGATGCGTATTTTGACTGTAACCAATTACTATCCACCTCACTTTATAGGAGGGTACGAGATAGCTTGTCAAGAAACAATGGATTTTCTAAAAGAACAAGGGCATGAAGTCGTCGTTGTGACATCAGACTATCATAGGTCAGATACAAAAGAGAATGGCATACTCAGAGACATGCATTTAATTAATTACAATAAAACCTCCCTAGTGCATAAAAAACTAGACGAATACCATAACTATAAAGTCGTTATGGATGCCATAAAAACCACAAAGCCAGATTTGGTTTATTTCTGGTCGCTTCGTGGAATCGGACTCTCGGTCATTGAAGCTGCACAAAAGCAAAATATCTCTAAAGTATTTGAAATCGGTGACTTTTGGATGTATGGATATATGCAACAAGGCTCAACACTAAAACAAAAGATCAAATCATTTCTTCCTTTTTTAAATGATGAAAACATACCAATTACTCCCACTATTTGTGTATCAAAATGGGTAGCAAGAGAGATGAAAAATGTGTATAAGTCTGACACAACCTATGTCTATCCAAACGCCACATTGCTTCCTAAGAAAAAAACATCCGATAATACAGAGTTAAAATTTGTATTTGCCGGACGAATTGATGAGGAAAAGGGTCTTGACTTAGCCATAGAGGCACTAAACAAATTTGCAACCCTACATCCAACATGCTCTTTTAGTTTTGAGATCTATGGAGGTGGTGAGCAAGCATACATGGATAAGTGTAAAGCGCTTGCTAAGCCTATTGCTTCAATGGTGAGCTTTAAAGGAAAAGTCCGATCAAAAGAGGAGATATATTCAAATGCATCTGTATTGCTGATGCCAACTAGAATGCGCGAACCTTTTGGTTTGGTACTTATAGAAGCGATGGCTCATGGATGTGCAGTGATTGCCACCAATGCCTATGGACCTGCAGAGATCATAGACCATAGAGAGAATGGTCTTTTATTTGAGATGGAAAATACAGATGATCTGTTAACTCAGATAGAAAGTGTCTATTTTGATGCACTATATTTAAATAAACTTCAAGAAAATGGCTACAAGCATGTCTTGCAAAACTACTCCATACCAAAAGTAAAGAGTGAAGTAGAGACTCTTCTTAAAAATATTGCGGGAGTTGCATAATGAGTGTAAATAAAAAAACGATGCTAAGTGCTACCCTATCAAACTATATTCATTTAGTCATTAAAATAATTGTCTCATTATTCCTTGTTCGTATCATGTTTTTGGGCATGGAGCAAGAAGCTTATGGTTTTTGGGCTCTTCTGTGGAGCATATTTGGTTATTCTGTACTACTTGAATTTGGCTTAGGGGTAACGATTCAAAAAAAGAGTGCAGAGTTCATGGCAGCTGATAAGATGAAACACATAAGTTCTCTTTTTTCTACCTATCTTGTAGTTTATTTTATGATATCTCTTATTATAGCTTTTAGTGCTATTTTAATAAGTATCTATTTAGAGTCTATTTTTGTGATATCTGATAAAAATCGAGTGGAGGAGTATTGCCTTACACTGCTAATATTTGGACTAGGCAGTGCTGCTGCGTTTTCACTTGGTTTTGGTGTTGAGATTTTAAAAGGGCTTCATTTACTCAAAATTCGTAACCTCATTAACACCCTATTTGTTTTACTAAACGCCATACTTTTATGGCAATGTGTAGTGTGGGACCAACCTCTTTATATATTTGCCTTAGTTGCAGTATCCATTCAGTTTTTAAATAACCTATCTTTTTTCTTCATTCTTAAACGCAACATCCCTGACTTGAAGCTATCTCTAAAACTCGTAAACCTTTCTGATGTGCGAAGTTCCATGCAGTTTTCATTAAGTGCTTATCTAGTAATGTTCAGTAATATTATTATTTTCAGAACAGACCAGATCATCATATCTGCTATCGCTGGAGTATCATTTGCCGGAGTATATCAAATAGCATCGAGAGTAGCTGAACTTTTTCGACAGTTTGCAACACAGTTTCATGAGAGTCTTAGTACAAAAGCAGCTATGCTAAACGCCGATGATGACAAGCAAGAGCTATCAAGGCTTTTAACGCACTCAAATAAGATCATATCTGCCATTGCATCTCTTCTTTTTATACCTATGTACCTACTTATTGAAGAGTTATTGTTCTTATGGTTAAAAATTGATGATCAACAAACCATTTTAGTGGCTAAAATATTATTGATCTCAATGTATATTTTAGTCGTGTTTAGAAGTTCTATGGTTCAAATTTTACTGATGAACAACAAACACATGCAACTAATGAAAATCGGCTTACTGGAAGCACTAAGTAATGTTTTACTTAGCATTTTACTGGTTCACTATTATGGAATGATCGGAGCCGCTGTAGGTACACTCATACCCAATATAGTTTTTGCTCTATTTTACAATATTCCAGTAGCACTTCAATATACTTCAACAAGTATAAATACTTATCTTAAAGCGTATCTGCTTCCTCTTCTTGTCTCTTTTGTATCTGCTCTATATATTGGGTATATACTACAAGAGTTAATTGTTCCAGATTCGATCATAAAACTATTTGTCAATGGTCTTATTATTGTGATCTTCTTCTCTTTATTTTACGGCTTGTTTGCTTTTCAAAAAGAGCTTAGGATTAAGTTTGAAAACTTACTTCCAACTGCAAACTATTTGCACTCACTTTTTTTATTATTGCATAAACAATACAAAAGGATCAAATTATGAAAGCTATGATATTAGCAGCAGGAAAAGGAACAAGGGTTCAGCCTTTAACAAATAGTACGCCTAAACCAATGTTACCTATTTTGGATGTGCCAGTTATGGAATTAATCATATTAAAACTAAAAGCCAACGGTTTTAATGAGATCGTAATTAACACTAGTTATCTATCTGAAACGATAGAAAAGTATTTTAAAGACGGCTCACAATTAGGAGTCTCTATATGTTACTCTTTTGAGGGTGAAATTATAAATGGAGTTCGTCATGGCAGTGCGATAGGCTCTGCAGCAGGAATGAGAAAGATCCAAAATGAAAAATCTTTTTTTGATGATACCTTTATGGTTATTTGTGGAGATGCGATAATAGATGCAGACCTATCAAAGGCTGTAGAGTTACATAAGCAACATGGTGGAATATCCTCAATGTTACTAAAGGAGGTTCCTTTAGACTCGGTAGATAAGTATGGAGTAGTTGAGCTGGACACTACAAACAAGATCATATCGTTTCAAGAAAAACCAGAGGTACAAGATGCTCGTTCAAATTTAGTGAACACTGGCATATATATTTTTGAACCTGAAATATTTTCACATATTCCATCTGCTGGAAACTATGATATAGGGGGTGACCTATTTCCAAAACTTGTACAGAAAAGTATACCTTTATATGGAATAAACCTTCCATTTCAATGGATAGATATAGGTACGATCGAAGATTATTATCAAGCTAATCTGATGGCACTAAACAATGAGATCAATAACATTGAATTCTCTAAAGATGGACTGGCTGTAAACTATAACATCGGCAAACAAGTTATCCAACAGGCAAATAAAGAACATTATAACGATCAAATTCAACGTACAGGATAAGAAAATTGTGTGCAATAATCAAATATAAGATTTGGCAAAATCTTTTAAAATATACAAAGGATAAAAAATGTATCAAATGTTTATAGCTATATTTATAGCTTTGTTTATAATGACTGGCTGTGGTTCCGGAGGAGGCAATACTGTCTCGGCAGATAACGACACTAATGAGTCCTTCTCGGTAGATAACGACACAAATGAGTCCTTATTGTCTTCAAGTAATTTTGCATATGAAACGCAAAGAGCTGTAAATATTTCCTTATTGATCAATAGTGGAGATATTTCATCACAAAAGCAGATACTACTATATGAGACACAAAAAATAGTTAGAGATTCAAGTATGCCTGGAGAACTGATCGTATTTGATGCTCTTTTAGTTGAAGGGGTAAGCGGTACGAATGGTAAATATGAGACTGATTTAACACTAGGAAATCATATTGAATCCATATGGATAGTTATTCCTGCACTAGCATATCAACAAAGGATTGACATTATCAATAATGAAATAATCCTAAACATTACAAAAGGATTTTAGTCATGATGAAAAAAACACTACTATTGCTCAGTATTATATATACAAGTTGTGCTGCAGATTTTTCAAGCAGTACAGACACTATTTGGAATTACCATTTTAATAATTATACTGAATCAGGTGGTATTCTTGAAGAAAACAGAGCAACTCCACTATATACGGTTGATTCAAATATCCTAAATACTATGATTAACTCTCTGCCTGAACATCATAAAGCCGATATAAGTCATCCAGAATATTTTCCATCACCAGAACCTGAAATAGTTGTAACACAAACTGCAGAAGTCTTTGTAACGTTTTATTCTGAAGGGGCTGGTTATAAAAATTCACTTGGGTACTACACCTATGATGGAGACACAAATCGTTCTCGTCCGGAGTCCCTGCAAGATATTAAAGATCAAGGTGTAATACTATATCCAAATACATCACTTCTTTATAGTGGTGGAGATTTAAAACTTGGAACATCTGTTTCACTTGGAAAACTAAGCTCTGGAACAAAGGTTATATTTTTTCTAGTATCAAATGGCTGGAAAGGAACTTCTACAGGTGTAAGAAGTTCAAGTGATTGGATCTTTACCAGCTTATCATCACTAAATCTTGAGTACGATCCAAACTCCACAAAAGAGGTTCCAGACCATAAACACACTGCTTTACTTTGGAAAGATATTGGTCCCGGAAATATTTTATTAATGGGATTTGAAGATATTTTAAGAACACATGGAGCCTGTGATCATGATTTTAATGATGTACTGTTTTCTGTTTCATCTTCTCCTATGGCTGCTCTGAAAGATACAATTGAAGTAGAGACTGGCACTAGTGGTTTTTCTTTAGCACCAGAAGAGAGAGATACAGATGCAGATGGGATAAATGATGCATTTGATGCATACCCAGAAGATGCAAGTCGTGCATACAACAGCTACTATCCTAGCCGTGGCGCTAATGCAACCTTACTATTTGAAGACATGTGGCCAATTGAAGGTGACTACGACATGAATGATCTTAGTATTGCTTTTTCTATTAAAGAGGTTAAAGACAATAAAAAACAGGTAAAAGATATTATATTTTCTGGGTCTGTTCAGTCTTATGGTGCTGGATATGATAATGGTTTTGCATTGTTACTAAACACACCTATATCCAATATTTCAACGGCACAGATGAGTATTAATGGAGGTAAAAAATATGATATAACTCATAATATTAGTCAAGACAATACTTCAACTATAATTAAGATCTTTGATGATGCAGAACAATATTTGGAGCATTTTGTAAATGTATATAAAGATGATGCATTTAAACAGAGTGATACATTTGAATTATCTATAACTTTAAATAGTGCTGCAGAGTTGAGCGCTCCACCATACAATCCATTTATGATAGTTTCGAGATATATACCAGATAATAATGGCTCCTATACTTTTATGGACAATATTGAAGTTCATCTTCCAAATTATGCACCAAGTTCATTTGCTCCATCATCGCTTTTTGGTACACTTGATGATACCAGTGATATAAAGGCAGGACGAAGTTACAGAACTGGGAGCGATAAACCATGGGCCCTTTTAATCCCATCAAGTTTTGCTCATCCTGTGGAGCGAATCAATATAGAAAATGCATATCATCATTACCGTGACTGGGTACATAGTGCGGGGAAGACTAATGCAGATTGGTATATCTACGATAAAAATGATAATCTAAACCGACCCTACAGTGATAAATCAAAAATCATCATACGCCCCTGATCGTTCCTTTTTCTCATACAGTTTATGATCGGCTTTAATGCCGGCATAAACATATGCAAACTATCTGCACATACATACCCTATACTCTATAAACTAAAATAAAATAAAAGATGATTAAATACTTATCATCTTATACAAGGATAATATAATGACAACAGTAATTCTAAGCGGTGGTAGTGGAACCAGGATGTGGCCAATTAGCCGTACTTTAATGCCAAAACAGTTTGTTAGATTTGACAACAACAAATCTCTATTTCAAAAAACGGTACAACGTAACATTGACATAATCCAAAATATTATGGTAATTTCAAATGAAACTCAAAAATTCTTAGTCCTTGATCAACTAAATGAAATGGGTAATATTAACAGTAAATATATCTGGGAATCCGTTGGGAAAAACAGTGCTGCTGCCATAATCATGGCTGCTCTGAACTCTCATGAGGATGAAATACTATGCATAGTACCATCTGATCATCTTATTGATGATCAAGCTGAGTATGAAAAAACCATAAATAAAGCCAAAGCTTTAGCCAAAGCAGACAATATAGTCGCAGTTGGGATAGAAGCAACTTTTCCTGCAACGGGATATGGCTATATATCTCATAATGGTGAAGATGTAAGATCATTTACTGAAAAGCCTGAAGAGGAGCTGGCCAAATCATTTTTAAAAGATGGCAACTACCTCTGGAATGGAGGCATTTACTGTTTTAAGGCATCTCATTTTCTAAACGAATGTCAAAGAGTGATTCCAGATTTACTTGAGAGTGTAAAAAACGCTTTTGAAGATGCTGTTATTGTTGGTAAAGAGTGCCATATTACCGCCAAAAGCGTTGAAAATTTAGAGTCTATTAGCATAGACAATGCTCTAATGGAGAAACTGGAATCAAACTTCAAAGTAGTTTCACTCTCTTCAAAATGGAATGATATGGGTTCGTTTGACGCTCTTGATGATATTTGTGATGATTCATTTATAGATACCAACAACCAAAACCTGATCTCTATAGAATCTAGCAACAACTGTATCATCTCTTCAAATAGAATGATTGCAACTCTTGATGTTAATGATTTAATAATTGTTGACACACCTGATGCTCTGCTGATAACAAAAAAAGGATCTTCTCAAGGTGTTAAAGAGGTTGTCAAAGAGTTAAAAAAACGAAACAGTGACCTTGTGACAACACCATCCACAGTTGCAAGACCATGGGGAAGCTATACTGTTTTGGAAAACAATCAAGCCTACAAAACCAAAAAAATAGTTGTTCGCCCTGGTAAACGCTTGTCTCTACAATCTCATTTTCATCGCAATGAGCATTGGATAATCGTTAGTGGTACAGCTAACGTAACAGTTGGTGAAGAGGTAAAACTTCTTCAAGCAAATGAATCTACATACATACCAGCCGGACATAAACATCGTTTGGAAAATCCTGGACTCATAGACCTTGTTATGATAGAAGCTCAAGTTGGCGAGTACCTTGAGGAAGATGATATCGTACGGTATGAAGATGACTTCAATCGTGTAGCTTAAAAGTTTCTGCCTGAGGTATATTACCTCAGGCTTATTTTGCAATTAATTAATTATGCAAACTATCTGCAACTACCTTTTATATAATATCTATAATAAAAGAACAGAAGGAGTTCAAATGTTTCCCTCAATATATCAAATCATTAACCTAGTACCTTGTAACAATACTTCGTATAACGGAGGATCGGTTAAATACAATATGAAAAAATCAAAAAATAATATATCTTTCATAGCTTGTAAAGAAAACATACTGACAAAGGGTAAGCAATGAGAGTTATCTGGATAAACGATGAAGCTACATTCACTGGAGGTGCTGAGACATATATTTATCAAAGTGCTCAAGAACTTGCTAAAAGATACAATATTGAAAATATACTTCTATACAGTGCAGAGAATCGTATAGATCACGAATACTCTAAAGTATTTTCATTTGCAACTGTGGTAGCGGATCTAAAACAGCAACTCAAACTACTAGCACCTGATATCATTTATGTACATCAGGTAAACAACATAGAGACAATAAAAGGACTTTTAGAGATAGGGATACCAGTAGTTGGTTTTGTTCATGATCATAAACACTTCTGTTTACGTGAGCATAAATATACAACTATTGGAAATCAAACTTGCACAAAGGCAGTAGGAGTTGAGTGTTATGGTTGTCTTGGGTTTTTAAATAAAAAGAGTTCATTCCCCTATATTGATATTAACAGTGTCTCAAATGTTAGAGCGATTCAAAATTTACTAAAGAAATTTGATCACATGGTTGTGGCTTCTGACTATATGAAAGAGCATCTACTACTACATGAATTTGAAGAGAAAAAGATATCTAAAATAACTCTCTTTTCAAAACCGGCAAATAATTTAGAATTTAAAAACATTATTACAAATGAGAAACGATTTTTATTTGTCGGTCAACTTGTTAGAGGCAAAGGAGTTGACACCCTGCTTAATGCTTTTACAAAACTTCAAAGCAAAGAAGCTTTTTTAGATATTTGTGGAGATGGTAAACAACGAGAAGAGCTTGAGGAAAAAGCCAAAAATCTTGGGATATCAAGCAGGATCAAATTTCATGGAAAAGTAACTGCCGATGAGCTTTCTAACTACTACTCTAATGCATATGCAGTCATAGTTCCCAGTCGAGCCCCTGAAACATTCAACCTTGTTGGAGTGGAGGCTATGAAGCATGCTAAAGCTGTTATTGCTACAGATGTTGGAGGGATAAAAGAGTGGTTAAAAGATGGAAAAAATGGTTTTTCTTTCCCATCAAATGATGATAATAAACTAGCCTTAATCTTAGACTCAGCAATAAAAAAACCAAATACGATCAAAAAGATGGGAGAGATTGGTTTAAATGATTATAACAAAAAGTTCACATCTGAGAAACACTGTAGCAAAATCTACGATCTATTTAAAACTCTCTTAACAAAGGATATTTATGCTGCTTAAAAATCAACAATTAACTTACTATAACAACAAAGAAACTGAAGCGTTTTTAAATGTAGTAATGCTTGAGGCTTCACTTGTCTTCAAAGAGCTGTTTTCTAAAAAGCAGACTGCTGCGCTTATTTTGATAGGTGGCTATGGTAGAGGTGAAGGTGGGATCGTACTAGAGAATGGCACATACCGTCCACATAACAATTTGGACCTGCTTTATATTTACAATGGAAATATAAATACAGGTATGATTGAACTAGCAAACAGCAAATTGCAGGAAATTGCAAAAAATTATGGCATTGGACTAGATATGTCTGCGATAAATAAACAAAAACTTATGAGACTAGATGGACTAGTTATCGGTTATGATATGCGCTATGGGCATAGAACCTTACTCGGAGACTCCAAATTTTTAAAAGAACATAAAGCATTTTCTATTTATAACATTGACCCAGCAGATATGAGACAGCTACTAGTAAACAGAGGGACACTGCTACTCATAAATAGAGTATTGTTAAACAAACCAACTCTCACTAAAGATGAAAAAAAATTAATCATTAAACATGCTATAAAAGCAATAATAGGCTATGGTGATGCTCTGCTTTATTTTAATGATTCTTACCACTGGAGTTATGCACAAAAGCAATCAAATATGTCAGAACTAAAGAACATTGACAAAAGTATAAAAGATCTATATTCTGAAGCGATACTTTTTAGATTTATGCCGGATTATGATATTTATTTGAAAAAAGACTTAAAAGCTTGGAATGATGAGCTGATTAGAACTCTATCTTCTATCCATCTTGAGTGTGAAAGAATAAATCTATCAGAAGGTAAATTAGATTGGGAAAACTACTTTAAAATAGCACTAGAGAATAAAAGTTATCCTCGTCAGAACTTACGCCAAAAGGCAAAATCTTGTTTGCATGGAGTAAAAAACACATCTGTGATAAAAGAGCTAAACTCTGCTAATGAGATGATTAGTTTTATGCAACTAGGTGCAAGAGGGATGTTGTCTCTTTTGTTTCCCTATATAGCTTATGAAACATATCCAAAACATTATCACTCTTTGTTTAAAGCAGCGTTACAATCAAAAGAGCCTAATGAACATGAGTTTTTAAAAGGGTTTTTAACGCTTTGGTCAAAATGGGGAGATACAAATTTTATAAATGTTCTCCGTACTTATAATATAGAATTGGACAGATTATGATTTGTTTAACAGCCGACTTGCACCACATGGGTCTTAAAACAGGAAACCAAATGCATAGCGACAAAACAGAGATGTCTTTAGCTGGAGAATTTGTAAAAATGATGGAATCAAGAGATATAAAGGGCTCGTTTTTTATAACTGGTAGATCTTTTAATGAAGAATGGGATGAAGTAAAGCCCATTGTAGAGAGTCCAAATATAGAAATTGGCGGGCACAACTATGAAGCTTTTAAACCAGAGCTTCTACATAGAATTTGGAATAAACTTACAAACAATTACAATGGTCCCTATGCGTATCAATACTATGATACGAAAAAAACCATAGACACCATATATGCTAAAACCGGAAAACGCATTAATATTTGGCGAAACCATATGTATATGCATGGACCAAATACTGAAAAAGTTTTAAGCAGTTTAGGTATAGAGGTTTGTTCAGATGGTGTAAAAAAAGATAATTTTTCCTTGCAAGATGATGTTAGTGGCATATACAATCTGCCTATAAACATTATTCCGGACCATGAGCATATTATTCATGCTGAGCGCACTCCTGAGTGGATAGAGCAGTGGCAAAAACGCTATAACTGGTCTGATGATTTCGGACCTGATTCTTACTACATAGATACATGGGCCAAATTGGTGATTGATCAGTTAAAAGAGAATGAAAAAAATGGAAAACTTTCTGTTATGATAATCCATCCCATAACGATGTATCTTGCAGACGGATTTCAAGCCGTTCAAACAATTTTAGATTATATACAGACTAGAGAAACTGTATTTATGGGTGATCTAATAGCCAAAGAAAAGGTTGCAGCATGAAAAAAGTTACAGTCATCGTACGTACGTTCAATGTTGAATGGGTAATCGACCAAGCACTTGCAGCTCTTATGAAACAAAAAGGGGTTGAGATAGAACTGATGATAGTTGACTCTGGTTCTACAGACGCTACTCTCGATATGATAGCTCCATACCCTCACACTCTCATAGAGATTGAACCAGGTACCTACTTTCCGGGAAAAGTGTTAAACAGAGCTGTAAAAGAGGCTAAAACAGAGCTTGTGGTTTTTATAAATTCGGATGTCGTTTTGCTTGATCAGTATGCGATCTTTAATTTGATCAAACCTCTTGAAGAGTCAAGGACTGTAGCTTCTTTTGGTAGGCAGATCGTACGCCCAGAAGCTGATTTATGGGTAAGGCACGACTATGAAAGAGCTTTTCCGACCACTGAAGATAAACCTGATTGGATGCACTTCTCTCTTCCAATAGCATCTATGAAAAGAAGTGCATGGGAGATGCAAGCTTTTTACACGGATGCATGGGGTTCAGAAGACACTCACTGGGCTGTGCAGATAAAAAACAAGGGATATAAAATAGCTTACGTTAAAGATGCCATAGCAATGCACTCACATAACTATACTCTAAAACAATTGGCTTCTAGAAGACAAATAGAGGGGGAAGCGGATGTGTATATATATCCTGGAAAATCTGTATCACTATTTGGCACACTGTTATCTTTTGCAGCTTCTTCCATGAGAGAATCTTGCTACTATCTATACAATAAACAGATAGCTAGCATCCCTCATTTGTTGCTTAATCGCATTGTATACTCATGGAATTTTTATAAAGGTTTTAGACATTCAAGTAGGATTAAAAATCAAATAACATTTGGTAATTATCAATAAATTTAAATAGATTTGTTTTAAATTCCTGTCCATGATATTTCTACTTCAAAGACAAGAGTTAATGGGAAAAATGGGGGTTTGTTTTCTCCCCTTTTCTAAATGTTTTTTTTTATTTCTATACCAATACCTCTATGAATTTAAGTAACATTTTTATATCTGGCTTAATTTGAATACACTGATCTTTATCCTTGGCAGTAGGTATTCAAGTTTAAAATCTTTAAAGTGTTATATTTGTGTCATCTAAATAAATTTACCCATATTTCATAGCGTAACAGCTTCTACTTTTAATCTTAATTACATTACTATCTCACATTAAAATATAAGAGAGAGATAAATGAAAGAACTAGAGATAAATCTTGAAGATAGTGATTTTGAAAATATAGAGCGTCGTGCAAAAGATGAAAATTTAAATGTTAGTGACTACATTATGAAACGTGTTTATATGAATTACAATAGTGATGAAGCAGTATCAAAGATCGATGCACTTATTGACAGAGCACTTGCTGAATCTAATGATAGTGCTGAGACCATTGGAAAAATAAAACAACTTGTTCAAGCAGCAGAGGATCTCTTGGATGAAGATGACTATGGTGATGGTGAAGATTATGATGACTAGAGAGCTATTCTAGCAACTTTAAGACTTAAAACCAGTAGCTGTTCTTTAAGAGTATTACCTTCATCTCTTCTGCTGGCATAGGATGACTGTAATAATGTCCCTGTATATTTATGCAACCATTCTCGATCAAAAAGTCTCTCTGCTCCAGAGTTTCTACCCCTTCAGCAATAAGATTGAGTTTTAGACTCCCCGCAAGTGCAAGAATCGCTTGAACGATAGCAACATCTTCTTCGTCATCTGGAATATCCTTGATAAATGATCGATCAATTTTGAGTCTATTGATCGGTAAACGTTTTAAGAGGGATAACGAAGAGTATCCTGTTCCGAAATCATCGATAGAGATCCCTATACCCAGATTATTTATCCGCTCCAGTTTGGTAATTGTCTCTTCAGGTTTTTTTAGCATCTGTCCTTCTGTGACTTCCAATTCTAACCACTCTGATTTAAAACCATATCTTTTCATATTCTCTTCAATTTTTTGAAAAAAATCAGTACTTTCTAACTGATTTGTAGAGATATTTAACGCAAGTACACCCGGTCTCAGCCCTGCTCCATACCATTTAGAAATCTGTTTCATAGCAGTTTTCATTACCCACTGATCAATTTCAACGATCATACCCGTCTCTTCTGCCATGGGAATAAATGTGTCAGGTATTAGAATTCCCATAGTCGGGTGTTGCCATCGCACTAAGGCTTCCAATCCTACCAATGTATTGGTAGAGGTATCTATCTGCGGTTGATAATGAAGTATAAACTCCTCATTATCGATAGCCTGTCGTAAACTGGTTTTCATAACCATGTGTTCCAAGGCAAGTTCTGTCATTTCGGATGAATAGAACTGGAAATTATTACGTCCCTCTTCTTTTGCTTTATACATGGCTGTATCCGCATACTTAAGCAGTTCCTGAGCATTTGTTGCATCTTGGGGATAAAGACTGATACCAATACTCCCAGAAACATAGAGTACATGATCATCAATGTACATAGCCTCTGCTAAGATTTCAAGAATTTTTTCCGCCAACAGTGATGCATCTTCGGGTTGTGTTAATTCTTCCATAATAACAGTAAATTCATCACCACTTAAACGAGCTAAAGTATCTTCCTTGCGAATAATACCTTTAAGGCGTTTTGCTACTAATTTTAAAACACTGTCACCCACTCCGTGACCTAGAGAATCATTAATATGTTTAAACTTATCCAAGTCAATAAAAAAGAGTGCCAATCCTACTTTCTGACGTTTTGCTTTTTCAATACCTTGTTCTAGCCGATCAGTAAACAGTACTCGATTTGGTAGTCTTGTCAGTGCATCATGATGGGCTTGATGGCGTAAAATATTCTTTTGTTCACGTAGTGCATCTTCAGCTTTTTTACGATCAGTAGTATCCTGAGAAAAACCTATTATCCCTATAGGCTTTCCTCTCTCATCTTTTAGCAGTGAAAGTGAAAGCTCTGCAAATATAACTTCTTTAGATTTTTTGACTAAACGTATCTCTGCCTTACACTCACCTTCTTGCATGAGTATATCAATATTCTTTTTGAGTGATTTATAATCCTCTTTTAAATAGACTAACTTAATATGTTTTCCGATCATTTCACTAGATTTGTAGCCAAGCAGTCGTTCAGAACCCATATTCCAATTAGTAATATAGCCCTCAAGGTCAGTCGAGACAACAGAGTCATGGATCTGTCCAATTATCTGTGCTTGATGGGCATATTTAAGTTGTAACTCTTTTTCTTCTGTTATATCGGTATGGGTACCGATCATACGGACTTTTTTACCATTTTCATCATACAGTATCTGTGCTCTGCCTAAGACCCAAACCCAATGCCCATTTTTATGTTTAAGACGGTGGTTGTTTTCAAAATATCTTATTTTCTTTTCTTGATGCTTCCTAAGTAAAGATAAAACACTTTTTTTATCATCCGGATGTGCACGCTGATACCATGTTGAAGTATTGTTTGCTAGTTCCTCATCCCTAAATCCAAGCATCTCTTTCCAGCTAGGTGAAATATACATACTGTTATCAGTGAAATCCCAATCCAAAACAGATGTTTTACTCCCTATAAGAGCTAACTTCATACGCTCTTTAAGTTGTTGGTTTAATTTATTACTTGCTTTAAGCGTTTCTGTCTGTTCCCTAACTTCTTTACTGGTAATGTTAATGAGGTGTGTCAACCCATTCATTGATACACTGTTAATATCTGTTTGCATTGGTTCAATTTCTTGGATTGTTTTACCTATAATGTCACTCTCGCTTAATGAAACCAAAGTCATCGTTTCATTGAAGAGTTCTTTTTTAGTTGAAGTAAAGAACTCTCCATAAGTAAAAAAACCGGATACCGGAGCAATATACTGCAGAGGTAAGATCTCAGACTCAATTTCATCACCCATAAAGTGTTTACGTGCAGTACATGAATAGACAAAGATTGCTTCAGAAGGCTTTTGTGAAGTACTTTCAACGATCTTTTGTGATGCTTTTATTATATCTTTACTGTCACCAAAGCCGATCCGGACTTTCTCACCAGTATATAAATTACCTGCTACGATCAATGATCCATCATCCTCTTTTGACATCGTTGCCCGTGCAATATTTAAACCATTACGATTCACGATCAGTGGAAACTCTATCCCGATACTAGGTAAACCTTTAGCGATAGCCTCACCAAGATAATGGGCATACGTATCTACAGCACTTTTCCCATCAATAGTATAAACACGATTACCTTCAGCTTTAGTAATAGCAAGCTCATTGCCTATGGGGTGCCAGTTAAAGCTATAATCCGTATGTACATGTAAGTGCCTGCTGTTCAGAGTAACAGCAACAACACCTTGTTCAAGAATATGCTCTTTTGTAAAAACAAAAGTTTTTACAAATTCAAAGCCATCTCCGGCATGACCTCCAGCAACAATAACTTCATTATTAACAGAATCAATACCATTTAAAAACTCTTCCCCATTCGTATGCAAACCATCTGCAAATGCAATAAGTAATTTAGTATCATCACCGATCAACTCTTTTGCCAAATATTGACCACTATAATATCCATTGATCTTATGTTCTATGGCGGCTGCTTTAAGTGTAGTATGTTCAAACTGGGTAAAACCCAAAACGACTTTACCTGATGTTACCTTTCCATCCATGATCTCACCATCAGTGGTACTCCCGATGATCACAGCATCAGATAGTAACAGAGTTAATTCTGACAGTAGAGTTGATATGAAGGTTTTATCATTAAAGGCAGAAAAAACCTGTATTAAAAGGGAGGAAGAGTTTTTAATCTTCTCATCATTGATAAATGATTCTAATTCTTCTTTATTTGTATAGTATGTATTGACACTTGTCATCGCTTAATTTCTTTCATTCATGATAATATTATAAAACACTAATTATAGATTTTATTATAACATGCAAATGTGCCAAAAATATGACAAAATGAAACTTATTCTGATTTTCCCCTTATTAATCTATATATTTTCTACTCTTCTTATCTATTATCCACAGGACAGTCTGCTTGTGTCACATCAAAGCGAAACAGTTCTGTTTTGCTTTTTGCGCTGATGTAAATGTAAGAGATATTGATCTGTGCGTCTATAAATCTTTTTGCAGATTGGCAGATACCCGTAGTTACTGCTTTTTGCATACGTGTTCTGTCTTCTTTCTTCACAGCTTCATCACTCTTTGCACCTGTGTTTATCTCAAAAGTATAGATGAGTGTAGTGTCTTTACCTTCTACAGTTGTAAGTGTTGTATATTTGTCAACCGTCTGCGGTAACGTTTTTGAGATCTCTTCACTTGATAATTTTACTATCTCTCTGTTTTGTTTTTTCATTTCCTCTTGAGGAAATTCTTTAGTTTGTACTTGTTGTCCTTCAGCAAAACTCCACTGGCTCAAAGTTAGTATGATGCCTAATGCTAAAAATGATTTTTTCACGGTTTCTCCATTTAGAGGGTTATTTTATCAATATTATACATACATAAAATAATTTATACTTTGACCAAGGTCAGTTCTACTAAATATTGGCTAAAATTCCTATCATTATTTACAAGGAAGCAAGGTATGACCATATGGCAATATAAAGAGGAAAAAGAAACCCATCTTTTAGTTAAATTATACAAAGAAGACCATGGTGAAGGGGAATTCCTAGGGGATTTAGATGAAGAGAGTATTAGAAAAATAATTTTAGAAATTAAACCTGATATCAATATTGATCAAGCTTTTGGAACTCTGTCTTATTTTGGCTTATTACCTATTTTAGTGGTTAAATAACTTACCTATCAACACTATGACACTTCATGCCATCATCATCGGGGAAAAAGCCAAAGAACCTTTACATTATGTGACACATATCAACGCTGTAAAAGAAAAAGGCTTGGAGGGTGACCGTTACTTCTATAAACAAGGCACCTTCAACAAACCCCAACTCTCACAAGATGTCAGAGAGATAAGCATACTCCCTTATGAAGCACTTGAAGAGTGTAATACCAGGTTAAATACTTCTCTGGACTTTCTTGACCTACGTAGAAATCTTATCATTAAAGATTTTGATCCTTTACTTTTGGAAAATAAAGTATTTAGCATCGGTACGGCCCGGTTTCGCATCGTACGTACCTGCCCTCCCTGCCGGTATCTCTCCAGACTTTTAGAGGTAGATATGATGACCGGACTGAAGTACATCGGTGGATACAGAGCTGTCATCATTCAAAGTGGTCTTTTACATGTAGGAGATACGCTAAGATATTAGAGCTCACCGATATATAAACCTATCTAAAACACTACACACATACTACACATACTTTATCTAATATAGTACAAGAATATTTGCTCTTAAAAAAGGATTTATGATGACACATACATTAATGAATTTACCCTTTGATGAAAATGCTTTGGAACCTTATATCTCCAAAGAGACATTACAGTACCACCATGGGAAACACCATGCCGGATATATCAACAAACTCAATACACTGATAAAAGGTACTGAGTATGAAGATGTGAAACTTGCAAAGATCATTCAAACAGCTGACGGTGGTATCTTTAACAATGCTGCACAAGTCTATAACCATAATTTTTATTTTAATGGAATGAATAGTAAAACAAGTACTCCTTCCCAAAAGTTGGTTAAATTACTCGACTTAAACTTTGGTTCTGTTGAAGAGTTTAAAGAAGTTTTTTTAGAGACTGCTGTTGGTTTATTTGGTTCAGGGTGGGTATGGCTAAGCATAGACAAAGCAGGAAGCTTGATACTGGAATCATTCTCCAATGCAGGTAACCCTCTTCTATCTGGAAATACACCTTTACTGACCTGTGATGTCTGGGAACATGCTTACTATATAGACTACAGAAATGCAAGAGCTGACTATCTTGAAAAATGGTGGGGACTTGTTAATTGGGATTTTGTTTCACAAAACCTCGAAGCATACACTGAGTCAGGACATGGGTTCATAGATCCGTGTAATGACAATAGTGAACTCTGTGACTATGTAGACAGCGTAGAACGAACTGAACATTCTAACACTTAAAGGAGAATAAAATGCAAGAAAGAAAATCAAGAAGAAGTTTTTTTAAATACATGTCTGTACTAGGTCTGGCTAGTTTTTACTCTGTACCTTTATATGCAAAAACAGCAAAAGAGATTGTCAAATACCAGGCAACACCAAAAGATGGTAAATCATGTAAATCGTGTCTACACTTCATTCCTGAGACAAATGAGTGTAAAACCGTTGAAGGAAGCATTGATCCGGAGGGTTGGTGTAATATCTATTTCAAACACCCAAATTACAAAGAATAAAAAGTAAAAGACAATAACAGCAATCACTAAATATCTTCTCTAAAAGGAGATTGTAGTTGTTGTGGCCTATTTATGGTGGCAAGATCACCTGGTTAAACAAGGAGTCTTTATGAAAAAGATAAAAATCCCATTTCAGGCAACGATCTCTCAGTCACCCGTATCTCTTCCAAGATACAAGGAAGAAGAATATGCCGATACCCAGAGCATTTCTATTCTCATAGGAGGCGCTGCAGGTACGGGGATAAAGACACTGGAGAAGCTTTTAAGTGATGCGTTCAGGCGAAGCGGTTATTTTGTATTTTCTACCAACGAGTATATGTCCAGAGTACGTGGCGGCAGCAATACAATACTGCTTCGTATCTCTAATCGACCCATACAGGCACCTTGTTGGTATGTAGATCTGTTCATAGCACTTGATGCAGATGCTCTATCACATGCAAAAGAACGGCTCACAGACCAGACCATTGTCCTGGCTGATGAAAGTGTCATAGATGTGCAGATATATATCACAGTCATGCCCATGATGAAAACCGCTAAAAAACTTGGAAATACACGTTATGCAAACAGTTATGTCGCAGGTATGCTGTTTGAGATGCTGGAACTTAACTCTGACATGTTATCGCAAAGTATGACAATTTTGTTTGGAAAGCAGAATCAAGAAGAGAATGAAGCATCCATACAGGAAGGAAGTCTCTATAGCAAGAGTTTACAAAGCCTACCTCTTCCAAAACTCCCTGAACCTATATCAGGCCTCATCAACTCTTTTCATTTGATGGATGGCTCCTCAGCGGCTGGATTTGGTTTTTTAACAGGAGGATGCAATATGATAACGGCATATCCTATGTCCCCATCTACGGGTGTACTGAATTTTATGGCTTCGATGTCCGGAGACTTTACCCTGCTGATTGAACAGAGTGAAGATGAGATCGCATCACTCAATATGGTACTGGGTGGGTGGTTTGGCGGAGCACGTGCTATGACTTCTACTTCCGGGGGTGGATTTGCCTTGATGAGTGAAGCCATCAGTCTTTCCGGCATGAGTGAAACCCCTGCCGTCATCTACCTGGCACAACGTCCTGGACCAGCTACTGGACTTCCTACACGAAGTGAACAGGGAGACCTTGATCTTGCCATCCACAGCGGACATGGATATTTCGGACGTATCATTCTGGCACCAGGAAGTCTGCAGGAGTGTATCGACTATGGATATCTTGCTTTTGAACTGGCAGACAGGTACCAAATGCCGGTTATTGTGCTTAGTGATCAATATCTGGCGGACACTATGGGTATGTTGGGAAAAGTTGATTTTTCTGACTATGAACAGCGACGCTATATCCAGCCTACCGATGCCTCGTACGATCGCTACAAATTCAGCGACAGTGGTATCACACCCAGAGGTGTTCCGGGTCTTGGAACAGGGATAGTAGTCTCTACCAGTGATGAGCATGATGAACGTGGTCAGATCACAGAAAGTTACCAAGTACGTGAAAAGATGGTAGAGAAACGAAAACAGAAGATCGCACTTGTTACTTCTGAAGCCCATAGTCCTGAAGTATTGGGTCAAGGAAGCATTGCTGTCATTGGATGGGGTTCTACGAAAGCTGCCATCATGGAAGCACTTAAAGGACTGGATGATCCTCGTCTCTTTCAGATACATTTTGTCTGGGTGCATCCACTCGATCCACAGAGTATTGAGATACTTAAACAAACCAAGATAAATATCATCATTGAGAACAATGTTACTGGAGCGTTTGCTGATATTTTGAAAAGCCATGGTATTAAGATCGATCATCGTATTCTTCAAGCCAATGGCTTTGCTTTTTTTGCAGACCTTTTGAAAGAAAAGCTACTTAAAGTCATAAATGAGTTAGCATGAACCATCCACTTGACAGACTTGATATAGACAATGCCTGGTGTAAAGGATGCGGGAACTTCAGCATTTTGAAACTGCTAAAGGAAGTCCTGACAGAACTTGAGATTGAGTCTAAACAGACAGTAATCGTCTCAGGTATCGGGCAAGCTGCCAAAACACCATACTACATCGATACGCATATGTTTTGCGGGCTCCATGGACGGGCACTTCCCATAGCTACAGCACTTAAGGTTTCCAACCCTGAACTTATTGTCATCGCCGAAGGGGGTGATGGAGATATGTATGGTGAAGGGGGCAACCATTTTTTGCATACTGTCAGACGAAATCCTGATATCGTCCATATCGTACACAACAATATGGTTTACGGTCTTACCAAAGGACAAGCCTCTCCCACAAGCCAAAAAGGCTTTCAAACCCCTGTGCAGATAAAAGGTGTAACAAACGAACCCTTTAACCCCATCTCCGTTGCTTTGGCACTAAAGGCCGGATTTGTATCACGTGTCAATATCGGCAATTATTCCCATGCCAAAACTGTGCTCAAAGAGGCATTTTTACACAAAGGGTATGCCTTAGTGGACATTTTTCAGCCCTGTGTGGTCTTTAACAAAGTCAACACCTATAAATGGTTCAAATCCAATACCTATGAACTGGAGATTACTTATGACAGCAGCAATCTCTCTTCAGCGATGCAAAAAGCACTGGAAAATGATCCCATCCCGATCGGTATTTTTTATCAGGCTGAGTCTGTTACTTTTGAAGAGCATTTCAGAGAAGATGAAAAAGAAGCACTTTTCAGCCTCTCTCATAACCTTAGAAAACTGCAAGAGATATTTGAGCTGTATTGAGTGAATTTTATTACACGTATAGTGCACAGACTGTATCTAAAATGAATGTATGAAGATGAAAACAATAGTAGTACACAAAAAGTGTATAATTATCATCAGAAGAAGAGAAAGATAAGATAATTTATGAAAATCTTGATTTATACCCTTGACCAACAGGCATTTTTGTGCTATAAATTAAATAAGACTAAATTTATCCGAATTAAGGATATTAACTGGCAAAGGATACTAAATGGCAAACGAAGGATTAGATAAAGCTGTCTCAGGTGAGTATTCACTCGGTTTTGAGATAGATATCGAAACTGAAACTGTACCACCAGGGTTAGATGAAAGTACCATTGCATTCATTTCGAAGAAAAAAGAAGAACCTGAGTGGATGCTGGAACTTCGGTTAAAAGCTTTTGAAAAATGGCAAACAATGACTGAACCACACTGGGCTAAATTAGAGTATGAACCTATAGATTATCAGTCTATATCTTACTATGCAGCACCAAAAGAAGGTATAGACAGTTTAGATGAGGTTGATCCTAAGATTTTAGAAGCCTATGAGAAGCTTGGTATCTCTTTAGAAGAGCAAAAACAGCTTGCAGGGGTAAAAGTAGCAGTCGATGCCGTGGTAGACTCCGTCTCTGTGAAAACGACTTACTCTGAAGAGCTTGAAAAGCACGGGGTTATCTTTTGTTCCATTTCAGATGCTATAAAAGAACACCCTGAGCTTGTCAAAAAGTACATGTTCTCTGTCGTACCTATGGCAGACAACTACTTTGCTGCACTAAACTCAGCAGTATTTACTGATGGTACTTTCGTGTACATCCCAAAAGGGGTACGTTGTCCGATGGAGCTTAGTACCTATTTTAGAATCAATGCCATGAACACAGGACAGTTTGAACGTACACTCATCATAGCGGATGAAGGTTCATATGTCTCTTACAATGAAGGCTGTTCTGCCCCTACACGTGATGAGCATCAACTCCATGCTGCTGTCGTTGAACTTGTCATCTTAAAAGATGCAGAGATCAAATACTCGACTATACAAAACTGGTACCCCGGTGATGAGAATGGTAAAGGTGGTATCTACAACTTTGTAACCAAAAGAGCCATCTGTAAAGGTGATAACTCTAAAGTCTCATGGACACAGGTGGAGACCGGGTCTGCCATTACATGGAAGTACCCTAGCTGTATCTTAAAAGGTGACAATTCTGTGGGTGAATTCTACTCAGTAGCTGTCACTACCCTGGCCCAACAAGCTGACACAGGTACAAAGATGATACACATAGGTAAAAATACCTCTTCTACCATCATCTCTAAGGGTATCTCTGCGATGAAGGGACAAAATACCTACAGAGGTTTAGTCAAGATAGGAGCAAACGCTACAGGGTCTAGAAACTACTCTGAGTGTGATTCACTGCTTATTGGGTCAAATTGTGGCGCACATACCTTCCCTTACTTAGAGTCTAAGGACACACAAGGGCAAGTAGAGCACGAAGCAACTACATCAAAAATAAGTGATGAACAACTCTTTTACTTACGTCAAAGAGGTATCAACGAAGAAGATGCCGTCTCTATGATAGTCCACGGTTTTTGTAAACAAGTCTTTAGCCAACTCCCTATGGAGTACGCGGTGGAAGCAAAAGCATTATTAGAATTAACATTAGAAGGAAGTGTAGGATGAGTACCAAAAGCATTATGACGATAGAAAATTTACAAGCAACAATAGGCGACAAAGAGATACTTAAAGGGTTAAACCTACAATTAGAACCTGGAAAAGTACATGCCATCATGGGACCAAACGGTGCAGGTAAATCTACACTCTCTAAAGCGCTAGTGGGTCACTATGATGTAGTACTTACGGGTGGAGACATCATCTACAAAGGCAAGAGCATCAAAGAGATGGATGCAGAAGAGAGAGCCTTAGAGGGCATCTTCCTTTCCTTTCAGCACCCTGTAGAGATACCCGGAGTAAATAATGCCTACTTCCTTAGAACAGCACTCAATGCAAAACGTAAACACGAAGGAAAAGAAGAACTCAACGCTGCAGAGTTCTTACGTCTGATGAAAGGCCACTTAGAGATGCTAGGTATGAAGTCAGACATGATAAGCCGTTCACTCAATGAAGGCTTTTCCGGTGGAGAAAAAAAGCGTAACGAGATACTTCAAATGCTCATACTCGAGCCTGAAGTCATCATACTGGACGAGATAGACTCTGGACTGGACATCGATGCACTGAGAGCTGTATCCGAGGGAATTAACAAGATGAAAGACGGCAAGCGTTCTTTCCTTGTTATCACGCACTACTCTCGTATCTTGGACTACATTGAGCCTGACTATATCCATGTACTTAAAGACGGACGCATCATAAAAACTGCCGGGCCTGAGTTAGTGGCACAGCTTGAAGAACATGGTTATGACTCTATAGAGGAAGAATAATGAAACTTTCAACCTTGAAAAATACAACTGCACAAGAACTTGCAAGTCTCTTGGATGTGAAAGGAAGAGAGGCTCTACTTGAAAAGTTTGTCTCACTGGGACTGCCAAGTAAAAAGAGTGAAGAGTACCGTTATTTTGATGTGGAAAAACTCTTTGAACCTGAGTACAACACACCTACAATCCTTCCTAGAACCATAGTGGAAGGTGAGAAGATAGAGATAGTCGATGGTGTGGTAGTCTCTGCACCTAAAGGACTACGCATCTACTATGAAGCACGTGAACAGATAGATATGGAACATTTTGATCCTCTCTATTACCTTGGCCATCTACTCTCTCCTGTTACTATTAAAATAGAGGTAGACGGCGATGCAGAACTTGAGATTGAACATCGCTATACACAGAGTGACAGTCTCATCTCTTACCGTATAGTGCTTTATAATCAAGCCAATCGCCATGCAACCATTTATGAAAACTTTGTGGCTGAGGATATAGAAAACACTCTTGTACTCTACGGCTATGACATACATATCGCACAAGACTCTTCACTCAGAGTAGTTAAAATGCAAAGTATGCAAGATAATCATTACAGCATGGTAGCTTCACATAAAGTCAATGTATCAAAAAATGCCCATGCTTTGTTAAAAAGTTTTGACTTAGGAGGAGACCAAGCACTTCAACTACTGAAAGTTGACTTAGATGCCTACGCACATGTCGATGCGGGACACTTGCTCTACCTCAATGAAGACTCTAAACGTGGTACGGTCTCACAGATACTCCATAAAGGTGAGCACTCTACTTCTAAACAGGAGGCGAAAAACATTTTAGATGGCAAAGCCAGAGGGATATTTGATGCACTCATTAGAGTGGAGCATTCAGCTAAATACACCAAAGCAGAGCAAAACTCAAAAGCCATCTTGCTTCATGAAGAAGCGTATATGGCAGCCAAACCACAGCTTGAAATATATATAGATGAGCTTGAAGCAAGTCATGGGGCAACCACAGGGCAATTGGATGCAAAACAGCTTTTTTACCTTCAAAGTCGTGGTATTAGTTATGTGGAAGCCAGAAAGATGCTTGTTATTGCCTTTGCCAACACGCTCATAGAAACCGTGAAAGACAGCAGACACCAAGAACGTGTAAAAGCTGCATTTGAAAAGGTGTTTTATGCGGGACATACAAATTAAATATGTAGGGTGTTGTGAGGACACAACACCTTTTAATCTAAACCATTGGTGTTGTCGGGAGACAATACCCTACAGGAGCAAAAAATGAATATGGAAGAAACAGTAGCACACTACAAAGAAGACTTCAACCTCTTCCCTGATGCAAATGATAAAATAGAATACATCTTCGATCTAGGCAAGAAACACACTACTCTACCTGAAGAAGAAAAAAATGATGCAACTTTTGTAGAAGGCTGTGCGTCTGCTGCGTGGCTTATGGGTGAATGTAAAGGTGGTAAACTTATCTTGCGTGGAGAAGGTACATCTGAAATGGCAAAGGGTATGTTAACCCTTTTACTTGACATTTTTGGTGACCGTACCCCTGATGAGATTTTAGCTTTTGATCCAGCCAAACTTCATGACATGGGAGTAGTAGAACTCCTCTCTCCGGTACGTCAACAAAGTTTGGAAGCCTTTTTAAACAAAGTGTATGCCTATGCACAAATATGCAAAGCACAAGGAGCATAAAATGGATATTAATAACATACAAATAGACGATGTACCTACAACTTCTGAAGAGTTAAAAGCCTATGAAGAGAAGTTCCCAAAAACAACTACTCAAGCACATATCGATGCAAAGATGGCTGCAGAACGACAAGCCTTCATAGATAAACAACCCTCTGACACAGAGATGGAAGAGAAAATAGTAGAGCACCTCAAACTCATCTATGATCCGGAACTTCCTGTAAACATCTATGACCTAGGGCTCATTTATGAAATTAAGTGCTGGACAAATGATGTCTCTATGCTTAAAATGTGTAAAATCACCATGACCCTCACCTCTGCTACCTGTTCATTTTCCAATGTCATTGTTGACTTGGTTAAAAGTATCGTTAGTAGACAAAGTGGCTTGGAAAATATAGATGTAGACATCGTCTTTGATCCACCATGGGGACAAGACAGTATGAGTGATGAAGCGAAACTCGCGATGGGGTTATTGTAAAATTACCGTAACCTTATAAGGTCTCTACCACAAATTTCTCAAACATTTTTTTTCCATCTCGTCCGCAGCCATTGGTTTACAATAGTAAAAGCCCTGTAGATTCTCACATCCACACTCTACAAGAAACTCTTTTTGAGCATCCGTCTCTACACCTTCTGCAATAAGATCAAGACCAAGACTCTTTGCAAGTGCGATAATTGCTTTTACAATAGCAACATCCTCTTTATCATCAGGGACACCCTTCACAAAAGATTGATCGATTTTGAGTTTGTCAACAGGTAATCGCTTTAAATATGCCAATGAAGAATATCCGGTACCAAAATCATCAATTACGATATTGATACCCATATGACTGATCTGCTCAAGTTTAATAATTGCTTCTTCAGGGTTTATCATCACTTGTCCCTCTGTAACCTCCAATTCCAACCACTCAGGCTTAAAACCAATAGCTGCCATACTCTTTTGAAGTATCTCTATAAAATCATTACTCCTTAATTCTCTCATTGAAAGGTTAATTGCAAGCACACCAGGTGCTAATCCTTCTTGATACCATTTAGTCACCTGCTTCATCGCTGTCTTCATTACCCATCGATCCATCTCAACGATCAAACCTGTCTCTTCCGCCAAAGAAATAAATTTCATAGGTGATATCAATCCCAAAATAGGATGCTGCCAACGTATCAAAGCCTCCACCCCTGTCACTTTCCCGGAATTAGCATCTACTTGTGTTTGATAATAAATAAGAAACTCCTCTTTTTTCAGAGCCTGACGTAGATTTGTCTCCATAACAACACGTTCCAATGCCAATGCAGTCATTTCAGAGGAGTAGAACTGAAAATTATTTCGCCCTTCCTCTTTTGCTTTATACATAGCGGCATCAGCATATTTAATAAGATTATTTGCATCTATATCGTCTTGAGGATAGAGACTGATACCAATACTGCAGGAGATGTAGAGTGTATGACCTTCAATATGAACGGGTTGTCTTAAGACCTCCAGGATCTTTTGGGCTAAGTGTGATACATCTTGTATCTCTTTCATATCTTCTATAATAATAGTAAATTCATCACCCCCTAGACGAGCCAGAGTGTCTTCTTTACGAATTTTAGCTTTTAATCGCTCTGTTACTGCTACAAGCATTTTATCACCAACTTGATGACCTAAAGAGTCATTTATCTGTTTAAAATGGTCAAGATCAATAAAAAAGAGTGCTATTTCTGTCTTATGCCGTTTTGCCTGTTCGATCCCATGTTCCAATCTATCATTGAAAAGAATACGATTAGGCAAACCTGTCAAAGCATCATGATGCGCCTGATCAAATAAAATATCTTTTTGCTTTTTTATCTCATAGGTTTTTGTTGCTATATCTGTTTCAAGTTGTTTGGTGTATTGTTCCTCTTTTGCACGCATTTTTTTGATCAATATATAGATAATAAGTAAGAAAATAATATAGAGCAAGATGGCACTGATAAGGGTTTCTGCAAAATCATAGTACATTGCAGCAAAAAAGTCACGTTCTTTGATTTTTATATTTAACAATCCCCGTATTTCACCAAGTTTATAATCATACGCATTTTCATACTTATCACGGATACTTGGTATAGCATCCTCACGTTTACCATGGCAGCGAAGACAAGATTGTTGGATCAACAGAGGCTTTGTATAATAATATACATCCTCTTTTTGTATAAATTTGTCTGTCTCTTCAGGGTTATCTTTAAAATACTGGATCATCTCCAGTTCAAAATCATCTGCCATATTGTCTGCATTTCGAGGACGGTCAGACACAGTACGTATGACAACATCACCTTGAACACTTGATGAAAAACGATCACTTATTTCTGAAATGCTTTTGACAGGAAGCAAGTTGATCGTATTCTCATCAACCTCAATATGGTAAAGGAGAAAAACATTTTGATAGGTTTGGCGAAAAGCAGAGATAAATTCTGCAAGGGATCGACTCTCATTTAGGACAATAAGTTTCTGGGTATCCTGGATCCGGTGGTATTCTTCATAGGTTTTATACCCTATCGCTATAAAGAGTAAAAGTGCAAATAGTATGAAAAACTTCATATTTCGCATAATGATTCACCTTTCCACCGCAATAGATTTTTACAGTCTAATATTATTTTACCATAGTTTACTTACAATAATAATTCATTTGTTATTGTAATAATTCAGACTATTTTAAGTAAGCTCCTGGTTATCCTTTTTAACCTTCAGATCAATGATCTGCAAACCTTCAAAGCAATGATCTGCAAAGGTTTTCTGCTTTGAATACGCAAAAAAATATTGACTGATTTATCTATCGTAAATTGAAGTGTCTCCTTTTTTCCATCAGGACAAGCCGATTTGTCAAGAAAATGGTCAAAATGATCTGAGAGTACTTCAACCCTAAAGTGAATATCATCTTTTATCTTGATCTCAAGGTGATACTTACCCTCTTTTAGAAGCCCCAGAGGGATAAAATAGCCTTTAGCTGAAGGCAGAGCAAAGTGTGAAAGACTCTCTGGTTTCCACTCTCCATTATCCGGCATCCACAATTCACACTCTTTTTTCATATGGTTTAAGAGACTAAAGAACTCTTCTGTCTCACCCTTGGAAATATTTGTATCGCCTGCATAGCGCCTTATATGGCTGTTTGCTGCTTTGCTCCCCGTATCAAAACTCAGTCTTCCACTACATTCACCCTCATGACACTTCGCACAGAGTGTGTTAAAGATCACCGCTATTTTTGTACTGCTGTTTTCTACTTTTGGGGCTGAGGAAAGATGTAGAGGAAAAGTGGCAAAGAGCATCCATAACCATAAATATTTTATAATTTTCATAATAGTACCTGCCTTTTTAGAGATGTATCTATTTTCTATTATAACGCTTTTTCTGAGAAAATATATCATATTTTCATGTTTTGATAAATTATATTAACCCCTGCCCTAGCTTTTCCCAAATAATTCTGCTATAATTCCGAACTTTTCTGCAAGAGAGTATCAAACTCCTTTTTTAGATACATGAAGTGTATCTCCTATTTTTTCCACGCATTGACGTGTGATAGTTTGGTATCAAGTTGCATAAAACAGGGTGCACCCCACTTTCGCATAAGCGATGGGGGCTATCGGCATTGAGTGCCAGATAATATGCTTGTAACTTTAGAACCGTTCTATCGCCAAGACCTTACCACCCCACCATAATAACAACATAAAGAAAACAATATATGAAATTTACTGATTTTAACCTCAAAGACACTATTCAAGCGGCTGTAACAGACGCAGGATTCACAGAGCCAAGCCCGGTTCAAAAAGACGCTATACCTTTAGTATTAGAAGGTCACGATATTATCGCACAAGCACAGACAGGTACAGGTAAAACTGCTGCCTTTGGTCTTCCTATCATGAGTATGATGAAAGCTGACGGTTCTGTAGAAGGACTTGTTATCGTTCCTACACGTGAGCTTGCAATGCAGGTATCTGATGAGCTTTTCCGTTTTGGTCAGAAATCCGGTCTTAAAACTGCTACTGTATATGGTGGTACACCGTATGGTAAACAGATAGACCGTATCAAACAAGCTTCTATCGTAGTCGCAACGCCAGGTAGACTTCAAGATCTTCTTATGTCTGGTAAAATCAAAATTAACCCTAGTTTTGTTGTACTTGATGAAGCAGATGAAATGCTTGACATGGGTTTCCTAGACGAAATAAAAAACATCTTTACTTTCCTTCCTAAAGAAAGACAAACACTTATGTTCTCTGCAACTATGCCTAATGCTATTAGAAAACTTGCAGAACAAATTTTGAAAACACCTAAAACTGTTTCTATTACTAAGTCTGAGAAAACAAACACAAAAATTACACAACTTTACTATGTAGTACAAGAAAGAGAAAGAGATGATGCACTTGTAAGACTCATCGACTATAAAAACCCGGAAAAATGTATTATTTTCTGTCGTATGAAAAAAGAAGTTGATAGACTTGTTGCGCACATGACTGCACAAGGGTTCAAAGTTTCTGGTCTTCATGGAGATATGGAGCAAAAGCAAAGAGAAGTAACCATACGCGCATTTAAAAGTGGCGGTATAGATATCTTTATCGCAACAGACGTTGCAGCTCGTGGTCTTGATGTAAACGATGTAACACACGTATTTAACTACCACATCCCTTTTGACTCTGAGTCTTATGTTCACCGTATCGGTCGTACAGGTCGTGCTGGTAAGTCTGGTGAGGCTATCACTCTTGTAAGTCCTAATGAGCTTAGAACTATTAAACGTATTGAAAAAGATGTTGGTACGAAGATGACAACACAAGTGATCCCTACCCGTATGGAAGTACAAAACAACCGAGCAGATGAACTTATTGCTAAGATCGCTGAAACAAAAGTGACTGACAAAGCTATAGAGTTGGTAAAAACACTTCAACATGATCTTGACATCGTGACTATTGCCCATCTTCTTGCTTCTTTGGTACAAAGTGAAATTTCAGTAAAAGGTAAAGACAGTATCGGTCTTGGTCTTGAAGAGATAGAACTTCTTATCGAAAGAGCAATGCAAAACAGAGGCGGAGGCGGTGGTGGCCGTAATCGTGGTGGTTACCGTGGTAACAGAAGTGGCGGAGGCGGCGGTGGTCGTAGTAGACATGGTCGTAACGGACGTTCTGGCGGTGGTGACCGTAGTGGTCGTAGCGGCGGTGGACGTGACAGCCGTAACGGTGGCCAGGGTGGCAGAAGCTAAGCCTTCTTTTCTCTATTGCTTATCTCCGTATCAAATACAGAGATAATGCAGGTACACTTTCTACTCTCTTAAAAGTTGTACGTAAGTGAGGCTGTCAAAGTATGAAATGAAGTATCGCTGAACTCACCGACAATACCGTTTACATTAGTATCTGAAAGTTCAATAGTACGTTCATCATATTTTCCGTAACTATAGGCAAGCCCAAACTCCATATCGGGATTGAATTCATAAGTAAATCCGGCAGACATCCACCAAAGATCGGCATCAGGAAGATCAAATCCAAGTGTCCTCGCAGGTATCGGTGTCTCTTCAAAAGAAATACCACCCATCAATTTTAATTCATTGTTGTACTGATAACTTGCTCCAAACCTGTAGCTGTTATTATCTTTCCACTTCTGCGGTCGAGTCTGTCCTAATGTACCCTCGATCAAAAAATCATAAAAATCTAGATCCAATTCTTTGTTGACTGACCAAAACATACGCTCATAAACAAAGTTCAAGATCATTTTGTCATATTCTTTTGAAGCTGCTAAGGTAAGCACAGCAGGTGTATGAAGTGTAACACTTCCATGGGCACCTTCAAAAGGGTATGCAAGTCCACTTAATGGGTTGGTCGTATAGCCACTTCCTTCCCCTTCGATATCAAGTTCTATCTCAGTGCGGTAGACTGCTGCAAGAGAAAGTGAATCAGTCGGTTTGTATGTAAGTGCTATGTTAAAACCAACTGCAACATCATCTCCATCCATATCTTGACGGTATCCCTGTGTCAAAACAGGATGCATCCCAGAAGGAAGCTGTGCTTTAAACTCTGCCATGGCATACTGGATACGTATCCCCAGTCCCAAAGCCAGTTGAGAGTTGAACTCATATGACAAAGAAGGATTAAGCTCAATCACACCCAGGTAGGTCTCCTCTGCTGTGATCATTTGAATTGGTGAGTTCCAGCGTTTTGCTATTCCTGCAGGCTCTACAACAGATAGTCCAAAACGCCACTTTTCAAACTTGGGTGATACATAATGTATGAACGGAAGAGCCGTTTTATCTGCCTTTGAATTAGCCGAAGCAACCATGCCCCCTACCGTACCGACAAATTTGGTATCAGTACTATTGATATACGATGCACCCAGCTCCATTTTTGAACCTTCATCAAGCCAAACCATGTTTGCAGGGTTAAAGTATGCAGTATCAGCTCCATCTGTATAAGCAATATATGAGTTATTCAACGCATATGAACGTACCGATTGAGCTGTTATCGCATATCCATTCCCCCAACTTGCTACTGAAGAGACAAGTACAACAGCTGCTATCAATGATAAATTTTTCATTCTTAACCTTCCTGATTTTGGTTAGCTACAGTATGTCTCCAAAGCTTTTTGAATACACTATATTTTAATGATATCTCAAAATAACTTAATGATTAAATATTATTCAATAAAATGAACTTCTCATTACTTCAAATATTCTAACTATATTCAACAAATAGTTCTATCATCATTAAAAGATAGATACTTAATCTTAGTATAGTGAAAAAATTCAATACATTTAGGTTTTTACCCATCTTTTGCTATGATGTACTATCTAAAATCAAGGCATCTATCCACATGAACTATTATCTTCTACTGATACAACTTCTTTTTACCTTTGTGGGACTCTTTCTTTTTTGGCAGAGTGTGGGATATTTTCGTCGCATGTGGCGATATAAAAGACTCAGATCCACACCCTTTCCAAAATCGTACGAAAGCATACTTCAAAACATACACCAATACAAAGTTCTATCACCAACACATAAAGAGAAGATCCATCTTTTGATCCTACTCTTTATAGATCAAAAAGAGTTTGTGGGAGTAAAGATGAACATCAACGATGAGATCAAAGTCATCACTTCATTTTATGCCTGCTTGATGAGACTTGGGTTTGAACTGGGAGAGAAAGACCATGTCAGTACAGTCATTGTCTATCCTGAGCACTTTATTGTCAATAACAGTCATACAAGCAGTGGCATTTACCATGATGAAATATCCATACTTGAAGGACAATCTGCCAACGGCACTGTGGTGATCTCATGGAAAGATATAAAACATAACATAGCGCAGCAACAAAAAGAGAATGTCATTATCCATGAGTTTGCCCATGAGTTGGACTTTGAAGATGACTTTGCAGATGGTACACCTGTTTTAGAAGGTTCTCGCTATAAGATCTGGTCTGAAGTCTTCTCTAAAGCCTTTGATACATTAAAAGATCAATTAAATAATGGAGAAATCACTAAAAGATCTGCTCTTTTAGGCTCTTATGCGTTAAAAAATGAAGCAGAATTCTTTGCTGTATGCAGTGAACGTTTTTTTGAAACACCACAGGCATTCAAAGTATATTTTCCCAATATTTATCAGGAACTCAAACTCTTTTACAGACTTGATACACAAGAGTTATTTAAAGATTTGTAAGAGATTTTATCTCATCTGCATAGATCATCTCTTTTTCTACCAACCTGTCTGAAAGAGCAACGATCTCTTTTTGATGTGCTTTAAAGAGTTTTAACATCTCTTCCTCTTTTTCAGAGATGATACGACGTACTTCATCATCGATCAACTTTGCAGTCGCTTCACTGAAATCTTTTGCCATTGCCATCTCACGCCCCAAAAAGACATGCTCTTCACCTTTTTGGTAATAGATCGGACCAAGCAGCTCACTCATACCCCAGTGGCTGACCATATGTGTAGCCAGGTTGGTTGCTTCTTTAAGGTCAGAGGCAGCACCGGATGAGAGATCACCCAGCATTGTAAGTTCAGCAACTCTGCCTCCAAGCATGACACCTATCTTGTCAAGCAAATATGCCTGAGGGAAATTTTTAATATCTTTTAACGGTAGTTGTTCTGTCATACCCAATGCCTGTCCTCTGGGTATGATACTGACTTTCTCTATAGGATCGGCATGTTCTAAAAGCAGTGCAGCCAAAACATGACCACTCTCATGAATAGCCACTCTTTTTTTATCTTCCTCATCCAAAACAAACTCCTGCTCCACACCCATAATAATACGGTCACGGGCATACAAAAGATCATTTTGTGAAACTTCTTCCTGGCTTTCTCTGGCAGCATGCATCGCTGCTTCATTAACCAGGTTCGCCAGGTCAGCACCACTGAAACCAATACACATTTTGGCTACCTTTTCCAGATCGACACTATTGTCCACGCGTACTTTTCGAGTATGTATATTCAAGATCTTCACTCTGGCATGGACATCGGGCAAACTCAGTGTTATTTTACGATCAAATCTTCCAGGTCTTAACAGTGCAAAGTCCAAAACATCAGGACGATTGGTGGCGGCAAGGACCACAACCTGCTCATCTGTCTCAAAACCATCCATTTCAGCCAGGATCTGATTGAGGGTTTGCTCTTTCTCATCATGACCGCCACCGATCCCAGCTCCTCTGGCTCGACCTACAGAGTCGATCTCATCTATAAATATGATAGCTGGGGCTTCACTTTTTGCCTTTTTAAACAGATCACGCACCCTTGCTGCACCTACACCTACGAACATCTCTACAAATTCGGAACCACTGATAGAAAAGAAAGGCACCTCTGCTTCCCCTGCTACGGCTTTTGCCAAAAGTGTCTTACCTGTACCTGGAGATCCCATTAGCAAAATACCTCGGGGGATCTTGGCACCTATCTTTTCATATTTTTCTGGATTTTTTAAAAAGTCAACGACTTCATAAAGCTCTATTTTCGCGTTTTCAACACCGGCTACATCATCAAATGTGACAGATATCTCCTCCTTATTATACTTTTTCGCAGTGGAACGCATAAAATCAAATGGACCGCCACCCATACCGCCTAACTGCTCTTTGATACGACGTGAGCCATAAAGTATAAATCCTAAAAAGAAGAAAAGCGGCAGCAACAAAATAAACATAAGCCAAAAATTTGACTCTTTTTGAGACTTAACATGAATATCAACTTGGTTTTTTTCCAGTAACGTTAAAAAGTTTTTATCTTCAAAAGGAGGAAGTGTCGTCTTCAAATAAGTTGGCTTACTACTCATTTCTACTTTTACAGATGCCGTAACCTGGTCTTTATCAATCCAGATCTCTTTGATGAGATTTTGTTCAACCCTGTTTTTGAACTGATTATAAGTGAGTGTTTGACTCTCTCCTTCTGTGGCATAATAAAACAGTTCAAGTCCAAGCAACGTTAGAATAATAACGATCCATATATTGGCAAAAGGATTGAACTTTTTAGTGGCGATCGGCTCTTTTCCCATCTATTTTCCCTTCAGACATACTCTTTTTATTGTATTAGAATATATATATTATATCAAAATTTCATTTATTGATATAACAATGTGTGTAGTATGGATTAGGTATGCGTTTCATGAACACTAGGAGAATATTGGCAAAACTTCATTTTTTAAATATAATATTTTTTATCAGTAAATAGTTTTAATAGGATAATATTTATTATCCTTTAAGAGTTACAATTGTATAATTTCTTATATTAATTATAAGAGGAGAATATAATGAAAATTTCTAAATTGGTTGTTGCTTCAGTAGTAGCATCTTCGTTTGTATTGGGAGCTGCTTCAGTAGCTGAAAAAGCAAAAAAAGCTGGTCTTGTTGCCATTCCTGAGAGTCAAACAGAGCTTTTAAAACTTACAGATCCTAAAGGTACTATAAGCCCTGAAAAAGTTGAGCTTGGTAAAAAGCTCTACTTTGAACCAAGACTATCAAAAAGTGCTATTATTTCTTGTAACACGTGCCATAACCTTGGACTTGGTGGTGTAGACGGTGTTCCTGCTGCAGTGGGACATCAGTGGACTCCAAACCCACATCACTTGAACTCACCAACTGTGTATAACTCTGTATTTTTTGCTGCACAATTTTGGGATGGAAGAAGTCCTCACCTGGAAGATCAGGCACAGGGCCCTATGCAGGCAGCACCGGAGATGGCAGCTCCACCATCACTTGTTGAAGAGCGAATCAACTCTATCCCTGCATATATAGAAGAATTTAAAGCAGCTTATGGAAAGGATGTAAAAATAGATTTTGAAACGATCACATCAACTATCGGTATCTTTGAAAGAACACTGGTCACTCCATCAAGATTTGATGATTTCCTCAATGGAAAAGAAGATGCACTGACAGATGCAGAAAAAGAAGGTCTCAATACCTTTATAGACAAAGGCTGTGCAAGCTGTCATACAGGTATCGCTCTTGGTGGTACAATGCAACCGTTTGAACTTGCTGCAAAATACAAATTTGCCAATGTAGGTGACTTTGCAGGTGATGCAAAAGGTATGGTTAAAACACCAACACTCAGAAACATCACAGAAACCGCTCCATATTTCCACAATGGTGTTATCTGGAGCCTTGCAGAAGCTGTTAAAGAGATGGGAAGTACACAACTTGGTATTAAGATCTCAGATGAGGAAGCAGCTAAAATTGTTACTTTCTTTAATGCATTGGAAGGAAGAAAACCTGAAATAGCATATCCACAGCTGCCACAAAGTACAGCTAAAACACCAAAACCTGATTTTAACTAATCCTATGTAACCCCTCTTTGGGGTTATAGCTTTTTTTTAGTATCTTTTGTTATGATTATACAGATTAAATCTGGATTAAAAAAAGGTACACTATGCATATGAAATTTAGTGAAGATTCTGAAAATAATTACTTCTTCTCTCAACCCCATCAACCCTTTTTCGTTTTGGCATTTGTCAATGCTATCGTTGCCATGCTTGTATTTCTACTCTCCTATAAAGGCATCATGAATATTGCTATGTCTCCTGCCAATTTTCACGCTTATGGACTGACATACTTACTCTTTACGCCTGTATTTTTAGCCTTTTTATTTACTACCTTTCCCAGGTTTGCTTCTACCCCGGTCTTAGAAAAAAAGAGCTATATGTCTGTATTTAGTCTGTATTATCTTGGTTCAGTAATATTTTTACTTGGAAGCATCGCAAGTCCTGTTCTCTCGGGCATAGGGATGATCATGGTCTTTACCGGACATGTTATGGGGGCATTGATACTAAAAAATATATACACCACTACTACAATGGAAGACAAACATGATATCTACTGGATACTGCTAGCCATGAAATTTAGTGTATTGGCGCATCTGTTCTTCATCATAGGTGAACTATTTTATATGCCGTTGGTGGGACTCTCTATAGAAATATCTACATATCTTTTTCTCTTTTTACTTACTTTTTCTGTAGCACAACGTATGGTTCCTTTTTTCTCTCATTCTATGGCAGGCAGAAATGACTACTTACTCAAAGTTCTTTTTACACTCTTGTTACTTCATATAGTGTTGGAGGGTGTGTATACCAATAGTTCATTCATCGTTGATATTCTCATAGGTGTTTTGATAGGCAAAGAGCTTCTCCGATGGAAACTACAGTTCCCAAATCCAAACCCCCTGCTCTGGATACTGCACACTGCGCTCTACTGGGTACCTATAGCCTTTATAGTGGGTGGGTTAACAAACTTCGTATCACTTGCAACCGGAGTCTCATTCTTGGTGCTTGATATACATCTCCTCATGCTTGGTTTTGTCTTTACTATCCTTATAGGTTTTGGTACCCGTGTGACCATCGGACACTCAGGCAATATGATGCAAGCAGATAAGTGGACCATAAGGCTGTTTTACTGGACACAGGTGGTTGTAGGTATGCGGATATTGGTCTCATTAGTAGCAGCATTTGGATGGAATTTCATGGTACTTTTTGATATTTCTGTAACTGTATGGCTTTTAATGTTCATTGCTTGGGCTGTGAGGTTCTTTGCTGTGCTTATTAATGGTAAAAAATTATCTTAACATGCTAAACAATGGTCGATGAATCGACCCTACATTGTATTTTCTCGTAGGGTCGGTTTACCGACCACAACTTCCTTTTAATAATTCGCTATAATGCGATTATGAAACTATTATTAATACTTACACTCTTTACTCAACTACTTTTCTCTGCAACACCCGAACAGGTAGAGCGTTACCTTAGCATTTCCAATGCAGAAGAAGAACTGCTTGCACTTGAGTCTCAGTTCTCGAGAATGCAAAACAATTTTCAAGCATCAGATAGCAATACTTCTGAAGAAAAAGAGACGTATGATATGCAGATGCTCTCTATTCGTTTTAAAGAGTACATGCAAAAACATTTAAGTGAAAATGAGATGGATCAGATACTTCAAACCTATAAAAGTGTAGTGTTTTTACAATTTATTTCAGCAAGTGGTGTTACAGATACTGATCCTAAAGAGGTAGAAGCTTATATAAAAACAGTTGAAAATAATGAATCTTCCTCAGTTCGCAGGGACATGGTAGAAAAGATACACAAAGAACTTAACAATAAAGAGGCAATGACACTCATGTTCGATGAACTCATCAAACCTCTCATACAAGCTACTCCAGGCGGACAAAAGCTGGATGATGAGTATATGAAAAAAAGTAGAGAAGCCTATCTAAAGTCCATGATAGAAAAGGCAAAGAGTGAAACACTCTTTGCAAGCAAAGACTTTACGATGGAGGAGCTTGAAGAACTTCTAAAAGTAGCCCAAACACCAGCCATAGGTTATGAAATGAAAGCACTCTATGGCGGTATGGCATTTGCCCTTAAAGAGTTTTTCCTCACGCTTGCCAGCAAATATGACATCTCCAAGCATCAAAGATAAATGGATATATAATGAGTTTAAGAAAAAAAACGCACAAACCAAATTTTACAGAGAAAGATTTTTTACCTACTACCAGAGCTGAAATGGATGCACTGGGCTGGGATCAATGTGATGTGATCCTTGTCTCCGGTGATGCCTACATAGACTCTCCTTTTATCGGTGTGGCTATGGTGGGTCGTATGCTTGAACGAATGGGCTACAGAGTGGGTATGATAGGTCAGCCGGACATCAACTCCGATGTGGACATCAAACGTTTGGGGGAACCTCGCCTTTACTGGGGTGTGAGTGGTGGATCTGTGGACTCTATGGTTTCCAACTACACGGCAACAAAAAAGTTCCGTAACTCTGATGACTATACACCAGGTGGAAAGAATGATAAACGACCTGACAGAGCATTAAGCGTTTACTGTAACCTGATCAGAAGATACTTTAAGAACACTGTACCACTTGTCTTGGGTGGCATCGAAGCTTCTCTAAGAAGAACAAGCCACTATGACTACTGGGCAAACAAACTCAAAAAACCCATACTCTTTGACTCTAAAGCAGATATACTCATCTATGGTATGGGTGAGATAGCCATAGAACAGCTCACCAAAGCTTTGGAAGAAGGCAGAGACTATAGAGACATCAGAGGGGTCTGCTACATCGATAAAGAGCCAAACTATGAGTACATACAGCTTCCCTCACATGCAGAGTGTGTGGAGAACAAAGAGAGATACATAGACCTTTTTGATGATTTCTATGACAACAACGACCCCATCTCAGCCAATGGACTTTGCCAGCCTGTAGATACCCGTTTTCTTATCCAGAATCCTCCCTGTGATTACCTGGATGAAGATGAAATGGATGCAAACTCTAACCTTCCTTTTACCAGAGAACTACATCCCTACTATGCAAAAGACGGGAAAGTAAAATGTTTGGAGACTATCAAGTTCTCCATCATGACGCATCATGGCTGTTGGGGAGAGTGTAATTTTTGTGCCATTGGGGTGCATCAGGGCAGAACCATTAGAACACGTTCAGAGAAGAACATTCTCCAAGAGGCAAAAGATTTTAACAACTATAACGATTACAAAGGGATTATCTCCGATGTGGGAGGTCCCACAGCAAATATGTACGGTTATGAGTGTGGAAAGAAACTCAAAAAAGGGACGTGTGACGACATCCGATGTGTAGATGCAGAGAGGCTCTGTAAAGTAATGCATGTGGATCATAGCAGAAACATTAACTTACTGAGAAAAGTGAGAGAAGTCGAAGGAGTGAGAAAAGCCTTTGTCGCCTCGGGGGTACGTTACGACCTCATTACCGCAGATAAAAGGCATGGATACTCTTATCTCAAAGAGATGGTCAAGCACCATATTTCAGGGCAGATGAAAGTTGCACCTGAACATACAGAGCAGCATGTCCTTGAACTTATGGGGAAACCAGGCAAACAGACACTCGTAGACTTCAAAAAACTCTACGACAGACTCAACCGTGAGATGGATAAAAAACAGTTCCTCACCTACTATCTCATCGCTGCTCACCCTGGATGTACGGAAAAAGATATGCATTCTCTGAAAGACTTTACAACCAATGAGCTAAAAATGAACCCGGAACAGGCACAGGTCTTTACCCCTACTCCAAGTACCTATTCGGCTGTGATGTACTATACAGAGATGGATCCCAAAACGCGTAAAAAGATATTTGTAGAGAAAGATACTAAAAGAAAAGAGAAGCAAAAAGCTATCGTGCAAGAGAAGAATTGTTTTAAAAGTGGGTTTGCGAGTTAATGAAAAAGCCTATTTACATTACGGACCTAGATCATACCTTTTTACGCACAAACCAGAGTGTGAGTGACTTCAGTGCCAAAATATGGAACGAAAAAGCCAAAAATTCCATCCTCTCTGTAGCTACAGCCAGAAGCTTCCAAAAATCTCATGACTTTTTAGACAAACTCCACCTCGATGCTCCCATGATATTGCTTGATGGTACGATGATAGTCTCTCCCCAAAAGGAACTCATAGACCTCAAACTCATCAACAAAGAGCTGGGAGATGCCATCATCGGCGAAGGAAAGAAGTTCAACATCCTCCCTTTTGTCATCGCACTCAAAGACATGGATCTCAATGAGGCATTCCTCTACCCTACTATGCTAAATGACTACCAAAACGGTGTCCTTGACAACTACAAAAACGACCCTCGTATGGTAAAATGCACAAATATCAGAGCGATGGAGATGAACCTAAAGATCGTCTACTTTGGAGAACTAAAAGCCCTCAAACCCCTCACCGAACATCTAAAAAAGACCTTCGGCAAAGAACTGGAGTACAAACTTTCCCCCGAAAAGTACTCAGACGGCTGGTTCCTCACCATCCTACACCCAGAAGGAGACAAAGCCCACGCCCTGCAAAAAGTAGCAGACTACATGAACCGAAACATCCACGAAATGACCGTCTTTGGCGACAGTATCAATGATATTGGGATGTTCAATCTAGCAGGTACCTCCGTAGCGGTCTCCAACGCCCTTGACGAAGTTAAAGAGGTAGCGGATATCATCCTGCCTCACTCTAATGATGAAGATGGGGTGGCAAAGTACTTATTAAAACAATAGTTTTCACTGCATACTACATTATAATAAGTCACCATTTTATATACTCTAAAAAACTTCTTTAAATGTTTATTTTTCATTGACCTATGTATATTATAATAAATGAGGTTCCAATATTAGATTTTAACTATACATACCAATTAACAAACTTGATGAAAGGGGTTTAACATGAAAAGTTTATTTTTAAGTGTAGTATGGATTACTTTTATAATGACTGGGAGTATTGTGGCTAGTGAGATAGTAAATACAGATTCTTCATCAAAAATCAATATCAAATGGTCTAACAATACTAGCAATATTTCCGAAGTAAAGAATGCAGCAGCTATTAAGGGCCAGCCTGATGGAGTAATTGCTAATATACTAAACGTAAATTCACATGTGACTATGAGTAGTTTTAGTGGTCCTGCCAGCAGTTATTATTTCCATGGCTTGTCGACATTACTTCAAGTTGATGAAGCCACATTAGCTAGAGCGAACTTCATTGTTTTCGAATATAATGGCAGTCCAAACACAAATTTTGAAAGTAGTATGTGGACTTTCGGCAACGGTAGTGAAACAGTCAATGTAGAACATAATTTCAATAAACCATCTCTTTCAACACATCTAATCGCCCATGGCAAGATCAGTCCTAACAAATATAATACATTTTTCAATGTCAAAAGTAAAAAGACAACAGGAACTTATCCTTTTTTACTGTTTAAAATACCTGATACGTTGGCCCATGATCCATCCCTGACAATTCAACTACAAACTGGTGAAGCTATAAATGTTGGTACACCTGATCCCGATGCTATCGGATTAATACACAAAGAATCTGCCTCCGATAATTTGGCTGAAGCCATAGAGTTGAAACCAATAGAGCCACAAAAAATGAGCACAGAAACCAATGCCAGCAGTGTCAAGTTTGAAACTATTCAATGGATTTCTGATTATGGGAAACCCGATGAAGGATCATCTTTATCACATGGCTTCGATACAGAATTTAATAACTCCATCGTCGATGAAAATGAATATTTTACTCCCCATTTTATACCTGAACAAAAGGAGACAACTACTGGAGATGAATCCAGTGAGGAAACTGCTACTATTGCTGTAGAAGATGAAGCTGGATATGTTCATTCTTTATCTGAGACAAAACCGTTAACAGCAACAAGTTGGCCGGCAAAAATAACAGGCACTACCAACCCTGAAATTCAATGGCAAGGTCCTGATCATCAAGTTTATAGAATGGTCTTGGATTGGAAGCAACAAGATAGCAAATATCTTCAAATCAGTTCTGAACCATCTATAGATGAGAACACTATGACGGGTAAAATTAAAAGCAGCTGCATCGATTGTATGGCCAGTCTTTATATCTTCAATGATAAATGGGTCAAATTTGGAGAAATACAAACCAGCATAATAGAAAGGACATGGGAAGCTGACATACCTAAGGTCAGTCCGATTCCAATAACCTTTGAAAAAACTCCCGCAAGTGGGAAGATTCTTAGGATCTCTAACCTCAATTCCTTAGGCGGTTCAAGGGTCAGTATAATGATTGAAAACAAAACCGACTATTTCTATGGTGTTTTGGCCAAAGACAGTATTGGAAAGGTACTAGATACCAGGATTCTAGGAGGGAAGGAGTCGGCAATACTTGAGTTCACGGCGCCAAATATACCACACATTTATAGTATATTTAATGAATTTAATATCTATACTGAGTTCAACTTAGGATTCTTTTATCTTCAGGCCGCATACTCGATCATCTTTCAAGAAAAACCACCCACAAGTTACCTTGATGGAATTATCGATACAATATATGCAACAATCGGAACAAATCCAGAGAACTTATATAAAATGGATGCGGAAGAACTCGTTTTCCTATTTATAAATCTATTCAAGGACAACCCAAAGTTCAGAAAAAAAGTGCTCCATGTATTTGGAAAAGAAGGAGCAGAAAAAGCGGCCTTGAAACAAGCTAAAAAGATTATTGCCATTCAAACCATCATAAATGAAACGATAGCCCTAAAACATTTTCTAGGTAGCCTTCTTGTTGAGGATAACGAGACTTACAGAATTACGGTATATAGGTAAGTCATAGCCCAGTCCTGTTATTCATTGAATAAAACGAAGGACGAAGTTGGGAGGGAAGACCAAGATACCATCATCATGTGTCTTGGTCATTCCTATACCGTTTTTATTATGTTTTCACTACAATAATATTGACAGGGATACATCTCATTCTGGATAAATGAGAAGAGGCTTATCCAATATCTTGGCGATCCACCAAAAAAGTAGACTCCTTATAAAGTTTGATCTAAACCTTTCAACTACCATCCAGCCCAAAAAATCCAAACTAACCGACCCTAACAAGAAAATAATAATAGCCTCAAAAAACGTAAAACCGGTTATTATACAGATAGTGATAGAACATACGACGATAAAGATCAGCATTAAATAGCGGCTCATTTACACTCCATTGGGGTAGGAAAACAAATGATACGACAACAAAGATTAAATACCATTGATATTTAGCTTATGCAGAGTGTATTTTATGTGTAAAAACTGATCGTCAAAATGGGCTACTTTATAGTAAATTAAATTTTTTATGACCTTGAAATCCCAGGAAATTTCTTCACGTTTTTTTGTATCGGCTTCTATTACCATTTGCTTGTTTCCATGCATATCAGTAAGATAGAGATTTCCACCAACCGATACAGTTCCAAAAGTGTTGCCAAATACATAAAGTATTTTATTTTGCTTTGGATGCCACTTATAGCTTTTAATACTAAGTTTTTTCTTCTTTACATAAGGCACCAAACATCTATCACCTTTTCCATCGGCTTGCATGATCCACAATTCGGTTGGTAGTTCCCAACCGTTGTATTTTAAGTATGCAATATACCTGCCATCTGTTGACCAGCTTGGTTTAGGTGCAAGCAATTCGTCTGAATCATCCCCAGTTTCTCTTAAAACTGTTACAACTTTAGTATCAATGTTTAGTTTAATGATTTTATTGTGATTATTGGAAAAAACTATATATTTACCATCAGGTGAAATTCTCGCCTCTTTGATGGAGGTTTCACCATATAACTCCAAAATTTTTTTCTTATCCTTATAAACTATTGATTGAGGCGTAGTAATAACCAAAAATTGATCTTTGTAATTATCTACAAAAACTTCTGCGTAATCTATATAATAATCAAAACCCTCTTTTTCTTTAAATTTTTCTCCAAACACTTTTGCATCAGAACGTTCCTTAAATATTCCAACTCTGACTCGAATGTATTTTTTCTTTTTAATATATTTGTCTTGATAGTAGACCAAGTAGTTCTTTTTCTTTAATGATTTGTATAGTTCTACAGCTTTGTTCTTTGACTTTTCAGAAAAGGATTTGATTTGAACCGAATAATATCTTTTATCGGTAGGAAATTTTGAAATATTCTCTTCTGCAAATAATGACGGTGATAAACATAAATTAACTATAATTAAAATTTTTAATAGTATTTTAATAGTACCTACATTTTTTCTAATTCTCATAGTTGCTACGCGAATATGAGTTACTATGAAATATTATACACCCATTGACTTAAATACATAACTCAAATCTAGAAGGAGATAAAGCACACGCCCTGCAAAAAGTAGCAGACTACATGAACCGAAACATCCACGAAATGACCGTCTTTGGTGACAGTATCAACGACATAGGGATGTTCAAGCTTGCAGGGACTTCTGTGGCTGTAGCCAACGCTCTGGATGAAGTAAAAAAGGTAGCAGATGTTATCTTGCCTTACTCTAATGATGAAGATGGAGTGGCGAAGTATCTCTCTACTCTATCCAATAGATAATTGTTACGGCGAACGCTCTTGAAAGCAGTGCTGTTTGCACTCATATGCAAAGAGTACGTCGTGTTTCGAGAGACGTGACGCTTTTTGCTTACTTTTTCTAAAAAAGTAAACTCGGAACCCAATATGATAGAATTACATTCCAAGTATATTAAACTGAAGTATGCATTCCCATTCGGGAGAGTGGGAACGAAGTCAATAATAAAATTAGTGAAAGTGCGAATATGCAAAACAACAAAAGAAACAAGATGGTAGGCATCATAGTATACGGCAGTCTTCTCAACTCTGCAGAACTTGACGATCACGATCTTTCCCCGGAGCATGTTGTTCCTGTCAAAATTCGGGGATACAAGCGCCTATTTAACCAAAAACCCTCCTGGAGGGTTGGTACAGGTGACCATATCGGTGTTTTAAATGTTGAATGTGAATCTGAAGCATGGATCAATGCTATATGTCTATACATTTCGCATGAGGAACAAAATGTTTTTGCTTCACGAGAAAGCGGATATATTCGCGAAGAGATCCATGCCAATGCAATTACATGTTATCCGGGGTTCTGTATGATCGAAGATATAAGCTATTATATCTACAGAGGAAAAGAAGAGAAGATCGGCAAAAACATTCTCCCAAATCATGAATATTTGGATATTTGTGTTCAGGGCGCTGCTGAGTGGGGAGAGGATTTTATGCGTGAATTTTTCACTACGACACATCTGGCATGCGGAACGATACTGCCCGAATATATTCGGATACACCGAAACGATTTGAAAAAGCATCTTTAAAATATAGAGTATTGAAGGTTTTCCTTTCTAAACTCGTTCCCATGCACAGTCTCTGAAGAGTACGAACGAGAGCTAAAACTAGTACCTATTCAACAACTGCGCATTAACCTCGTTCCCATCGTTCCGATGGAAAATGCATACTACAATATAAACTACTAACCACTCCAAGTCCATCATTTTATGATGTTTACCAAAGTTTGAACTACCACTTAGCAGTAGATTTAAACTTTTATTTGAATGTCCAATTGATATAAGCACCCCAAGGGCACTTCTTCCCTTTGGTCAGGGCGCATTCCCACGTAAAGCATGGAAACGAGCGCTAGATAAATCATCAAGGAGCATGAACTCTAAAGTTATTAGAGGTACCCTTAAGTTATAATAATAAAAATAAATAAAGGGTTTATCCTCATGTCAAAACACCCCACACTCCTAGAACAATTTCGCTCTTTTTGTTTCCAAAATAATGCCACTGATTTTGAAAAAGCAGTAGAATACTTTTCTGTTTTTGGTGGTATGGGATGGAGGGTTGACTTGTCTAAGCCGTTGGAAGAGTTGATCGAAGAGAAAGTGTTGACGAATTACAGATATATTCATGGTGATATTACGAAGATCACTCAGAGTAACAACATTCACCATTCACTTCTTACTGCCCTTGCTACGGGAGATAGACGAGAACACTCTGCATTTAAGAAAGCTAATGTGAAAAGAGAAGAAGGTGAAGATTCTATAGATTTTCTCATAAAGGATGGACTTCTTGTTTTCGATAAATCTATAGAAAAACCGGTTGATGAAAAAGATGCCAACTCAGATAAACTTCTTTTTACACAGCCTTTCATGCGCTTTTGGTTCTCTTCCATCTCTCCTTATTATAAAAGCATTAGAGAAGGTGACTATAAAGAGATGAAAGAACGTTGGAATCATATGAAACAGGGGTTTACTGATCTTATCTATGACCAACTTGTAATGGAACTTATGAAAAAAAGTTTTAAAGATGATCCTAAAGGTGGTTATATAGCCAGTATTGGTTCTTATTGGGATAAAAATGTTGAGATAGACATTTTGGCAAAGAGAAAATCAGGCAAGATGATAGCAGGTGTTTGTAAGTACTCTAAGTCAAAGGCTAACAAAAGTGAACTGACAAAGCTAAAAGAGAAATGTGCTCAGGCTGAACTTGATGTCGATACTTTTATTATCTTTTCTAAAAATAAGTTTTCAAGTGAATTGAAAAAGGAAAAAGGCGAAAAGTTAAGACTCTTTTCTACTAGGAACATGATAAGCCTTATGGATGACCTGAGTGCAAAAGATCTCCTCGTCAATACTAATAAGAAGTATTAAGTCTAGTACCGATTCAATAACTGAGCATTTAAAAGCTCAAGCCTCTCAGGCATTCCTATATCCAGCCCATTTACCCTCATAGATTTTCAGCAGTCAATTTTCTCATTCTCGCTCTTCAATAAATAAGAAAAGGGTATAAAAAACTGAAGGAATATTAACTACTTTAAAAAAATAGAAAAATAGTTAAATTATAGTTAGTTGAAACATTTAAACATCAGGAATAATCTATTTAAAATTTTACACGATATATAATGATACAAAATGTAACATATTTATAACCATTTTGTAACATTTATTATAATATTCGCATAGCTAGACTTATTTGTATAATTAAAGGGTATATAATTTCAAGTTGATTATATAATTACAAAGGAAAAAACATGAGTAAAAGAGTATTTATTATTGAATACGCAAAGGGAACAGATAAAGGTTTTGATGGTTTTAGACCAGATAGTAAACCAATATTGAATGCGATTGAAGAAGCGGAAGGGTTTAAAACGGAGATTGTTTTTTACAGACCAAATAAAAAATATGAGCTATTGGATTATCTAAAAGATAACGCACACGCGGTTATCAGTAGAATTAACCCTGGAAATCTCAAAGAGGTGGATGAGTATTTTCAATTTTTAAAAGCTTTAAGTAATTCAGGTGTTGAAATACATACACATCCGGATGTAATGATCAATTTGGATTTCAAAGATATCTTAGCAAAACTTAAAGGTACTGCTTTAGGTGATGATGAGACATATTTTTATCATACATATACTGATTTTGTAAGAAAATTTCCTGAAGATTTGAAAAAACATAATATCAGAGTTTTAAAGACAAATTATGGCTCTACTGGTGAGGGTGTATATCTAGTTTCTAAAAAGGATGATGGTTCTATCTTTACTGTTGAAGCGGTAAACAATGAAAAATTTTATTATGACAATATAGAAGAGTTTTTGATGAAGTTTGAAGTCCATTTTGAAGTAGATGATGAGAATGCTGCCTATTTCCAGGGAAAAGCCGGTTTTGTAGGATGTAGATACCTGGAGAGGATCTCTGAAGGTGAGATCAGAGTTTTACTTGTAAATGACAAAGCCGTTTCAGTCGTACATAAAAAACCTCAAGAGGGTGAATTTTCAGCAACACTATTTTCAGGTGCAAAATATAAATATGAGTCACCGGAAGATCCGAAATGGAAAGATGTCATAAAACTTACTAAAGATGGTTTAAAAGATCTCAGGCCTTACCTATCCGGTCAAAACTATCCACTTCTTTGGACAATGGATTATATCTTGGACTATAATGAAGATGGTAGTGACAAATACGTACTTTCCGAGATTAACTGTTCATGTGTAGGTATCACTACTGAACTGCAATATGCAGCAGATGTGGCAAAAGTATTTGTTAAGAAAGAGAAAAAAAGTAAATAGTATTGTTACAGAGATAAGAGACGAAATTTAGTCTCTTATCCATAGTTTTAAGAAGTGAACGATCTCATTTTTAACATAAGGATTAGGCGTGATATCGTGTTTGGTTTTTGAGAGTATGACTATTTTGGCATTGGTATAACTTTTCAAAGCATCTATCCCGTGTCCTTCTACCCTATACCTCTTGTTCAGCTTGGATTTTTTCGCAAAGAACTGATCGTGTGTACCGATAATATTTAAGAAGGGTTCTGCCTTGCTTGAGCCTAATTTAAAATTTTCATAAAAATAGGAACTTTCACATGAAAAAGCTGTGATGATCCTGCCTTTAAACGCCTTTGATTTAAAAATGGCTGCAGCTAAGCCTCCCTCAGAGTTCCCCATTAAAAAGAGATTATCACTATCGATAAAATCAAGTTTTTTTAATTTTTTTAAACTCTGCTTTATCTCTGCTTGTCTTACTCTGTGCACTTTAATATATTGACTCAATTTTGTGGGTGACTTGTATGTCGGACGGTTTTTGATCTTGAAAGAGTTTGGTGCAAAAAATATCGCTTTGACATCTTCAACGATGTATTTTCTGTAGTAGTCACCTTTATAAAGTCCCGAAGAACCATGCATATATAAAACTGTAGGTATTTTTTTCTTTACTTTAAAGTTCGGGTATATTTTTTTAAATTCATCATAGGTACCATAAAAAGGTTTCTTCAGCCCACCAAAACCTTTAGGTACACCTATATATGCATACTTGAAACTGTCATTGAAATTTTCATACTGGTTTTTTACATTTTTTATATCTAGTTTTATCAAATGTATCCTTTTTTAATACTGGTTGATCAACTGAGCATTCAAAAGTTCAAGTCTCTCTGGTGTCCCTATGTCAAGCCACTCACCTTCATAGAGTTCACCCGTAACCTTACCCTCTTTCATAGCCTCTCTAAGCAAAGGTGCTAAGGCACTTTTACCATAGGGTACACCCTCGAAAAGTTTTGGCGAGTAGTAACCTATACCAGAGAAGGTGTATTGCTTCGCATCTACCACTTTATGCCCATCTAAAGCGAAATCTCCTTCAGGGTTATGTTCGGGATTGGGTACAAGGATCAAATGGGCTAAAATACCATCTGCAAGCTTTCTGTTGCATTGAAAGTCATAATCTGTGAAGATGTCACCATTGACAACCAAAAATGTTTCATCACCAAGTAGAGGTAAAGCTTTTACTATACCTCCTGCACTCTCCAACCCACCCTCTTCTTGTTCATCTGAATAGCTGATATTCACTCCCCACTCAGAACCATCACCTAAGGCTTCGGATATCCGGTAACCTAAGTGAGCGATGTTTATGACTATCTCTTTGAAATCATCATGTGCCAGGCGTTCGATGTGCCAAAGGATTAGTGGAATGCCTCCTACTTTGAGTAAGGGTTTGGGGGTTACATCCGTTAAAGGTCTCATGCGAGTACCAAGTCCGGCTGCTAATATCATGGCTTTCATATTTTTTCCTTTTCGGTGCGTTAGCAAACGCACCCTACAATTATTAATCACACAAAGTGTGCCTGTCATCTCGAACGACCATGTAAGCGAAGCGATTCGAGAGAGATGACGATTTTTTTGTTTCGTTTTTTTCTAAAAAAAATGAAAGAGAACAACGCCACAGTTAAATCAAGAGGTAATTATAACAAACAAATATATTGGTCGATAAAATCGACCCTACACAGATTTCAATAAATCAGCCAACCCCTCAGTTTTAGGATACTTGGAAGCCGTTTCAATCACATACTTCAAAGTCAAAGGTATATCTTTCAAATACCCATCTTTACCATCACGCAGATACAACCTAGCAAAAATCCCAAGTATCTTAATATGCCGCTGTAACCCCATAAAGTCAAACCAACGCATAAATGTAGCATCATCTACATCTAAACCTTTACTGTCTCTAAAACGTAATGCCATAGACTCAACCACACTACTATCTAACTCCACATAGACATCACGCAGTAATGAGACCAAGTCATAAGTAACAGCACCTACTCTTGCATCTTGATAATCAATGACAACTATCTCATCGTTACAAGGTGAGAGCATAATGTTTCGCGAGTGATAGTCTCTATGTACAAAAACATCTTGTGGCTGCGAGAGTACTTGGGATGTAATAAACGCTAGCGTATCTGATAGTCTGTTTTGTTGTTCATCATCCAATGTTACACCCAAATACTTCTCCAAATACCACTCTTGCATCAAATCCATTTCAAAATGTAAAAAGTCAGCATCATAAGCAGGTAAGTCTTGGGTATCTGTATTTTGCATCTTAATGATAGTCTCTATAGCTTTATGGTAATAGGTCTCAAAGTCACCTTCTTCTATTTTTTCAAAAAGATGTGCACTTCCCAAGTCTTCCATAAATACAAAGCTCTCTTTCTTGTTGTAAGTAAATATCTTTGGTACTCTTACATTGGCTTCATAGAGACGAAGGTTCATGTCTAAAAATGGGGGTAAAGACTCTTTTTGCTCTGAGGAGTCCATAACTATGCCGCTATGCATACTACTCTTTAACCTATAATATTTCCTAAGACTGGCATCTGCAGTGACAGGTACCAACTCTCCCTCACAATCTATCTCTTCTAACCACTCTTCTATTTTATGCATATACTCCACCTAATATCGCATTGTCACTTGCTCCAGTGACATCTTTTAAATTTACCTCTTCTTTATGCACACGCTTATACGCCAACCAGGCAAAGGTCATCGCTTCTATCATATCTGCATTCGCAGCTATGGCTACTTCCACATTTGGCATAAGGGCTTTGATACGCTCAACTAAAAAACTATTTTGAGCCCCTCCCCCACAAAGTAACACCACGTCTCTGTTAAAACGTAGTACTTCATTACTTATGCTAAGTGCTGTAAGTTCCAGTAGTGTTCTTTGCACATCTTCAGGATTATGTGTTTTACCTATAAGGTAACTTTGTACCCACGCTTTATTAAACTTCTCTCTTCCCGTACTCTTTGGGTATGGTAGTGCAAAATAGTTATCTGACATCATACTATCTAAAAGTCCATAGTCTACACTCCCAGTCTTTGCCCACTCTCCATTTTTATCATAACTAACACCTTGATGTTCTGATATCCACATATCCAGAAGTACATTTCCACAACCAGTGTCATACCCTATGAGTTTATTATCTAGTATAGTAATATTTGCCATGCCACCGATGTTTACAATAGATATAGAACCATTAATATTACTAAATATAAATTCATGAAAGGCAGGAGCAAAAGGTGCGCCCTGCCCACCCAGTGCGATATCTTTACGTCTGAAGTCTGCAACTACGGGTATGCCTGTTTTTGTAGTCAAAATATTTGGATCTCCCAGTTGCATAGAGAAAGGATACTCTCCCGTAGGATCATGCCAAAGTGTTTGTCCGTGCAAGCCTATAGCTTTAACACTACTTGCATCTATGTTCTCACGTATGAGTAAAGCACCTACGGCCTGGGTAAACAATAAACCCAAACGATGGTCTATCTGCCCTACTTGCTCTAAACTGCTTTTGCCCTCTAACATACTTAAAATATCTGTTTTAAGTTCTAACGGCATAGGGTATTCCAATGAACTAATGAGCGTACAAGCAGTTACATCTATCTCACACAATACGACATCTACTCCATCTAGTGATGTACCAGACATAATGCCTATATACAGATCTCTTTTTCCACTCATTAAAACTTCCTAATTATAGTTGCAATATAGTATCATATTTTAGCAATATTACCCTACGACTATATCTATTTCTCAATGATAGACTCTATTTGTTAACAATTTATTATAGTTATTCGTATATTATGGAGTATATCCATATTGTGAAGGAAAAAAATGAAGAAATATAAATACTATGCAGCCCTTTTTATAATAACCATATCCATATTTCTAACAAGCACATTTTTTGCTAATGCAAAAGAAAGTAAAGTACTTTTTGCTAATAACACTGCTTTAACCATAGAAGAGAAACAGAATATCTCTATTTTTGAAAATGTGAAAGACAGTGTTGTCTTTATCTCTATTCATCAACAGGTCATTGACAACTGGCGTATGAGTACATTTGATATACCAAAAGGTGCAGGAAGTGGATTTATATGGGACAAGGATGGGCATATCGTTACCAACTATCATGTGATCATGAATGCCAATAAAGCGGTAGTTACACTAAAGAACGGCAAAAGATATCAAGCTTCTCTTGTTGGAACCGCACCGAGTTATGATATAGCTGTATTGAAGATAAAACCCGTGAAGCACTTACTCAAACCTATTGATCTTGGTACAAGTAGAGATCTCAAAGTCGGACAGATCGTCTATGCTGTCGGTAACCCTTTCGGACTTGACTGGACAATGACAAAAGGTATCATATCTGCTCTTGAGAGAAGCATGTATGCAACAAATGGCGTACCCATAAAACACATGATACAGACCGATGCTTCCATCAATCCTGGTAATTCAGGGGGTCCACTACTGAACAGTAGAGCTAAGGTCATCGGGGTTAACAATATGATCTTAAGCCCCAGCGGTGCAAATGCAGGTATAGGTTTTTCCATACCTATAGATACGGTAAAGAGAGTTGTCAATTCCATTATCAAAAAAGGTATCTATGTCAGGCCTGCTATCGGCATAAGTGTAGACAACAGGATCAATGAACTCTATAGACAATCCAGTGGTAGAGGCGGTGTGGTCGTAGTGAATGTCACACCAAATACATCTGCTGCAAAAAACAAACTGCGATCAACATTTGTAGACCAGAAAGGCTCCATGACATTCGGAGATGTGATCATCTCTGTGGATGCAAAGAAAATTGAAAAGCTTGAAGATCTCTACAGTATACTTGATGAGTACAAAAACGGAGATACTATAACACTTGAAGTATTAAGAGAGAACAAGAGAAAAAAGATAGATATAGAATTACAGTGATTCTATGTTTAGGACACCTATTATTAGAGGTGCCCTTTATTCTTACCCGTCATCATAACCCCAAACGCCACAACAGTTCCAATGAGTATCTGCCAAGCAAACCCAAGTTTAAAGTCAAAGATAGCTCCCAGTACATACGGTTGAAGCAAAAGCACGGTCATAAATCCACCTATGAGTGATAAAGGAACCGTGGTAGCATTTCCACGTTTTGTGAAGATAGCCGCAGCATACACTCCAAGCAATCCTGTATAAGCAAATGCCATGACACCAAGTGCAAAACTAAGCAGTGGTAGTTCTGTGTAGCGTTGCCAGTAGTAAGAGAGCATCGCCATGGCTGAGAGTGCTACAGCAAAAAGAAGTACGGCAGATCTACCGGCTTTCACAAAGTGTATCTCATCTACGTTAGATCTTTTTAGCTTCCAGGGTTTATAGAGGTCTTCTATGGCTACTGAAGACATAGCTCCCAGTACAGAGTTGGAAGATGAGAGTGCGGCAGCTACAGCACCCACCGTGACCAGCCCTCTCATACCTTCTGGCATCTCATGTAAGATGTAGTACATAAAGATGGTGATCTTCTCACCTTCAAACTTCTGTACTACTTCTGTACTCAAACCAGAGAGTTCAGGATGTTGGTAGAACAGATAGAGTAGAAGACCAATCATCAAAAAGAGTATGGCTACAGGGATGGTCATGTAAATACTCATCATCAGTGAGCGTTGCGCTTCTTTGGCACTTCTACACGTCAAAGCTCTTTGTGTCATGTCCTGGTCCAGTCCGTAGGCTGCAATGTTAAGCAGTAACCACCCACCGAGCAACGCCCAAACTGAAAATCCACCAGACATTGACCAGTCAAGCAGTTTAAGTTTATTATCTGCCTGCAGAGTAGAGACTATGGTGGTAAAATCTGTATTTATGGTCATATAGAGGTAGACAAGTACTGCGATCCCTGCCCCAATGTATGTAATAGCTTGAATAATGTCTGAGAAGATGACCGACTTTACTCCGCCAAAATAGACATACGCTAACGCACCAAGCATTAAGATGGTGATAGATATGGCTACATGTGTGGGGGTGATATCTAAAAAGAGTATCATTGAGATGGCAAGTGCACCTATGTAGAGTCGTGCACCGGATGCAAACAGACGTCCTATGAGGAACATCACCCCTGCCTGTTTCTTGGCAGACTCACCGTAACGTTTTTCAAGGAGTTCATAAACAGTTACAGCGTTAATGGCATAAAAACGGGGGATGAGGACTTTAGCAACGAAGATCACAGCCAAAAAAGCAGAGAGGTAAAACCCTATGAACGTAAGGTCTTTACCATACGAGTACTCAGGTCCTCCAAGAAACGTAGCTGCCGACTGTGAAGTAGCCAGTACCGAGATAGCCACAGCGAACATCGGTACAGTGTTGCCACCTACAAAGTAATCTCTTGTAGACTTTATTTTACCCTGGCTTAGTATGACAGAAGTTAAAATAAGCACTAGAAAGTAAGCACCAAAGATACTCCAGTCAAGTGCGCTGAATGCTGAGTTCACTATTTTGCTTTAGGTGGTGATTTAAGATTCAAATTTTTTACTGCACGTCGCATATCAGACATGAACTTCTTCCCCGGATCAGACTTCATGGTTCTGTATCCTTTGTCTTTCTCTAACCACAGTGAATTACTCTCCATCTCTCTATACTCATGATGCCCTATCATATACTCAATGCTAGGATATTTGGCTTTTAGGTAGTAAACAAGGTCAATATTCGATTTCAGTTGTGCCGGTGTAAGATCTTCAGCCTTATTGTCTTTTCCACCGATATTCTCTATCCCTATACTTGAGTAGTTCAAGCCTATTACATGACGTGCCATCCAGTTTTCAGGCATCAAACGGTAGATGGTACCATCACGAGCCACCATAAAGTGTGAAGATACATTGAGCTGTGATGCTTTAGCAATGTCTTTTCTGTCTGTAAGCAGTCTTTGAGGCTGCAAACGTTTAAATGACTTGTCAAAACTCATCTCTGCCGTCCAGTGAAGCAAGATGATCTTAGGAGTAATGGTAATATCATTTACTGTTTTTCCATAATGAGACTTGATGTACTCTTTTGTCATAGCGATACGCTCTGAACCAAAGTCTATGGGTTTGTCGATGATTTGAACAGGCTGTATAGGTTTTGTAGTACATGTTTCAAGTTTAGGTTCTTCTTTTGCACAAGCAGTAAAGGCAATGAGTGTGAGAAATAGTAGTAAAGTTTTTGTCATAAAATAAATCCTAATTTCTGGTTGGACTTATTTTATCTAATCTTGGCTATGGTTTTCTTTGTTCATCATGAACACGATCACTATCACCATAGGAGGAATACTTAACGCCAAAATATACGAAGGAATATGAAGCAATCCATGTCTATTAAGATAAAGAAATCCTAATACTAGAACAGCATAGGCACCAAGACGATAGAAAGAAAAAGCTGCTTTACTGTCTTTAATTGTTTGAGAGAGCGTACGTTTGTTCTCTTTAAGTCTTTTTCTCTCTTCTTTCACGGGCTCTAGCAGATCTTTCTCTTCGGCTTCAACGATCTCTTCGCTGTAAAGGTCATAAGGATCTTCAAGTTTATCTATAACATCTTTAGAGTCATCCATCGTAATAACATTATGTTCTACAGCTGTATTGATCATACGACGGTAACTTATCATCGAAGCTATCATTATCAGAGTAGCAGAGATAAAGCCGATCTGTGTATTGTAAACTGTTTTAATATCAAAAAATATCACAGATATAAGTATTATTATAATATCTACAAGAAGGAGCGTTTTAAGGAGTTTAGTATTAATACTTGTCATCCTCATCCTCAGCATCATATTTCTCTTGTTGCTCTTTCTTGTATGTATATCTTGGGTCTTTTGCAAGCTCATCTAAGGACTTTTTCTGTTTCGCATAGGCTTTATAGATATTCAGTATGGCTGCGGCTATACCTATGAATACACCGATCCAGAGTGTCCACCAAGCTCCAGTGAGCTTTTGTAATCCTATTCCTATACCCACTCCGATGAGTACAGCAACTACCATGGAGATACCAAGACTTAAACTATCTGCGCCTTGAGCTATTTTCTTGAACTTTGGCTCTTCTGTTGCCATACATTATCCTTTTATTTCAGCCATCACTTCATACGCAGCTTTGATCGTCTCGTCTATCATCTTATCTGTCGTAACAGTAGAGATAAACCCTGTCTCATATGATGAACAAGCAAGGTAAATACCTTTATCTAACATTCCCTTATGGAACTTGGCAAACGTATCAGAGTCATTCTGTAGCGCATCCTCAAAGTTTTTTACAGGCTTGTCTGAGAAGAAGAAACCAAACATAGAACCTCTTACATCTGTAACCAATGGAATATCTACGGCTGCTGCTGCTTTTTTAAATCCGTCCATAAGCTTCTTCGCTTTATTGCCTAGTTCTACATATATAGCAGGGTTTGCTTTGAGCTTTTTAAGACTTGTAAGTCCTGCAGCCATAGCTACTGGGTTACCACTGAGTGTTCCTGCCTGATAAACCGGACCTTCTGGTGAAAGATGAGCCATGATGTCTGCTTTGGCTCCAAAAGCTCCCACAGGCATACCTGCACCGATCACTTTACCAAGTGTCACCATATCTGGCTTCACTGTTGAGATGCCTTGAGCACCTTTGAGTGACGCTCTAAATCCACTCATTACCTCATCAAATATAAGCAATGCGCCATGCTCTGTACAGATGGTTCTAAGCTGCTTTAAAAACTCCTCATCTGCAGGTACAAGCCCCATGTTACCAGCGATAGGCTCGATGATCACACACGCGATATCATCCGGACTGTCTGCAAAACACTTTTGTACACTCTCGATGTCATTGTAGGTAGCGAGTAGCGTATGTTTAGTAAGATCAGCTGGCACACCTGGGCTGGATGGTGTTCCAAAAGTAGCCAAACCTGAACCTGCTTGTACTAAAAGTGAATCAGAGTGTCCATGGTAACATCCTGTAAATTTCAAAATATTATCTCTACGGGTTACACCACGAGCCAAACGAATTGCAGACATCACTGCTTCCGTACCCGAACTTACAAAACGTACTTTATCGATACTGTCAAAAAGTGTGACTATCTCTCGTGCAAGTTCTGTCTCTAGTGTTGTTGGTGCTCCAAAGCTTAGTCCTTTCATCACTGCTTTAAACACAGATGTCTCAATATCTGCATCACAATGACCAAAGATCAGTGGCCCCCAACTCTGCACATAATCGATGTACTTGTTTCCATCTATGTCAAAAAGGTGTCCACCCTCTCCTTTCTCGATAAACGGTGGTGTACCCTCTACACCGGAAAATGCACGTACCGGTGAATCAACCCCACCTGGTATCACTTTATATGCTTCTTCAAACGCTGCTATACTTTTATCATATGCCATGTATTAATCCTCGTAATGTATAATTGCGGTGATTATACACTAAGGGTACTAAGGAGAGGATTATCAGAACGGTTAAAGGGATATTGCTTTCTTTATTATTGCATTTACTCATTTTACTGCTCTTTATGCTGACGTTTAAAGATGTAATACTTCCTCCCCCTGGAGGTAAAGAGAAGAAGATCAGCCTTAATCTCTCTAAGTTTGTACCGCCTCCTGCACCAAAAACCGTGGTTATTCCTCCTAAACCAAAACCTGTGCCAGTCATACCTCCTACGCCTCAACCTGTCAAAAAAGAGCCTGTCAAAGAAGTAATACCACCCACGCCGGTAGCCAAGAAAAAGCTTTTAGATGAGAAGAAGCGTCTTGCTGTAAAGAAAAAAGAGAGTGAAGAGAACAATGCTACCAAAGCAGTACCTAAAAAAGAGAAAAAATTCGTTAAAAAGGAAGTCAAAAAGAAACCCAAAAAAATTGTAAAAAAGGAAACAAAAAAAAGAGTTGTCAAACGTACAAAGCCTAAAAAACAAAGAAGATCAAAAGATCCTCTTGCCAATGCTCTCATGGGTTCTTCCACCAGTACTTCTATGTACCCTACAAGCCGACGAGCATCCTCCGGAAGCTATGCAGCAAAAATGATAAAACAACTCTATGGAAATGAGTTCAACTCTTTCAGCCAAACCCAAAAGAAGTTCATTAAAAACAATCTGGGAACTATCCATCGTATCACCCAACGTACACTTACCCGAAACGGTTACCCAACAGTTGCGGTACAAACCCAACAACAAGGAACAAATGTTGTCTCTTTTTATCTCCACCCAAACGGTGACATTACAGGACTGAGACTTAAAAGACGTATGGGTTATGAAGCCTTGGATCAAAATACTTTAGACGTCATACGCATCGCATATAAAAATTATCCTTTACCTAATAAAAAAACAAAGATTATGTTTCATGTGACATATACTCTTTACTAGACTTTATATATAATCTTTTCAGGAAAATATTTATAGCTTTCCAATAGCCTTCATGAGATGGATTATTCTTCCAGAGTGCTTTTGCGCCATGCACACCCTCGGTTGGAGGAAGATAATACGTTTTCTCTTTTGAGGGTATAGCATTATAGATATTCCACCAATATTTTTTCTCATCTTTGGCAGAGGTGATAAAAACAGGTATTTTTAATGCTTTTACAGAGTCTTCTATAAACGTTTTTCCTCTTTTTTTGTAGTAGTCTCCCGGAGAAAATGCAAGAACTCCATCTATATCTTCATCTATAGAAGCCATATAGAGTGCCAATCCCGAAGAGTAGGAACTGCCCCAAAGAAGCAAGGTTCCCTGACTTAGATGTTTTTTAGTGTATGCCAATGAAGCTTCAATGTCGGGGAGAGTCGCAAGGTATGAAATGTCCAAATCTTTTTCAAGTGCTATGTCCGATATCTCATTGACTATATTGTTTACGGTATCACCGCTACGCAGATCTACTGCCATCACATTAAATCCCATTTGAGTCAATTTTGGTGCGATCTCAAGATATTCACCTTTACTGTAAGTAGCTTGATGGAGTAATAGTATAAAGGGTTTACTTGTATCTCCATCACTATAAAGGTGTGCAGAGATAGGCAAGCCATCTTTAGAGGGAAATTGTATCTTTTTGTACTCACCCGATGTAAGTAAAGATATTAGGGTTAAAAGTAATAATAGGTATCTCATAGATTATCCTTTTGTGTATATGGAATATTCTATCATAATATCAAGACTTACGTTTCAATTGCATATACTTCAATAAATGCCTATGTTACAAGCATGCCTTATTTAACTTGGATTTACCCTACTGATATATACTAGAAAAAAGCAACCTTTTAGATGTTTTTAAATAAAATATTGAATTAATTCTACGTCTATATTTATGAAAGAGTATTATGATTAAAAAAAGTAAAAAAATTATCGTTACGGGATTATTACTATCTACCTTGACTGCTGCCTACCTCCTTGGCAGTTTTGCTCAAGCAAAAAGTACTTCTACCGAATCTACCGCAAAAGAGAAACTTGAAGCCTATATCAAGTTTACTCAAATACTCAATGTGATAGAAAAAGAGTATGTCGATGAGGTAAATACTACAGATCTTGTAGATAAAGCACTTAAGGGACTTATGACAAACCTTGACTCTCACTCTACTTTTATGGATACAAAAGCCTATAAAGACCTTACCGTTCAAACCAAAGGTGAGTTTGGTGGCTTAGGTATCTCTGTAGGTATGAAAGATGGTGCGCTCACTGTCATTGCTCCTTTAGTTGGTACACCGGCATTTAAAGCAGGTGTGAAAGCGGGAGACATCATCTTAAAGATCGATGACAAAGCAACGATCGGTATGACTATCGATGACTCTGTAAAATTGATGAGAGGTAAACCTAAAACAGATATTGTTTTAACTATGATCAGAAAAAAAGAGCTTAAGCCAATCGAGATCAAGATCACAAGAGATATTATCAAGATCCAATCAGTTTATGTAAAAACCATAGGAGAAAAAATCCTTTACATCCATGTAACCTCTTTTGATCAAAAAGTGGTTGAGGGTGTACAAAATGCTATCAAAGAGAATCCTAAAACAGAGGGAATCATCCTTGACTTTAGAAATAACCCTGGTGGACTACTCGACCAAGCGGTTGGTCTGGTTGACCTTTTCGTTGAAGAAGGTGTTATCGTCAGCCAAAAAGGAAAATCTAAAACAGAGAACCTTGAGTACAAAGCACATAAAAAAGACAGTGATACCCAAACACCTATCGTAGCCTTGGTAAATGGTGGATCTGCATCTGCCAGTGAGATCGTTGCGGGTGCACTGCAGGATTTCAACCGTTCTATCGTTGTGGGTGAAAAAACATTTGGTAAAGGATCTGTGCAAATTGTTATGCCTATAGGTGACAAAGAAGCACTTAAACTTACAGTAGCCAGATACTATCTTCCAAGTGGTCGTACTATCCAGGCTAAAGGTGTCACTCCGGACATTATCATACATTCAGGTGAATGTGAGCAGAAAGAAGATCCGCTCTTCCTTAAAGAGCGTGATCTTAAAAAACACCTCGAGAGTGAATTGGAAAAAATCGATGTAAATGCAACTATCAAAACGATTAGGGTAGATGACAACAGTACAGATAGCAATGCTACAAAAGCTGAAGATGGCAATGAAACGATCATCACAGAAGAACAACTCTATAAAGATGCTCAACTGAAAAGCAGTGTAGACATTTTAAAAGCATTAATTATCACACATAAAGGAAAAAAATAATGGCAACAGATACACTTGTGAAACAATCATTGGTCTATGAAGGTAAAGCAAAGAAAATTTGGACAACAGAGTATCCGGATCTTTACATCTCTGAATTCAAAGATGACTTAACAGCATTTAATGGTGAAAAAAAATCAAGTGAAGAAGGTAAAGGTGCGCTGAATAATGAGATTTCTACGGAACTTTTTAAGTATCTTAATGAAAAAGGTATCCCTACGCATTTTGTTGAAATGTTAGATAAAAACCACATGCTTCATAAAAAAGCTGAAGTGATATACATAGAAGTGATCGTGAGAAACATTGCAACAGGATCTTTAAGTAGAAATCTTGGTATTAAAGATAAAACTGTATTGCCTTTTACTCTTGTCGAATTTGACTATAAAAATGATGAATTGGGTGACCCTAAACTCAATGATCAGCACTGTCTCATCTTAGAGTTGGTTAATGATACTTCAGAACTGGACTACATCAGATATATGGCACGTAGGATAAACACTATATTGACAGATTTCTATGCCCAATTGGATATTACAGTAGTAGACTTCAAATTAGAGTTTGGTAGAGACAAAGACGGCAATATTATACTTATTGATGAACTCAGTCCAGACAACTTCAGACTTTGGGATACAAAAACAAATGAAAAATTGGATAAAGATAGATTTAGAGAAGGTCTAGGTGGGCTTACGGAAGCGTATAGACTAGTATTAGACAGAATCAAGAATAGATAACGTTATAATAACGTTAAAATCACACATAGGTGTATTATTTTAAATTTTAGGAGAAGAGAATGACAGCAGTAATAAACGTATTTTTAAAAGAAGGTGTTTTGGACCCACAGGGTAAAGCCGCACACCATGCACTTGATTCACTTGGTTTTGATGGTGTAGATGATGTACGTATCGGTAAACAAATTATCATTAAACTCGATACTACAGACAGAGCTGCGGCAGAAGCTGAAGTAAAAGAGATGTGTGAGACACTTCTTGCTAACACTGTTATTGAAGATTACACTATAGAGATAAACTAATGCAACAAAAAATATTAAAAATAGCAGTAATTAGATTTCCAGGAACAAACTGCGAATTTGATACGCAGTATGCTTTTGAAAAGTTGGGGCACACAACAGAGCTTGTATGGCATGAAAATGATACATTACCTGAAGGTATTGATCTTGTGGTTGTACCAGGTGGCTTCTCTTATGGTGACTACCTTCGTTCGGGGTCTATTGCCAGATTTTCAGTAGTGATGAAAGCAGTAAAAAACTACGCAGACAATGGCGGAAAAGTACTTGGTATCTGTAATGGTTTCCAGATCCTTACAGAAGCGGGACTTCTCCCTGGGGCATTGAAGCGTAACAATAACCTGCACTTCATCTCAAAACACCAAAATCTTTGTGTCATCAACAATGATAACGCATTTTTAAATCAATGTAACAAAGGTGAAGTACTTAACATCCCTATTGCTCATGCAGATGGCAATTATTACATAGATGATGCAGGTTTTGCAAAACTTGTGGAAAATGGACAGATCCTTCTTCGTTACTCTGATGAAAATGGAAATCCTGTTGTTGTAAACGGTTCTGTTACTTCTATTGCTGGTGTGTGTAATGAAGCTAAAAATGTATTTGGTCTTATGCCTCACCCTGAGCGTGCTTTAGAAGCTATTCTTGGTAGTGAAGATGGTATTCGTATGCTTAAAGGTTTTGAAGCCTAATGTCATTGTTTCGCTCTTTTTGGCTCTTGCTGGGGATGGTCTTTGCTTTTACTACCCTGGTAAATGCCGAGACTGAATACAAATACAGCTATATGCCTAAAAAGGTATATGAAAATCAACTCTTCCCTGTAACAGTCATAGATACTGCACAAAGAAATGACAATCCTCAATTCGAATTTGACAAACTCAGTTCTGTCCAACCTATTTCTGAAGATCCTTTAGTACTCCGTAATGGAGACGATAGCTTTTATACTTTTTATTTTAAAGCTTCCCAGATCGATGTACGTATTCCTAGACTTTTTATTGTATCGAGTAGTGTAAATACTTCACTTGAACCACAAAATATTTCTCTGAGTTCACTTAAAAGCAGAGAGGACTTTTGTGGTGTTTTGGCCGCAGATATGAAAATAAGAAACTCTCAAGTTTCTAATTATGATGAAAAACACCATTTGGTGACACTTTCTATGGAAGCTTTTGAAGCGAACCTTGAAGATATGAAAATAAACAATGCTGAAGAGTACGGGATAGAAGAGCTTCAAAGAGATAATGCTAAAGTGGAAGCAGAATTTTATGTAGTACTTCCTGTCACACAAAAAATGTTGAAGTTCACTTACTTTAATACCATAAAAAAGCAATATGTTTTTCTTCAAGTGCCTGTTGAGCTTGCAGATGCCACTGTCACAACTCAGTCAGATCTCAACCCTAAAGAGGACAGCTTTGAGAAATTGAAAAAATATACCTTCATGATCTTAGTTCTATTTTTCTTTTTAATGTTTTTATTTAAAAGAGATTTCTTTTATCTGGTTTTGGGTGTTGTCTCTCTCATTACGCTTTTAACGTTTTATATACCACATGAAAATATATGTGTAAAACAAGGTGCTCCACTTTATCTTATACCTACGCAAACAAGTACCATGAGTACAAAATTAGATCAAGAGTTGAATACCATGATTCTTGGTGAACGAGATCAATTTATAAAGATAGAGTATAAAAAAGGAATTATAGGATGGATCAAAAATGAAGATCTTTGCGAAAATTAGATTTTACTGGGGTGCAACGGTCATCTCTTTGAATACAGCTATTTTAATGATACCTATACTTATGATATTCAATAAACATAAAAGCACTATTGTTCATCATATTAATCGCTTGACTCTCTTTATGATGGGAGGAAAACTCTCACAAGAGGGGACTATGGACCCTAGTGCAGATATGTACGTAATGAACCATCAGGGTATCGTTGATATCGTTGCGATGGAAGCACTGCAGAACAATCATCTTCGATGGGTGGCAAAAAAAGAACTTTTTGATACTCTGTGGTTTGGAAATCTTTTACGTCATGGTGAAATGATCTCACTTGACAGAAGCAACAAAGCAGGACTTATCAAACTCATCAAAGATGTCAAAGAGTCTAAAGAGGTATTGCATAGGCCTGTAGCTATTTTTCCTGAAGGAACAAGAGCCACAGAACAGCCTTTGCTCTCCTTTAAACTAGGCACAAAGATGATAGCAAATAAGTTAGGTCTAAAAGTGCAACCTGTTATCATTACAGGAAGTAAATGGGTACTCAATGAACATGAAAGAACAGGACACAGTGGTACAGTGCACTACAAATACTTACCTACCATTGATGTCAGTAAAGCAGACAAAGACTGGTTTGAAACCTTACACGATGATATGCAAAAGGTGATAGACGATGAATACACTAACCATAATCGCAGTCGCTAGCGGTGGTGCCATAGGGGCTACACTGAGACTGCTCATTAACGGTACAGTGAACAAACATTTTGTGCATACCCTTCCTTTGGGGACATTGGCAGTTAATCTTCTAGGGTCTTTGCTTATAGGAGTACTGTTTGCCTATTTTCATCTTAACACTTCACTCTCCCCTCACCTTAAGACTTTTATGGTGACAGGGATACTCGGTGCATTAACGACCTACTCTACTTTTGCCATAGAGAGTTTCTTTCTACTTGAATCAGGTCACTACACCCAAGCTTTTGCCAACATGGCACTCAACGTTTTTGGTACCATCCTCATGGCAGGATTAGGATACCTTTTAGTATTACAAATTACAAAATAACAATTACAAATCAAGGAAACACATTGTCAACATTAAATCAAGAGATAGAAAAACATATTAAAAAACTTGTACACCCTTTAAAAGACGAAGAGGAACTTACAGAAGTACTTAAAGTAAAACTTACAAAGAAAGAGTTAAAGCTTCTTAAATCATGGGCTGAGGGATTACCTGCAGGTGCAGTACAAGCCTCATTGAACCTTGATGAAGAGCGTTATGGTGAACTCTCAACAAAACTCATTAAAAAGCTTAACCAGGAAAAACTCAAACAAGCGATGTGTATATAATAAGATTTCATAAAATTCAAAGTCTTTTTATTCTATCATATAGTATGGTTAGTAGCCTAAAACAAATAAAGGGATAGAAAATGCTTAAAAAGAAAAAGATTAAAAAGTACATCAAAAAAGAGATGGACAGTAGACTCAAAAAAGAGTTAAAACAAGAGATCAAAAAGCATATCAAAGACTATAAGAAAAAAGAGAAAGATGAGAAGAAAAGTAAAAAGAAATAGCCTTGCTATTTCTCTTGTTTAGATTCTAGTTCACTAATAGCCTGTATGGTTTGCAATACAGAGTCAGGATTAAGACTCATCGAATCTATTTCCATAGTTACAAGTGCTTCTGCCATCTCCGGGTAATCTGAGGGTCCCTGACCACAGATGCCGCTGTGACGATGGTTTCGCTTTGCACCCTGCACTGCCATCTCTATCATCTTCATCACTCCCGGATCACGTTCATCATAATCAAATGCAACTATTTCAGAGTCACGATCAACTCCCAGAGTAAGTTGTGTCAAGTCATTTGAACCGATGCTTATGCCATCAAAAAGTTCACAAAATGCATCTATGAGTATGACATTGTTTGGTATCTCACACATGACATAAACCTTTAATCCATTTTCCCCACGTTCCAGGCCATATTTAGCCATAGTATCAAGTACTCTTTTCCCCTCTTCTACTCTACGGCAAAATGGTATCATCAAAATGACATTATCAAAGCCCATCTCATCCCTAACACGCTTCATAGCGTCACACTCTAATGCAAAGCCCTCTTCATAGCTGGGATGCGAATAACGTGCTGCCCCACGAAAACCTATCATAGGGTTGGCTTCATGCGCTTCAAAGAACTTTCCTCCGAGAAGCGTGGCATATTCGTTGGTCTTAAAGTCACTCATTCTCACTACACAGGGTTTAGGATAGACGGCTGCAGCGATACTGGCTACACCTTCAGAGAGTGTTTTTATAAAGAATGTTTCTGGGGTATCATAGCTAGCAGTAAGATGAACGATCTTCTGCTGTGTAGCCTCATCAAGTTTTTCAGGGTGTATAAGTGCCATAGGATGTGCTTTGATAGTAGTGTTGATAATGAACTCCATCCGTGCCAGACCTATGCCATCTACAGGAAGAGAGGTAAGGGAAAAAGCAAGCTCGGGATTACCAAGATTCATCATGATCTGCGTTTTGGTTGTTGGTACACTACTAAGATCTGTTTTTTTGATCTTAAAATCAAGTAACCCTTCATACACAAAACCTGTCTCACCTTCTGCACAGCTCACTGTAACTTCCTGTCCATCTTCCAATATTTCTGAAGCATTCTTAGCACCTACAATGGCAGGAATACCAAGTTCTCTAGAGACGATGGCAGCATGACAGGTTCTACCTCCACTGTTTGTTATGATGGCAGAGGCTATCTTCATGACAGGTTCCCAGTCGGGACTTGTAGTTTCTGCAAGAAGCACATCGCCTTCTTTAAATTCATCAAGTTTGCTTACATCCGTGATCTTACGTACTTTTCCAGAACCAATTTTTGTTCCTACTGCTCGACCTTCTACTAGCACTTTACTACGTTCATTTAGGCTATACATTTCCAAATATGTTTCTTTTTTCCGTGACTCAACTGTTTCAGGACGTGCCTGTACGATATAGAGTTGACCATCTAACCCATCTTTTGCCCACTCCATATCCATAGGTTTATCATAACCGGCTTGTTTGGAGTAGTGCTCTTCGATCTTGATGGCATATTCTGCCAAAAGTACCACATCCTCATCAGAGATACAAAACTTTTTTTGATCCTCTTTAGGTGTAGATATGTTTTTAGTATACTCCATAGCAATATTATCTTCATTAATCTCTTCAGCAAAGACCATTTTAAGGGCTTTGTCTCCAAGTCTTCGTTTAAGTACAGTATGATAGCCTTTCTTGAAAGTAGGTTTATGCACATAAAAGCTGTCTGGACCTATGCTTCCTTGGACGATGTTTTCACCCAAACCAAACGCTGCATTGATGAAGACTACATCTTTAAATCCTGTCTCCGGGTCTATTGAGAACATCACCCCACTCTCACCGATATCACTTCTAACCATCTTCATCACCACCACAGACAGATAGACTTTCAGGTAGTCAAATCCATGATCATATTTATAGTGGATGGAACGATCAGTAAAGTTAGAAGCCAAACAGCGTTTATACGCATCCAAAAGAGCATCTAACCCACTTATATTAAGATAGCTGTCATTCTGCCCTGCAAAAGAGGCTTCTGGAGAGTCTTCAGCAGTGGCAGAGCTTCTAACTGCAAGAGTCACATCCTCACCATACTCAACTTTAAGTGCCTCGTAAGCACTTTTTATCTGTACAATAAGATTATCTGGCAACGCACAGCTATGGATGATCTCTCTACAGATCTTACCTCTATTTTGTAATTGCGTCACATCATCAGGATCAAAGACATCAAGCTGTTCATGTAACTTTTCCCATACATCATTATCATCGAGGATATGACGATAGGCATCTGCAGTGATAGCAAAACCATTGGGTATACGTATCCCCTCTGCAGTAAGGTTTTGGTACATTTCACCTAAAGAGGCATTTTTACCACCTACAAGATCAACATCTTCTATACTGAGTTCACTGAACCATTTGATATAATCTGACATCTTTTCTCCTTTTATTTATTCTACACATAAAAATTTAATAACACATGATATTATTTTAATGAGCTATAAAAAGTTATTCAGAGGGGTCAGTTACACAAAGACTGCATAGAAAGTACCTATCATACTTAATGTAAAGAGTGTTGGACTAAAGAAGAAAGGAGGCTGTTGTTATGAAGAAGATAGCGATCGTGGGGGCTAATGGTTTTATCGGGACATATATGCAGTCTTTTTTTAAGGCTGAGGGTTTTGCGGTACTCCCTTTAGGCAAAGAAGATACCCAAAAAAGTATCGCAGAGATCGCCAAGGTGCTTGATAGAACAGATATCATCATCAATCTTGCCGGCGCACCGATCATACATAGATGGAGTGCTTCGTATAAAAAAGTTCTCTATAACAGCAGGATCATCACTACCAAGAAGCTTGTGGATGCTATGACACAAATGAAAAAGAAACCAGAACTCTTTATCTCCACGTCTGCTATCGGTATTTATGCCACAAACGGTCCAATGAGCGAATCAAACTATACCTACGCCGATAATTTTTTAGCTAAAATCTGCAAAGATTGGGAAGCCGAAGCACAACATGCAGAGAAGTTTACAAGAGTTGTTATCTTTCGTTTTGCTGTAGTGCTTGGCAAGAGCGGTGGAGCACTCTCTAAAATGTTACCTGCTTTCAGATTAGGTATTGCAGGGACAATAGGAGATGGAAGTGAAGCATTTAGCTGGGTACATATAAAGGATCTTCTTAATGCCTATCTGTTTGTTTTTGCCAATGACCATATGGAAGGCACTTTCAATCTTTCAGCACCAAATCCTGTAACAAACAAAGAGCTTACCAAAACACTTGGCAAACTCTTGCATAGACCAACAGTGATACCGTTGCCAAAATTTCTTCTAAGGTTTCTTTTTTCGGAAGGTGCAACTGTACTTACCGAAGGACAACATGTCGTTCCTGAACGTCTATTGAAAAACAACTTTACCTTCAAATATCCAACCATCGAAGGTGGACTTAGGGAAATTTTAGATTAAACCCTTTATGATAACCTCCTATCAGGATAACCAGGTACAAATACTTCAGGAAAAACAGCAAGACTAGCATCTTTTTTTGCAGCTTTACCAATGAGATCACAAGCTTTTTCAATGGTTGCTTCCAAATCCATAAAAACCGGGGATGCCTGTATCACAGCAATGATAAATGTATCTTTTTTCATGATAGTCCTCCATTCGATCATCTATTAGTATATTTAGAGTTTGTGTAGAGTATCTGTGGTTTTAGCGCTGCCCTTTATTTAAAGACTCTGTAGATTTCTTCACTGATGAGGTGAAGCGAGAGGAAAAGTTTTACTTATCCTCTGAAAATTCACACGCTCCACTATACTCGTCACATGGAAACTCGATGTATTTGTCTTCTATATAATTAGTTAGATTATGTGAAACAAAATCCCAATTGATAAGATCCCAATACTTTTCAAGATAATCAGCTCTTGCATTTCTATAGTCGATATATTAGGCATGTTCCCAAACATCACAGGTAAGCAGTGGTGTATGATCATATAAGAGTGGACTATCAGCATTGGATAATGTATCGATAACCAATTTTCCCTCTTTGTTGACACTAAGCCATACCCACCCTGACCCAAACAAACCTGTAGCAGCTTTCAGAAAGGTATCTTTGAATTGTTCCAATGAACCAAAGTCCCGTTCAATCCGCTCAACCAAGATATCCGAGGGCACACTTGATTTATTACTCATACTGGTAAAGTAGAAATCATGATTGTAAACCTGGGAAGCATTGTTAAAGATACCTCCATCTGCTTTTTGGATGATCTCTACAAGTCCCATTTGCTCATAAGCAGTATCTTTTATGAGTGTATTTAGTTTGTTGACATACCCTGCATGGTGCTTACCATGATGATATTGCATCGTTTCTTTTGAAATATAAGGCTCTAAGGCACCTTCGTCAAAAGGCAGTTTCATTAATGTATGTGTCATGATAAATCCTTTCTATACTTTAGTAAAAGTATTTATTCAAATTCTAGGCAGCTAATATGTAATATTTGTGTAGTGAAATTCTCTTTAAACATCACTATCTGTATAAAGTTCTTCTTCTCTGATGATAGGTGCTGCTCTTTTTCTTACAGTCAACTCAAATGCATCAGGACGTGCATAATGACCTGCGACATCAAGATTCCACTTGGATGCACGCAGCATATGCAAGTCAACTTCAGCAAGTAAAATACCCTCTTTTGCAGTTAAGGGACCCGCCAGAACTTCACCGTTTGGATCTACTATGAGACTGTTTCCTTTGTTTATCCATTCACCTAGAGATGCATAGTATGGCTCCAGTTGGGGAAGTTTTTTAAGTACATCTTCTTTTTTGAGTACCATACAGCAACCAGAAACAAAACATCGTCCCTCTTTGGCAATATGTCTCATCGAGGCATTCCAGGTCTGCCCCTCATCATACGTTGGTGCCAAATACAACTCTATACCCTCTGCATAGAGCGCATAACGCACCAATGGCATATAATTTTCCCAGCATATCAGCCCACCTACTTTACATATATCTGTATCGTACACGGTAACCGTACTGGCATCTCCATGTCCCCAGATCATACGTTCTGCTACTGTGGGGATAAGTTTTTGGTGATGGCCAAAGAGATTTCCCTCAGGGTCTATAAAAAGAAGTGTATTGTTGATACTCCCGCCACTGGCTTGAGCGTTTTTTTCATTGATACCTATGACGACATAAATGCCGGCTTCTTTTGCAACCTCACATAAACGATCTGTTTCTCTGCTGCCAACCGTAACTGATTGTTCAAGTAGCTTAGCGTACAAGTCTTGATTGAGGGCCATATCACCAGGGGGGACATGCCATATCCAGTCAGGATAGCCGGGTATAAATGCTTCAGGAAAAACAGCAATACTAGCACCTTTTTTTGCAGCTTTCTTTATGAGATCACAGGCTTTTTCAATGGTCGCATCCAAATCCATAAAAACCGGGGATGCCTGTATCGTAGCAATGGTAAATGTGTCTTTTTTCATGATAATCCTCCATTCGATTATTTCGAGAATCTTTTATATAAGTATATTGAGAGTTTGTGTAGGATATATGTAGTTTTTAGAGCTGCTCTTTTCAATTATTATGTCTAAAGAGTTAATAACAATAGTGAGAAAACCGTCTGAAAAGAGTATTACATGATAAAATCTGTAAGAAATATAAGCTATAATTGATGTTATAGGAGATGTTTGATGGTAAAAATACTTGGATCAGCTGGAAGCTATTCACATGAAGGCAAAGCTACATCATTTTTGATTGAAAAAAATATTGTCATTGATGCCGGAAATATTATACAAGGTCTGAGGGAAGAGTGTTGTAACATTGAACATGTTTTTATTTCCCATACACATTTTGACCACATACTAGATCTTCCGTTTGTGATTGAGAGCTATTTTGAATGTAGACAAAAACCGTTAAAAGTATATGCACTGAGTGAGAGTATCCATAAACTTCAGGAACATATTTTCAACTGGAGTATCTGGCCTGATTTTCAAAAGATCACACTGGAAAACAGTGAAGAGGAATCCTTGAAGTTTGTACCAGTAGAGTATGGAGAGACTATTCAGATCGATGATATAGAGATTACGATCATTGAAGCAAACCATACGGTTCCAACCTGTGGTTACAAAATAAAAAAAGCCGATCAGGCATTTATTCTCAGTGGTGATACCTACATCAATAGTGCCCTCATTGACCTGATCAACAATGATAAAAGTATCTCCTCACTGCTTATTGATGTCTCTTTCTCCTCAGATAAAGAAGAATTGGCTCTTGAGAGCAAACACTTGACTCCAAAACTGCTTGAGAAAATGCTGTTGTCTCTTCAACGTAATGATGTGGCGATCTACGCTTATCATCAGAAACCTTTTTTTACACAAAAGATCGATAAGGAACTTGCTGCACTGAATCTTCTGAAAAATAGAGGTAAACACTTGGAAACGGGTGATGTAGTGGATCTTTTTACACCACTGCACAAACGTCAGGATGTTAGGAATCATGAATTGCAGGATGATGAGAAAAATCATCTTAAAAATCTCTTCAAGATCGCACATGCGATGCAGGCTGAGCTGAATCTTGCCATCTTGCTTGAGATGATCGTTGAGCAGGCGAAGACATTTACACGCGCTGACGGTGCAACACTCTATCTGCTCAGTGACGACAAAAAGGAACTCGTATTCAAGGTTTCACATAACGACACGCTAAACATTCACATTGACAGTTTGCATAATGATGTTGAGTGGTCAAATCTCCCGCTTTACCTTGAAAATATGCAACCCAACACACAAATGGTAGCCGTACTTGCTGCCTTGAACAAAAAGACGATCATGATAGATGATGTCTATGATAGAAGTGAATTTGATTTTGCAGGTACAAAACAGTTTGATAAAAATACAGGGTATCGTTCCCGGTCAATGCTTGTCATTCCCTTGCTTAGTCATGAAAATGAAACCATTGGTGTATTACAGTTGATCAACAAAAAAAATAGTTATGGTGAGACTATTTCTTTTGATACTTTTGATAAGGAGAGTACCAGTGCACTTGCATCTCAAGCTTCCGTTGCAATTGTAAATGCTACACTGATCAAAAGTCTTGAAGAATCCTTTGAAGTGTTTATACGGACGATTGCCAGAGCGATCGATACAAAATCACACCATACCGGAGAACATGTACGTAGAGTTGCAAAGATCACCAATATGATCGCCAAAGCAATACATAAAAGTGATGAAGGACCCTATGCAGATGTGCACTACAGTAATGAAGATCTTAAGCAGATCCATCTTGCGGCACTCCTACATGATGTAGGCAAGATAGCAACACCTGAACATATTATGGAGAAGAGGAACAAACTTGAAACAATTGTTGATAGAATAGAGCTTATCGATGAGCGTATAGAGATTTTAAAGCGTGATATCAAGATAAAGTATCTTGAAAAAGAGCTCAAGGCACTGAAAGATCAAAAAAATATCCCTGAAGATCAGAGTCAGCATGAAGCAAAAGAACTAACCTCTCTTGATGATATCCGTAGTTTTCTTCATCAGACTAATATTGGCAGTGAATTTCTTGAAGATGACAAGATTTCATATCTTCAGATGCTTGCTAAAAAAACCTATCAAATTGATGGGAAAGATGTTCAGTTTTTGCGAGGTAGTGAGCTTGAAAACCTCTCTATCCGTAAAGGTACACTCACTGATGAAGAGCGTGATACTATTCGAAACCATGCTTATGCAACGGTTGAAATACTTGATTCTATACCATTTCCAAAGGCATTAAAACGGGTTCCCGATATTGCCTGTAATCATCATGAAAAACTTGATGGTACAGGTTATCCAAGACAACTTAAAGGAGATGAACTGACACTTGAGGACAGGATTTTGATCCTCGCTGACATGTTTGAAGCACTTTCTGCATCTAATCGCAGCTATAAAACACCTAACAGTATATCCGAGATCGCTGCGATCATGCAAAGTCTTATTGATAGAGGACATATGGACAAGCAGCTTGTACAATTCTTTTTTGAGTCGGGTATCTATAGAGAATATGCACGCAGTGAACTTAAGGCAGAACAACAGGATATTGCTGAATTGAATTTTGACTAATGGTCTTGGTACTGTTATTTCATCAACATGGTATGTATGGCATCAAACGGCTTCTTTGGATGCTCAAGATACTCCTGGCACCGTTGAATATATAAACTATAGAGTTTGCTTCCATACTCTTTCTCAAGTGTCTGAAACAGCTCATAAGCTTCTCTGATCTCACCACGGCGATACGTCTCCAGAGCTGTTTTGTAGCGATGTAACTCCGTATAACGCTTTTCACCCTCACCTAAAGGCATAACCTCAAATACTTCTACCACTTCTTGTTTACCTTTAACACGTACAAGATCAAGCGAGCGGAACGTATAATGTTCATGCAGATGATTTTTTGTATCTGCCGAAATAATAATAGTCGTACCATAGAGTTTATTAAGCCCCTCAAGACGTGAAGCAAGGTTGACGTTATCACCGATGATCGTATAATCCGAACGACCGACAGACCCCATTTCTCCGACAGTGACCAAGCCCGTGTGAATACTGATACCTATGTTTAACCTGACACCAAACTCTTTATCCAGTTGTACATTCAGTTGTTTAAGTATTTTGATTTGTTCGAGTGCAGAAGTGACTGCTTTATCTGCATAATTTTCCACTTGATTGGGCGCATTCCAATACGCCATAATGGCATCACCTATAAACTTATCGACAGTACCTTCACGATCGGCTATTTCATTGACCATAGGTGTCATATAACGATTTAGCAATGCAACAAGTTTTTGTGATGAACCTATCGTTTCACTGATCTGCGTAAACCCCCGAATATCACTGAAAAAAACAGCCACACTTTCATCACGTACCTTTAAGATCTCATCATTCCCATGTTTGATCAGATCATCCATAACTGCTTTAGAGACTTTTTTTGCAAAGATATTCTTGAGCACTTCACGCTGGCGGGAAGTGACGATATAATCAATACTGACCGAGAATATCAAAGTTAATATAAAGGCTAAAAGCGGGAAAAGCAGATTAAGGACGATACCCAGATCAAACAGGAGATAAAAGAAGATATTAAACAGTGCAAATAGTACAGCTATGGCAACAGGCAGCAATAACCATGAATTCAAATAGGAAAAGAGAAGGGTCAAAACAAAAACAATACTCCAAATGACCAGTAGATCATACACTATCACATCGAAAGGTTCATGTAAAAAATCACCTTCGAGTATATTATCCAGAGTATTAGCATGCACTTCGACACCTGGGATCGTACTGTCAAAAGAGATAGACCGCAGATCAGAAAGACCCACTGCAGAAGTGCCTACCAAGACAAATTTACCTGTGATCTCTTTAGCATCAAACTTCCCGTTTAAAATATCTGCAGCGCTGATATACTTGAAATGTCTTCCTTCACCTCTGAAATTTACGATCAAACGACCTGCATGATCTGTTGGAATAGTAAAATCAGAAAATTGGATCTTCTGAACACCTACTTCATCCCCATAGATCTCAACTTTGGAGGCACCACTGTAAATGCGTGCCATTTCCATGACAAGAGAAGGATAAACTATGCCGTCATAACGCATGATCAAAGGTACACGATGGATCATACCGCCTGCATCGGGAATGTTGTTAAAAAATCCACTACTATAAAAATTTTCCTGTAACACATCAATATTTAATACAACACCTTTAGGCTGCAACATACTGTTGTTGTGCTGTAAGCCTTTCTCAAGGAATACAGTTGGGATGAGCGGTACTTTATCATGGTTGTTTTCTTCAAAGGTAAAAACATAACCTCCGATAGTTGGAGTAGATGAGAGAGTTTCTGCCAAAATAAGATCATAGTTGTCAAGCTTGGCTGTATTGCCTTTTATCTTTAAAGCTATACGGTGTGGTGACGTTTGATCGGGCTCTGCAAAAACAATATCCAAACCGATAATACCGGCATTAGCATCACTGAGTTTATTGATCAACTCTGCAACAACAGAACGTGACCATGGCCATTGCCCAAACTCTTTTAAAGAAGCTTCATCAAGATCAATGATCACGATCCGGTCACCTTGAGGAAGTTCTCCACGAATATGAAACAAAAAGTCACGAAGATGATTGTTGAGAGAAAAAAATGTCTGTGGAATAAAAAGATATGCCCATGAAAGCAGCAGTGCCAGTATCAATGCTGCACTGCTCTTTATCAAAAATTTGGACATTATGATAATGATTTTATTGTTTATCGATCTGGAAACTCAACAGTCGGTTCTTCCAGAGGTGCTTCTGGTAACTGAGGTTCTTCCGGCAAATTATCTATTTTCTCCTGAATTTCCTGTTGTGCAGCATCTGAGATCTCATCGGCTTTTATCTGATCAACATTTCCTTTTCTATAAACAGTTTGCAATCCTCTGTTTATGCTAAATGCTTTGATCTCTGCTTTTCCATCAAAAAGTTCCAGCATCATACCTGCATCAACCTTATGAGAAGTACCGTCCATAGAGACATTCAGTTTGCCTTTATAACATGTTATGGTCTCTTTTTCCCCTGACATCAGCGCAGAGAAATCGGTACCTCGTATCCCGATCGTTGCTGAAGCAGTTTTAACCTTAAAACGTTCCGGTGCCAATTTACCGATCTCCCCTGTAACGGAACGGAAAAAACCACGGTCAATATGCATTTTAACTTCACTGTCATTTTTTCCGCCAAATTTATAGGCATCAAATACAAAAATGGAATTCGGTCCTATCGTTACAACAGTATTGTCTTTTAAGATCACCTGTACCAGTGATCTGGATGTAGTGATGATCTTATCTTTGACCTTTAAAGCCATTCCGTTTTTTACATCTAGAGTGCTACTGCTACGTACAACGGTTGCAGTACCTTTTAAGGCTCCAATGTTTCCAATATTTGACCATAGAAAAGCTGTTAATGTCAAAAAGAAAAAGAAAATTCTCATTTTTTACCCTTAAAAATTGTATTTAATACCGAGCATAACAATATCTTTGTCATACTCTGCCAATTCATAATTTGAACTGTTCTTGGAATAACGATAAAGAAGTGATGCTTCCATCGTATCAGTAAGCATCCGACTCACTTTGAACTCTGCCTGGTGATAATCATCACTGCGTTCATCACTGCCACCCTCGATAATATCATCATACTTTGCATAACGATAGCGGTAATCGAACCTGGCAATAAACCACTCTTCTACATTATAATTAATACCCATAGCAACTCTCGTTGTCTCTTTGTCAGTAAATCGTAAGCTGTCACTGTATTTGGCAGAATAGTTATCATAATTTGTACTGATATAAGCAAAATTCTTTTCAAAGAGCCAATAGAGACCTAATCCGATACCTGTTACAGAATCATCTCGGTTTTTATCAGCTTCCTCTAAATAACTACGCTTAGTATATCGGGCATTGATATTTCCAATAAATGATTTAGAGAGTGTAAAATTTATTCGAGGATCAACACTGACGCTTTCGAGTAGATCACGATCCAGGTAGTGAACACGGCTGTAACTGACAGGAAGTAAGGCATCATAGAGTTCATGGCTATATCCCAAACCAATATTGGCAGAACCTGCGAAGAGATTGTAGTAACTCGCATCAGCATTATTCTGATAAAAGATATCAGCATCACTACGCAGATACCAGCCGCCTTTTTCATCTAAGTCATGTATATAACTCAGACTGGACTGAAACTGTGTGAACATTGTATCTATCTCTTCCCCAAACTCTGGAAGATTCAGATCATCTGGACTGACATTAATGTTTGAATCATAACCCATGGCAATACTTGCTGATGCTTTAAACTGCTGTAGGTCATCCTTCTTAAGTCTCTCCAATGACATGCGCTGTGCAGGGGTCAGTTGATAATTTTCTGTACTTTTTGACATTTCGTCTGCCAGTTCATCACGATCTGAGTTCGCATAGAACTTTACCAGATGCACACGTACTTCAGTGTCATCAGGGTCGAGTATAAGCACCCGTTCATAAGCACTCATTGCCATTTCATCTTCACCTAGAGCTTCAGCACTCTTCGCCCATAACAGATGAAGTTTTGGATTCCCGTATTCTGAGGTGCTTTTTTGTGCTTCGGTAATGACTTTCTCATATTTCTTCTGATCATACAGGGTTTGCATATCTGCCACACCAGCTAATAGTGTGATGGGTACCATAAGTAACAGAGTAGCTGTTTTTTTCATATTTATTTACCTAGGTCATAGATGGCTGTAATGCCATTGTTATGACTGTTTCCATAAATGTCTTTAATGGTACCTGAGACACTGATCTTTTCTGTACCGCTTATATAGGAGTCCGCTATAAATTTCACAGTACTCTCATCCCTCATGATAAAATGCTTAAAAGTAATAGAACCTCCATTGATAGTAAAATCACTTTCGCTGACGGTTGATGGATCTAAATGTTCAGAGAACGCAACACGGATCACTCTACCGGAATGAGTTACCGATACCGCAATCAGGTCAGATGCAGGAATAACAGAAAAATTCCAACTTGTTGGACCGCTATAGGCATTACCTATAAGATCTTCCACTATACCCAATAAAGTTACCGTATAATTTCTACCCTGAATGAGATCGTTTTGTGGAACAAAATGTAAAGTATTGTTTCTTATCATTGTTGTTCCATTGACTGTTGTATTTGTATCATTGTCTTTTAGCTGCAATACTCCATCACCTGATATATTCTCATCAAATTCCATAAAAATATTGGTTGTTTTAGCTGCTTGAGTTCCATCAGCAGGTGTAAGAGAGATCAATGAAGGCGGTACAAGATCATTTGTAGGTGTAACAGAAAAATTCCAGCTTGTCAGACCATCATAGGCATTACCTGTAAGATCTTCTACTGTACCCAATAAAGTTACCGTATAATTGCTACCCTGGATAAGATCGTTATATGGCACAAAATGTAAAGTATTATTGCTTATCATTGTTGTTCCATTGACTGTTGTATTTGTATCACTGTTTTTTAGCTGTAATACCCCATCACCGGTTATATTCTCATCAAACTCCATAATGATCTCTGTTGTTGCAGGTGCTTGTATGCCATCGTCAGGTGTAACTGAGAGCAATGAAGGTGGCATATTATCTGGAATTGATGCCGTTATGAAAGTATAGGTAAAAGTGTTTTCTAAAGTACGATCTTCTCTATCTTTAAGAGCTGTTGTCACAACAATAGTATATTGTTTATTGGGTAAAAAAAACTCATATGGAATAATGCTGATCTTTTCTTCTAAAACTTTTAAGACAGCAGTAATGGGGACATTGTTTTCATCTTCGATATATACAGATGATGCATCTACTGTTGTGCTCTCAATAGCTGCTGAAAATACCAGCATTGCATATTTATCTATAGGAACAGGTACATTACTTGAATCAGAAGCTGTAGATACTCGTAAATATTTTGAAGTATCTGCATCTGCACTCTCTACACTGTCTGTATTGCCGCAGCCTGTCACTATAAACATGAATGTCAATAAAAATGCTGATAAACTTTTCACATACAACCCTTTTTTGTTAATTCTTATGGCTTCATATTTACATGATACCCTAGATTTAACCCTCAATACATAATATTAACTTTATTTTATATTAATTAACTTTAAAATTATGGATTTATCCTATTAAAATTCAAAAAAATATCGATTTTACAAAGAAACGTACTTGCTGAGTTTAATGAATTTATTAAATCAATGGGAGTATAATAGAAAAAATAGAGTGAAAAGGAAAACTTATGGCTTTTATGCAATCATATGGAGCTGCAGAAGTTGTTACCGGCTCCTGTCATCTGCTTCAGTTACAAAACGGGATCAATATTTTGGTTGATTGTGGAATGTTTCAGGGGCTGGTTGAAGAACGTAATCATGAACCTTTTGGCTTTGACCCGGCAGATGTGGATTTCCTTCTTCTCACGCATGGGCATCTTGATCATGTAGGACGTGTACCTAAACTGGTTAAGGAAGGCTTTAAAGGAACTATCGTCACACACCGATCCACTATGGATTTGGCTGAAGTAATTATGCTTGACAGTGCTCATCTGATGAAAGAGGGATACAAAACCCGTTATAGAAAAGCACAACGCCGCGGAGAAGAAAAAGAGGTGGAGAAACCTCTTTACTCTGAGAGTGATGTGCGCGCTGTCTATCATTGTCCGATGATCTTTGCTACTTATAATGAACCCATCGATCTTGGAAATGAGATTATTATCAACTTTAAAAATGCTGGACATATTCTTGACTCGGCTATCATTCAAGTGATGTTTGAAGAGGATGGAGCGAAAAAAACAGTTGTTTTCAGCGGAGACCTTGGCAATGAGGATGATCTGGTCATGCCTTCGCCTGATATTATTGAAGAGGCAGATGTCCTTTTCATCGAATCTACTTATGGAGACAGAAACCATAAAGGGGTTAAAGAGAGTGATCTTGAATTGCAACATGTAATACAAAAGACATTTATGAATGAGGGAAACGTCCTCATCCCCTCTTTTGCCATAGAACGGACACAAGAGATACTTTGTATGCTCAAACAGATGTATGACAGGGGTGAACTTCCTGTGTGTCAGATCTTTCTTGATTCACCTATGGCGATCCGTGCAACAGATATATATAAACGATATCATGAAGAGCTGAGTGAGTGTTGTAATGAGTTTTTGGAACGTGATGGTACGATTTTTGATTTCCCTTATCTGCACTATACGCTTAGGGTTAAAGATTCAATGAAGATAAACGATGAGGATTCCCACTGTATCATCATCGCTGGTGCAGGTATGTGTAATGGTGGACGTATACTTCAACATTTTAAACATCGTCTTTGGAACGAAAATAATGCACTTGTATTTGTAGGGTATCAGGTACAAGGTACACTTGGACGAAAGATCGTAGATGGTGCCAAAAAGATCAAAGTGTATGGTGAGGATATAATCATTAAAGCAAAAGTACACACCATTAACGGATTTTCCGCACATGCAGATCAAAATGGTCTTATAGACTGGATGGATAAGTTTACAAAACTAGATAAGATTTTTCTTATTCATGGAGAAAGAGACAAGCAGGAGATATTCCAAAAAGAGATAGAGAGACGTTTACATAAAAAAGCACATATTGTGAAACATGGAGAGAAGATCGGTATTTAACCGGTATTGTAAAGCGGGAGACAACTCATAATCCCCCCCCGCTGATAAGATCAATCAACAGGTACATATATAAGGAGATCAGTTGGTGTTTCTCTTAAGATAGAAGCGGCTACACTTCCGAGAACTGCTTTAAAAAAGCCTGAAGTACCCCGTGAACCTATGACTACAAGATCGTATGAGCCTTTGTTTATATATTTAAGCAATGTTTCTTTGCTATTGAATTCTCCATCAATTATTTTACCTTTTTTAATGGAAAGATCTTTCATGAATTTTTTTAAATCATTTTGGGCAGAAACTTTTGCAGCTTTATTATATTGTTGAATATCGAGACCTTCCAAAGTATAAGAATCTGCAGTGTATATACCTGCTGCATAAAAAGCTTCATAAGTATGAACTATTTTAATTTTTACAGCTGGGAATATATTTTTTGCAAAGAGAATACCCTGTTTCGATTGTGCTTGAAAGTCTGTTGGTGCCACAATATTTTGATATGGATCTTTTGCACTGTTCTTAACGATCAACACCGGTAAATGACTTTGATTTGCTACTTTTTCTGCTGTTGCACCCAGAAACTTCTTTTTACTTTTTCTATTTGCGCCTATCACTACCATATCTGCGTTAAGTAGTTTTGACTCGTATAATAAGATATCATAAGCATCACCTTCTCTTACCACGATAGTATAAGGCACTTTATCATCTCTGTTCAATGCTTTTATCTTTTTTTCTATTTTCTTTGTGATACCTTTTATATCAACGGTTAGCTCTTTACCGCCAAAATAACTTGGTACAGAGAACCAAGGTGTTTCTACAGCATGAACAATAAACAACTCTGCTTTGTTCTGCTTTGCCACCATCAATGCTCTTTTTAAAACATTGTTTGATTTTGCAAAAATATCTATACCGACAATAATTCTTTTTAGTTTTTTCATACTCTACCTACCTTTTTATCAAAATTCTTCTGCAAACTATTTCTAGCTTACTTTTATCTTCACTTTTATAATATCATATTTTTAAGAAAGTGTCATCAAATTAGAATATTTTAGAGATTAATATAATTTTCTAACGGTGCTGTCCCTACACAGACGATAGACATCAAAATCATTGGCAATAAAAAGTCTGCCTTTATAATTATACTTTATTTCATTGTAGATCATCTCTACATCTATAGTACTATTCTTATTATATCTGGGATTAATATGGTTTGCGATCAGATTTTTAACACGCTTTGCCCGGACTGCTATGCCAAGATCTTTTGCAGTAGTATGCAAAACTTTTACAGGAAGGTTATCGTATGTCTCTTGTGTATACGTACACTCATGTACCAGCAAGTCAAGATCTTCAAGATATTTGCCCAAAACATCCGGTCTGCTGTTATCTCCTGCTATGATCAATGATCTTCCCACTACAGGGTCCAGCGTAAAGACCTTCGGTTCCAGTTTTTTCCCTTGAAAAGTGATACTTCTTCCCCTTTTTAATTCACCGTAAAGCGGTGATGGTTCCAGTCCTATTGCTCTCAATTTATCTTCATTTAGCTTGTTGCTTATATCGTTCTCTTTGATATAAAAAGCAAAACTCTCTATGGAGTGTACAAGAGGCAAAATTTTCAAAGAAAATTTGTCAAATACAAATGTCTCTTCAGCTTCAAATTCTGTGATCTTCAGAATATATCCGAGATGCTCTGGTGAGACATCCATAACACACTCCAAAAACTTTTTGACCCCTTTTGGACCATATATGTTCAAAGGTCTAAAAGCTGTATCAAGCTTTTTGGTACTCAACAGCCCAGGAAGTCCGTAATAGTGGTCTCCGTGCAGATGTGTAATGAAAATAGTATCAAGTTTCCCGATGGAGAGCCTGCTTCGCATGATCTGATGCTGCGTCGCTTCTCCACAGTCAAAAAGATACCATTTGTTGTCCTGATCAAACTCCAATGCAAGTGCAGACACATTTCTCTCTTTCGTTGGTTTTCCAGCACTCGTTCCTAAAAATGTCAGTTGCAATGTTTCCTCCTTTGCTTATTTGACAGATCAACCTCTCTCTTTCCAGGCATGCCAAATAGAATTGATATTGCTTTTGGGTTTTGACAGTATCATAGTGATAGCAATATTTTCCACCATTTCAATCACTAAAAAATAGATAGCAATATGAAACAAAAGAGCATTTTCAAAACCAAGAAACACAACAACGCCGGCACTCATCAGTACAGCAGAAACTTTAGTGATCCATGTATGATAACTGGCAAGCTTTCCAAACTTTGCCAGAGCAAAAAAAGCGGGTAGTATATAGATACTAATCGCTGCAATGATATAGTAAAGTTCCGCTTTGATAATATCCGGCCAGAGCCACCAGGCAGCCATTGCCGTACTAAGATAAGTTAAAATATCCCCGTAACTGTCGAGTCTTGCACCCAGCTCACTTGTCTGGTCCAGTATTCGGGCAATAAACCCGTCAAGTACGTCTGAGAGCAGCATCAGTCCAAAAAGTACAAAAAAGAGATCGGGCATCTCAAACCAGCCGGTAAGCAGTAAAAACGGTGCTGCAATGATACGAAAAAGACTTAAACTATTTGGGATATTCAGAGACATAGCATTACCTGAAAAACTTTACAAAAAGAGTTAAAATAAATGACAAGACAATACTGATAATGATCGAAGTTGTGATGGGAAAGTAAAAAGAGGTGTTCTCTTTTTTATACACAATATCACCGGGAAGTTTGCCCAATGCAAAAGGAAGTTTATCGCTAAAACTAAGAATAATACCAATGATCACGATCACAATTCCAATAAAAACAACACCTTTTCCGATCTCTGCCATCTTGGGAACTCCTTTTTCAAAGCAGAATTTCTGAAATTTTCCAAAGAATATATATGCAAACTGCATATAGTATCTTTCTTAATTGCAGAATTTCTCTGTTTGACACTGCCCTATAAAACTGCTCAAAAAATAATGAAGAGGAACACTACCCTCTTCATCGTAAAAAATTACTTTATCTTGATCTTTTTAGTCTCTTTTTTGCTTCTTTTCATTTTCGGTATCACTACCTCAAGTACACCATCTTTGGAATTTGCTTCGATATTTTCAGCATCTGTATTTTCTGGAAGTGTAAAGCTTCTTTGGAACTTACCGTAAGAACTCTCCATCTTATAGTAATCTTTCTCTTTGACCTCTTTTTTGGTTTTTCTCTCACCTGAAATAGTCAAAACATCATCTTTGAGATCTACATGGATATCATCTTTTTTGACTCCTGGCAGATCAACCTCTACATGATAGGCATACTCCCCTTCTCTTGTATTGACAGAAGGCGAAAAACCGGAAACATTTGAGAGTTCACCAATCTCTGGAAACTTAAATGCACTCTCCATTCTTTTTTCTAAATCTCTAAAATCTTTCATCGGGTCAAACTTTGTTAATAACATAGTTTCTCCTTTTGTTTATTTAATTATTACATATTAAGTATACAACTTTTTGATACTGCTGTCAATTATTTTTCTACTATTAATAATTGTAGATTTATAGGTAGCTTTGAACAACACGATATGCTATACTTTAGAAGACAATAATTTGAGAGGAAGAGCGTATGAGAGCTTTGATCATCAGTGCAGATCTATTTGAAGACTCTGAGTTAAAAATACCCTATCAATATCTTCGGAAGCTAGACATAAACGTGGATATCGCTTCTTTAAAAAAAGGGTCTATTATTGGAAAACACGGGTTTAGTGCAGATGTAACTATGACCCTTGATGAAGTAGATCCAAAGAGGTATGACATACTGATCCTTCCCGGAGGAAAAGCACCTTCTGTGATACGCAAAGAGCCAAAAGCGTTGGAGATCGCCCGATACTTTTTTGAGCAGAATAAACTCGTAGCTACCATATGTCATGGTCCGCAGATACTGATCTCAGCTGGTCTGCTGGAAGGAAGAGTCGTTACAGGCTACAGAAGTATTGCAAAAGAGTTAAAAAATGCCGGCGCCATATACAAGGATGCGGAAGTGGTAGTAGACAAAAACCTGATCACTTCCAGACAGCCTTCAGATATGAATGCTTTTATAGAAGCGATCAAACAGTGTTTAAATAAAAACACCTATAAAAAGAGGATATTATGAGTCGAAAAGATAAAGAAGTAATGCAATCAAAAGCAGTTGTCAGGGAACGCTTCAGCCTCAAAGAGGCATTTTGTAACGAGATCCATGCCAAAAAGGCAGAGTTCGGTTTCGGTGGTTTCGGTGAGGCAACCTATTATCGTACCTACAGCCGGATCAAACCCGACGGCACACAGGAGCATTGGGCAGATACGGTCATTCGAGTCATCAATGGGGTCATGTCAGTCCGTAAAAACCATTATGTGTTGAACCGTCTGGCTTGGGATGAAACAAAATGGCAGATCTATGCCAAAAAACTTGCCATTTCCATGTTCCATATGAAGTGGCTGCCGCCTGGACGTGGTCTGTGGGTTATGGGTACAGAGTATGTTTATGAACGCGGAGGTGCAGCCTTAAACAACTGCGGGGCTGTGGATACAACGGACCTTTCTCTGGCGGCGGACTGGACAATGGATATGCTGATGTGCGGTGTCGGAGTCGGCTTTAACACGGCATGGAAAGGTGAAAATGTTACCATGCCGGATAAGGTAAGACCAGTTCCCTATGTTATTCCTGACAGCAGAGAGGGATGGGTGGCTTCAGTAAGGCTGTTGATCGAAAGCTATACAAAAAAGGGTGACTGGTTCACGTTCGACTACAGCGAAATCCGTCCTGAGGGTTCTGTTATTCACGGATTTGGCGGTACGGCATCGGGTCCGGCTCCACTAAAGGAACTGCATGAGCGTATAGAAAACTATCTAGACAACTATTGCGAGGGAGTGATCGATCAGACGCGTTGTGTCGCTGATGTAATGAATGCGATCGGTGCCTGTGTTGTGGCAGGCAATGTGCGGCGAAGTGCCGAGATATCACTGGGCTCCGTGGATGACAGAACTTTTCTTGAACTGAAGGATTATACAAAAAATCCCGAACGTGCCGAAATCGGCTGGATGTCAAACAATACGGTTGTATTGGAAAAAACGGAAGATTTTGAAAAACTGCCGATGATCGCGAAGCATATTCGTGACAACGGCGAACCGGGCATCATGAACCTGATCAATGTTCAAAAATATGCGCGTTACGGTGAACAGTCCGAAGATAAGGCATGGCTGGCAAATCCCTGCTCCGAAATTCCTTTGGAGAGTTTTGAACTCTGTAATCTGGCTGAAGTTTTTCCGGCGCGATGTGCCAAGGAAGATGAATTTTATGAAGCATTGGAGTATGCGACTTTTTACGCTTCTACAGTGGCATTACTGCCGACACACCGTCCTGAGACGAATGCGATCGTGGTGCGAAACCGCCGTATCGGCGTTAGTCTTTCCGGTGTTGCAGATATGCTTGATGCACATGGTGCGACAGAACTGACGCGCAGACTGCGAAGGGGGTACAAACTTGTATGTGCCGTCAATCGTGATCTGGCAGCAGAAGCAGGTGTCCCTGCATCGGTGAGAGTGACGACGGTCAAACCTTCGGGTACCATCAGCCAGCTGGTCGGTGTCAGTTCCGGCATGCATTTTCCGACATTCCAGTATGCGATCCGCAGGATGCGCGTTGGCAATACGTCCCGTATCTGCGAGGTACTCAAAGCCGCAGGTGTCCCGCATGAACCCGATCACTATAGTGCCAACACAACTGTCTTTGAATTTCCGATCGATCAGGGAAAAACAAGAAAGGCAACTGCTGTTTCAGCATGGGAACAGTTCTCGCTCCTGGCAATGCTGCAGCGCGAATGGAGCGATAATATGGTCAGCTGCACCATCTATTTTGATCCGAAAACCGAGGGCTCACAGATCGAACATATGCTGGCACAGTTCGCACCGATCATCAAATCGGTCTCAATGCTGCCGCATACGGATAAGGGTGCTTACGTACAGATGCCTTATGAGGGGATTTCCAAAGAGAAATATGAAGCATGTTTGGCCGAGATGCCATCGATCGACTGGAGTGCTTTTGGCGGTAGTGACGGCATAGAGAGTCGTTTTTGCACGAATGATTCATGTGAACTATAAAATTCAGAGGAGTTGTTGTCATTTTTCAAATGTAAAGAATAAAGGGCACTTCACCCTTTATTCTTTACAGGGAACTTTTATGATTGAGGCATGGTCAGTTACTCTTTTATCATCCCCTTCATAAACTGATGCAAATCTGTCGGGAACGGAAAGATCACTGTATTGGTCTTATCACTGGAGATATCACTCATGGTCTGTAGATAACGTAGCTGGATTCCCAACGGGTTTTTAGCAAGAATTTCAGCCGCTTTAAGAAGATTCTCACTTGCTTCGAGTTCCCCTTTGGCGTTGATCACTTTGGCGCGACGTTCACGCTCCGCCTCCGCCTGTCTGGCAATGGCACGTACCATGCTCTCATCAAGATCAACATGCTTGATCTCGACATTGGCGATCTTGATCCCCCAGGCATCGGTCTGCTTGTCCAATATCTCCTGGATATCAAAGTTCAATTGTTCCCGTTCTGAAAGCATCTCATCAAGCTCATGTCGGCCCAGGACGGAACGCAGCGTCGTTTGTGCAAGCTGGCTGGTAGCATCATAAAAGTTCTCTACCTGTATGATCGCTTTTTCAGGATCAACTACACGAAAATAGACGACAGCATTAACATGTACGGAAACATTGTCATGGGAGATGACATCCTGTGTCGGAACATCCAACACAATGGTACGCAGATCCACCCGCACCATCTTCTGGATACCCGGGATCAAAATGATCAGCCCCGGACCTTTCACCCCGGTAAATCGTCCAAGTGTAAAGACCACTCCACGCTCATATTCGCGTAAGATCCGGATAGCCATCGCCAGTATAGTGATCACTATCACCACAGTATAAATGGCAGTCATTGGTATAATAGGTAACATAATTTACTCCTTTATTGGATTGACGTGCAGTGTTAATCCTGACAGACTCTCTACACGTACGTTTTGACCAACTTCAAGTACACTATCAGACGCTGCATACCATATCTCGCCATGACAGCGGACACGGTATCCTTCTTTTGTCGATTCAAGTACTTTGGCAGTGGCACCGACCATCTCATCCCTACCGGTTACTATTTTTACAGACCTGGAGCGCAGGAGGAACCGTAAAACAAAGATAAAAAATCCCAGACTGACCAGAGAGAAAGAAATGATCAGAGGGATGGACACCCCGCTACCAAGAGTCTGCGCATCAAACAGCAGCAGTGACCCAAAGGCAAAAGCAATAGCCCCACCAATACCCAAAATACCAAATCCGGCGATAAGAACTTCTGCGACCATAAAGGCTATGCCCAAAATTATCAGCAGTAATCCCGCATAATTAAAAGGAATCATGTTCAATGCATAAAGTGCGATCACCCCTGAGATCACCCCGATCACACCGGGGAATATCCCACCTGGATTCATTAACTCGAAAAAGATACCGTAGATGGCTATAAGCAGAAGTATATAGGCGATATTGGGGTTGGTAATGATGGATAGAAAACGGGTTTTCCAGTCAGCTTCGAAGATCTGTATCACAGCTCCTTTGGTTCTGAGTGTAATACTTTTGCCGGAGAGAGTAACGCTTCTGCCTTCAAGTTTGCTCAACAGTTCATTGGTATTCTCAGCCATCAAGTCGATGACACCATAGCGCAGGGCATCTTTGGCAGAAATGCTTTTACCCTCTTTCACAGCTTCCATGGCCCAGGAGATATTACGATCATTCAGTTCGGCCAGACTTTTGATGTAAGCCATAGCATCATTGATCGCTTTTTTCTCAAGAGCAGAGGGACTACTGGTGTTTGAATCTGTGATCTTCGGTGTGGGCATCAGGCTGACCGGAGTAGCGGCACCAAGATTTGTTCCAGGCGCCATAGCTGCCACATGAGAAGCATAAAGAAGATAGGTTCCCGCACTTGCAGCACGTGCACCTTTTGGAGAGACATAGATGATGACAGGAAGAGTGCTGTTTGTGATCTCCTGTATCATCTCCCGCATAGAGGTAGAGAGACCTCCCGGCGTATCCAGTTCGATGAGTATCATCTGAGCGTTTTGACGCACTGCAGCTGCCATCCCTTCTTTGAGATAGTTACTGCTGGCAGGACCGATAGTACTTTTTATCTCAAGTTTTATGATTGTAGAAGTGGTAGCGAAAAGTGGTAAGACCATCAAAAGTAATAAAAAGAGTAATCGTTTCATCTTCACACCTCTAATTCAGTTTTAAAGATAACTATAAGTCATAATAGCCAATAAGCAGATGGAAAGTCAAGTCAAGTAGAATTGTTCCAAAAACAGGTATCATAATGACATGAATAGTCATACAGAAGTCAATATTCCCAAGATCGAACAAAGCATCCTAAAGATATCAAACGTCGTCAAAGAAGTGGCGGTCTTCATACATGATAACCATCTCTTTGTACTCATCTATCCGGACTTTCAAGAAGCTAAAAACCGTAAGATCATACGTCTGGAAAATGAGATCAGATGGTACGCCGTAGAACTTTACAACATGAAAGTCAAAAACGACCAAAAAATAAAAGGCTATCAAATCGTCCAAACTCCTCTTCCAAAAGATGCCAAAGGAGAAGTTGAAAGATCCAAACTTGAAAAGTTTATGAAAGAGCAAGCATTACTCTGCGGAAATGTGGAGGATGAGCCCAAAGATAAAGTCTATCAAAGTATCAAAATTTTTCTCTCAACTCTCACCGATGAACCCATCACATTATCATCACATCTTGAACTCGATCTTCATCTTGACTCGCTGAACTATGTTGAGCTTTTTACTTTTATAGAGAAAAGTTTTGGTGTGCATATCGACGAAGCACAGTTTTCACAGATGATGATCATGAATGCACTTTGCCATTATGTCAGCGAAAAAAAACAAAAGATCTCCGTTTCAGATATAAACTGGAAAACGATCCTAAATGAAAAGATCAGCTTTGATCTGAGCTACACTTCTCTTCCTGCAATGATCTATAAAACACTTTTCCTGCCTCTGTTTAAACTTTATTTTTCACTAAAGATCACAGGCTCTGAAAACTTTCCAAAACAGCCATGCATCATCGCACCCAGCCATCAAAGTATGCTCGATGGTTTTATACTTGCCGCTGCTTTGCCCTATGATGTTTTAAAAAAGACATTTTTTCTAGCTTTTCAGGTGGTATTTGACACAAAGATTATGCGACTGATCATGCAAAACTCCCAGACTGTCATGATCCATGTCAACAAAGATCTTAAAGCCTCTATGCAAAAAAGTACTGTACCTTTAAAAAACGGACAAAATCTGGTTATATTTCCTGAAGGAGCAAGATCACGGGACAGAGAACTTCTAGAGTTTAAAAAGTTTTTTGCGATCCTGTCAATAGAGCTCAATATTCCTGTGGTACCGGTCGTGCTCGATGGTACTTTTGAAGCGATGCCGGCGGGGAAACTTTTTCCAAGACCCTCACCTGTCATCATCAGATACCTGGAACCGATCTATCCGGAAGGACTAAGCTATGATGCGCTTACAGACAAGGTCAAAGAAGCGATACATAAGGAGATGATCAAATATCCTCTGCACAGCTGATCAAGTAAGTGTAGATCGTACTTCATCGGCAGCTTTTTTTTCATCTACCCTCATCAACAGTATCGCACCCAGGATAAAAAAGATCGCTACAGAAGCGATCCCTACTCGGGAATTTTCAGTGATCAAAGCAACCATACCGATCAAAAATGGCCCTAAGATCGCGGCAGTTTTCCCCAAAAAATTATAAAATCCAAAAAACTCGGCAGCATATTCATCTGGGATCATCTTGGCATAGCAGGAGCGGCTCAGTGCCTGGATACCTCCTTGCACCAGTGCGATCATCACTGCCAATATATAAAACTCATGGATCTCATCCATCAATACTGCCCAAAGAGTGATAAAGAGATAGATACCGATCGCCAAAAGGATCGCTTTTTTCGTATCCCACTTCTGGGCCAATTTGGCAAAAACAAGCGTTGCGGGGAAACCGACAAACTGCACGATCAAAAGCGCCAAGATCAGGTGCTTTGAGTCAAATCCTATCGCCATTCCATAGTCAACTGCCATCCGTATGATCGTATCTACCCCATCTATATAGAGCCAATACGCTACCAAAAAAAGTACCAACCCTTTGAGATGCCTAATCTTTCTGATCGTCCCGGCAAGTCTGCGATATCCCTCTGCAATGATCTGAACTGTTCCTTTATCTTCTATAGGTTTTTTCTCTTTGACAAAAAGAAGCAAGGGCAGAGAAAATAGCATCCACCACAAAGCAACAGAGATAAAAGAGATCTTCACAGCTTCTATAGCGCTATCAAGTCCAAAAAAGGCAGGACTCTGCACCATCCAAACATTGAATGCAAAAAGTATTCCCCCGCCAAGATACCCCAGCGCAAATCCAAGTCCAGAGACGAAATCCACCTCTTTTTCTTTAGCTACTGTCGGTAAAAGCGAATCATAAAAGATATTTGAACCCATAAATCCTATATTTCCCAGCACATAAACAAATACTGCTGCTTCCCAAGCTCCCTCCCCCACAAAGGAGAGTGCTGCACTCATCAAGATCCCAAGATAGGCAAACAGAAACAAAAACCTCTTTTTCAGTCCACCCACATCAGCAATAGCACCAAGCAAAGGAGCGATAAGTACGATGATCAAACTTGAAATCGAATTTGCAAAACCAAGCTGTGCCGTACTGACAGTAACATCAACATTAGCACTAAAATACTCTTTGAAAAAAATGGGAAAAAATCCTGCTATCACTGTGGTGACATATGCAGAGTTTGCCCAATCATAAAAGGCCCATGCGTAGATGCTTCTGTTTTTACTATTTTTCATAGTTATATATTACCACACTAATTAAATATTTAATGACCTATTTTAGATAAAATAGAGATTATGAACTTTTTAGAACTTTTAAAAAAACCAAACCTTGTCGCCGCCCATAGAGGTGATCGCTCACAAAAACCGGAAAACACGTTAAGCGCTCTTGCATCAAGTATCGGTAAATGTGACTTTATCGAGATTGATGTACAGCTTACAAAAGATTTGGTACCTGTGATCATTCATGATGATACGCTTGGTCGAACCAGTGATGTCTCAAAGATAGGGAGATTTGAGGAGCGCTCTCCATGGAGAGTCTCTGATTTCACAGAGGAGGAACTTCAAAGCCTCGATTTCGGCAGTTGGTTCAATCATGAATATGAGCCAATTCTTACCTTGGAAAAAGCACTCTCATTTGCAAAAGAACAGCATCTTTTTTTAAATGTCGAGATCAAAGACATATCCAACACTTTTGCAGATGAGATAGTCGTTCATATCATCATCGATATGATCAAAAAAACGCAAACCGATCATTTAATACTGCTTTCATCCTTTTACCACCATTATCTTCCGATGTGTAAAAAACGTTCTTCCAATATCCCCACGGCTGCTTTGCAAATGTACAAACATCCAAACAAACTCATCGATTATCTCCATACTTTGCAAGTGGATGCCTATCATCCTGAGGATAGGATCACTAACCAAAAAACAGTAGCAAGTTTAAGAGAAGCCGGTTTTTTTGTCAATGTGTTTACGGTCAATAAAATAAAGCGCCAAAAGAAGTTATTTGACTGGGGTGTCAATGGTATTTTTACTGACTTTTTAGAAACAGAAGTAGAAGGTCAATCCCCAAGTTATAAATTCATCGCCGACTGCCATTTAGGGAAACTGGCAAAGTACTTGCGTCTTATGGGCTTTGATACCCTCTTCTTCCCCCATATAGAAGACGACGAGCTTATCATTATCGCCAACGAAGAGAACCGCATCATCCTCACTCGAGATCGCGATCTGTCCCAACGCAAAAATGCCCCTGCACTTTTTCTGGATCCTACCGACACCAAAGCGCAGCTCAAAATACTGATAGACTGCTATAACCTAAAAGAACACCCCGCTCCCTTCAGCCGCTGTATTGTCTGCAACACTCCGTTACAGGTTATTGAAAAAGAGAAGATTGCAGATAGGCTACCTGAAAAAGTCAAAAAAAATTTCGACTATTTTGAGTACTGCCCTACTTGCGACCGCATCTATTGGCAGGGGGACCACTACAAGAATATGATAAAGTTTTTAGCGCAAGTACTGAAGGAATCCTGAGAAAATGATAGCATTTCAAAAAATAGATTTATGATCACAAAGTATTCATCTCAATATTATCAATACTTGTCATATAATATCGCTTATACGCTACCTTTTTTTCCAACGCTTCAATCATCGCTGTACAAAAATCTTCTTTTTCAAACGTACTTGCGATATTAAGACCACCTGGGCTAAATATATTAACTTCGAGTAACTTATCATCTACGATGTCGAGTCCTGCAAAAAATATCCCATCTTGTATCAATTTGGGCCTGACGATCTCTGTGAGTTCTAAGATCTTATCAGTTATTTTTATCGGTTCTGCATGACCTCCTGCATGTATGTTGCTGCGGACATCTCTTCCACTGCTTACTCTTTTGAGTGCTGCATATTTACCATTGACTTTAAACGGTCTGCCATTTACCATAAAGAGACGTATATCACCTTTGGACGCCGGTTTAAAAAACTCTTGAGCGATCACATACCCATCCCTCATAACCGCCTCTGCCATCTGTTTGATATTGGCTTCATCTTCGGGCTGGACTAAAAAAACATTTCTTCCTCCCGATCCCAAGAGTGGTTTGATGATAATTTTATTATTATTTTGATGGTAAAATTCAAGTATATCCTGATAGTTTTTTGTGATCAAAGTTTTGAGTCTGATACTTTTTGGGAACTGCTGAAAATACATCTTGTTGATCGCTTTTGTAAGTCCTCCAGGGTCATTTAACACGATAACACCATGTTTGACCGCTGCAGAGCCAAAAACCAAAGAAGCATGCTGCGCCCATGGTTTGTCAAAATCCGCCGCCGGATCATTTCGAAGCATCAATACATCCAGATCTTCTACAGATATACGCTCTTTTTTTGCATCTTTGCTTACGATATGCTGCATATAATCTCCAGCATCTTTAAATCTCTTTTTTGAAGCGCTCATTGCATTGGCATGTATCGTATCATTTGGATCATAAGCAAAATCACCTACACCCATCAACCAAACTTCATGCCCCATATGCAAAGCTCTAATTACTAAGTTAATTGTAGTACTTGGCAACTCTTCATTTATCACATCATTGAGTACAAATCCTAATCTCATGCCATCTCCTTTGTAATGATATCTAAAATAGAGTGACCGTTTCTGATCATATCTAAACGTTTTAGTGCCTCTTTATCTTCCAAATATCTCGGTGACAAAGGAGGCGCTATCAATATTTTTCGCAAAAGCAGCTCCTGTATAAGTGGAATATGATTGGCTGCGATCTTTCCAACAAATAGCAGATCAAGTTTTCCGTCATCTTTAAGATAATCAAAAATATGCAAAAATCCCCGTAAATAGACGGCATCTTTTGTTAAACCTCCACCACGAAATACCCTGGTTGTGACACTGAAAGCAGTTTTTGGCAAAAATCCATACTCTTCTTTAAGCAGATTAAATGTATCAACAAATGTAGCTCCATGGATCATTGCATGGACTGCGACCACTCTTCCTGCCAGTATTTTGATCCTATTTATACTTAATCCTCCACATAGATACTCTGATAATACCGCAATCCCCTCTTGCATCTCATCATATCCACGAAGCCCGGTATGAAGCTGTTTAAAAGGTTGTGAAAAACCATTAAAATAAGTCAGGACATGGGTTCCTATCTCATGATGAATCAACGCTTCTACACGATCTTTGGGGAAACTAGACCATCGATATATCAGAAAATTTCCACCACTTACCATCGCACCCGATGCGATATCATCACGAATTTCAACTTTAGCATCAACGCTTGGATAGATCTGTTTATAATGGTCAATCTCCTTTTTTGCCGCTCTTGCAAAAGCAACTGCATCTACCATCTCTTTGACACTCTCTTTTGGCTGGAGCTTTGAAATAGCGCTCAAAATATCTTTTGAAGTCTCCAACAATTCCTGCTCGACATCTCCGTATATTTGTATACTTCCATGCAGAAAATTTGAAGTTCCCCTATCGTTTAACATTGTTAGTTTTCTATCTATTTCATCCCTTTTTTGTATAAATATCTCGGAAAGTACAGGATCTTCGATCTCCTCTATCGGGATCTTGAAAAGCTCTCTTTTGACCAATGAAGGATCAAACGGTCTGGGACGATAATAAAAAGCCGGTGTCTCTTTAAAATCAGATACTTGAAACTCTTTCCATGCCTCTTTGCTGTTTACCGGACTGACTTGGAGTAAAAAATCAAAACTATCTTCTATCTTTGCCATAGCATCATCGATTTCATACACTGCTTCGGTGACACCTTTTCGTCCAAGTTCCCGATAATCAGAGGTCACAGAAGTAGTATGTTTTTTAACAAAGGTGAAAAAAGTTTTTTTCAGCGCTTTAGAAATACATTTTTGCAGTTTTGATAATTCAAAAGGATAAAGTTCAACTCCCTCCTGATCATGATAGATCGGTTTGATCGCCAATCCCAGCATATAACTGGTTGTACCGCTTAAACTCCTGGTATCAATTATGGGCTGCATCTCTTGAGGCGTTATGGCGGTAGTGTATTTTATACTGATATTTGCCGTAAGGTCATCGATCTTTATTCTTGAGAGTCTATTTTTCATAGTCTCGATCTCAGGCGTTAACAATCCCCGTTTTTTGGAAACAATAGTAAACGCTTCTCTATGGTTTTGGGGAGAATATCCACTCTCTTCTTCTGGCATACACATAGACCAAACCTCGACCAGCAAAAAAGCACCACACTCTTCACTAATAGTTCTGGCGATCGCTTCAACCAATTTACCCAGTCCGTTATCCGTTAATGCCTCATCTGCGATGATATAAGATGCTTCTGCTAAAACAAACTTATTTGTTCCGACATCACCTCTGTGTTTTGGCAACCTATATAGGCATAAAAATGGTAACTGGCGATCGATATGCACCCTTCCCCATCCCGGCAGATCCATCCTGACAGGTTTATTCTTTCTTATCTTTTCACAAACATTTTGTATAAAACCATCTGTGATCATTATCTTATTGCTCATCACTTCTCTTTCATCTTATGTAATTCTTCTTCAATCACAGGAAGGATTGCTTCTAGCATCTTTTTGACCTCTGCGATCTGCCTCATATCCGCTTTTCCACTCCACTCATCCATAAAAAATTTCTTGAATTCTATAGACAAAACGCAGGCATTTGGATAAAAGTGTTCATGTATCCACTGGGCAAAATATCCACCGTAAAACTTAACATTTTCACGAACATCAAGATGTCTGCCCAGATAGTCATACGCTCTCATATCTTCTATCACTCGATCTATCAAATGGTGCCACTTATGCGGATTTTCCAATGTTTTGGTTCCAACATTGATCTCAGGATTTAACAGGGGATCATCATATGGTGCATCAGGTCCTAATCTTCTGTGATTGTATGAATGTATATCTAATACAACAACATATCCATACTCTTTTATAATATTGCTAAAATATGTTTTCATCTCTTTATAAAAAAGATCATAAGAAGATAGGGATTTTTTTATTTCTGGTTTGGACAGTGCAGTATGCCATATGTGTAAACCCCAGGCATCGTCAGGGTATTTGTAGACAGCGTTATGTCTCGGTCTGTTAAAATCAACTTCAAATCTGGTGTGGGTATCTACGATACGGTTTTTAACAATCTGTGTAAAGATGCCGGTAAAAGGATCCTCTTCTCTTAATCTTTCTAATTCATCAAGAGCCATCTTATCCTTTAGATCAAATCTTAATCTATGACCGCAATGCAAGGCTGTAGCTACTATCGGAGAGTGATCAGTCTCTATCAGCCAAAATGACCGTTTCATCTTATCTCCTTCTTATATCATTATACCCTAATATAAAATAATAAATTTTCAAACTCAATAGATAGAAAATCAATCTAATGATGTCCGCAAACACCTCTGCTCTTATATCTTTTTTTGTTTGCTTTTATTGGCAAGGTGTTTCAATTTCTCCTCTACAAGATAGTTGATACTCCCTTTTGGAAAATTACCTTTTTTATCTTTTTGTCCGCTTATTTTGCCTGTGAGTATCTCCATCCCTTCATCAACACTCTCAATGGCATAGATCTCAAATGTACTACTTTTAACAGCTTCCAACACTTCCTCTTTAAGCATCAGATGCTTTATATTTGATGCCGGGATAATAATGCCATTTCTTTTAGCGCTGCTTACAAGAGAGCATACGTCAAAAAAGCCTTCTATCTTTTCATTTATACCGCCTACTGCCTGAACTTGGCCGTTTTGATTGACCGAACCTGTCACTGCGATGGATTGATCCAAAGCTGCTTCACTCAGTGAAGAGAGCAAAGCAAACAGTTCTGCACATGAAGCACTGTCACCTTCAACCCTACCATATGACTGTTCAAATACCAGTGTGGCAGTCATACTAAGCGGGAAGTCCTTGGCATAGGTAGCTGCCAAATAGGCTGAAAGTATCATCATCCCTTTATCATGTGTCGGACCGCTGAGTTTTGCTTCTCTCTCTATACTGACCACACCCCCTTTACCCAGTCTAGTAAGCGCTGTGATCCTTGAAGGATGTCCAAAAGAGAAATTTCCCAGATCCAGTACGGCTACACCATTTACCTGCCCTATGGCATTTCCATCAGTCTGTATGAGGATCGTTCCTCTTTGGATCGCTTCGTAAATTTGGTCTTTGATCCTGTCTGATCTCTCGATCTTCTCAACGATCGCTTCAACTATTTCAGCTTTAGTGATCTTTTTCAGCTTCTTCTTCGAGGCAATAAAATCAGCCTCTTGAAGCAAGTCACTTAAACTTCCTAGATGTGTTGAGAGCTTTTGGCTATCCTCAGCTAAGCGGGAACTATACTCGATCACCTTTCCTACAGCCTTCTTATCCAGTGGCAAAAGTCCATTATCTTTTGCGATCATACCGATCATTTTGGCATAGAGCAGACTGTTCTCATCATTTCTTTCTGTATCATTTTCAAAATCAGCATTGATCTTAAAAAGCTCTTTAAACTCCGGATCATAGTTATACAATAGATAATAAAGTATTCTGCTACCGATCAGAACGATCTTAACATCCAATGCTATTGTCTGTGGTTCCAACGTGAGTGTACTGATGAGACTGAGAGAGTGTGCCAGGGATTCTATACGAATTTCACCGGATCGGAGCATCCTTTTGAGCCCTTCCCAGACAAAAGGCTGAATCAGTACCTTTGAAGCATCCAAGATCAGATATCCACCATTAGCTTTATGCAATGCACCTGGTTTTATGAGATTAAAATCAGTCAAAAGTGTACCCATCTGTGCTATATGTTCGATCTCTCCAAATAGATTTGCATAGGTGGGATTGTTCTCATAGATGATCGGTGCACCGTCTTCATCTTTATGGGATACAAGGACGTTGACACGATATCTGTTAAATATACCGCTCTCTTTAGCTGATCTAATTCCCATAGATGAGAGGTTCTTTTGTTCAGATACTAAAAAATCCTGAGAATTTTTTACAATATCTTCTTCAACACTTTTCAGATATGTTACGACCTTCTCATATTTTTTATATCTCTTTTTCAACTCATCAATACTGTTATCTACAGACTTTTTTGTCATAGTCTGTTCAAGCTCTCTGATCTCTTTTTGCTGCTTTCTACTTTGTATCAACATATCTTGTGCAGTATTGTCTATCTGGGTTCTAAATTTCTTGATCTTCTCTTGTATCTGTTCTTTCTCTTTATTACTGAGAAGTTGATACTCATTTTTATCGAGAATTTTGCCATCTTTACTCATAGGAGAGAGTGTATAGCCCGATGCTGTATACTGGATAACTATGAATTCTTCTTTTGCTCTCTCTTTTACCTCTTGAAAAGATTTCTTTTTGATTTCATTAAGTTTATTAAGAATAGACTGTTGCTTGTCTCTGTACTCTTCACTCTCAAATATAGAAGGGATAATGCCTTGCAACTCCTCAATCAACTCCTCCATATCATTTTTGAGTTGTAGACCTATAGAGGGTGAAAGCTTTAAAGAGATCGGTTTTCTGGGATCTTCAAAATTATTGACATAACACCAGTCTCCCGGTTTTTCCTCATCCTTTGCACTACTTAGAATAAACTTTTCCACAACACTGTGTTTACCGCTGCCAAGTTTTCCCATCGCATAAAGATTGTAGCCCTCTTTCTTTATGCCAATTCCAAAACTGATTGCCTTAAGTGCTCTGCTCTGCCCTATGATCTCATCAAGCTCTTCCAGCTCTGCAGTAGTTTTAAAATCAAATATCTTTAAGTCACAATAATTATAAAGTTTATCAACATTAAGTGGTTTTATCATACAGTCCCTCCGAACTCTGGACAATTATCAATAATACTTTTTAACTCATGATATTCCATTTGATGCGCTTTGGCTACAGCCTGCTCTGTCACAAATCCACCTGCAACATTCACACCGCTATAGATGGCAGCATCTTCTAAGCTGGCATGCTGCCATCCCATATCTGCGATCTTCTTCACATAAGGTATCGTTGCATTTGCCAGTGCATATGTAGAAGTTACAGGATAATCTCCGGGCATATTGGCAACACAGTAGTGTATCATACCATCCACTTCAAAAACAGGATCATCATGCGTTGTTGGTCTGGAAGTTTCTATACATCCCCCTTGATCAATAGCAACATCTACCAAAACCGCTCCTTTTTTACAAAGAGAGAGCATCTCCCTTGTAATAAGGTGTGGTGCTTTCTCACCTGTAATGTAGACTGCTCCTATAACGATATCTACTGTAGGTAAGATTTTTTCCAAATTATAACGGTTGGAGTAGACTGTTGAAACATTTGCTGGCATAATATCTTCAAGTTCGGTCATACTACTTGGATTTCTTCCCATAATAACGACATCAGCACCCATTCCGGATGCAATTTTGGCTGCATTTTTAGCCACTGTTCCACTTCCTATGATCAATACTCTGGCTGGCAATACACCGCTTGCTCCACCTATCAATACACCCATTGCGTTATTATGGGCTGAGAGAAAATAGCTTGCGACCATCGGTGCGACTCTGCCCGCTATTTGGCTCATAGGTTCAAGCAGAGGCACTCTTGTCCCCTCTTGTACCGTTTCATACGCTATGGCTATCACTTCTTTTTCTTTAAGTATCTCAGTCAGTTCTCTCAAGGGAGCAAGATGGAGATAGGTAAAGAGTATTTGCCCCGGTTTTAAAAGATCATACTCCCGGGGTTGAGGCTCTTTAACCTTTAAGATCATTTCACAGGTATCATATATCTCTTTTGGACTTTGTAGGATCATTGCACCGACTTGGGTATAGTCATCATCAGAAAATCCGCTTTTTTCTCCGGCATCATTCTCGATATAGACTTCATGTCCGCTTTGAACAAGCAGTTTAACACCAGAAGGGATGATACCTACTCGGTACTCTTTGGTCTTTATCTCTTTTGGAATACCAATTTTCATCTGCTACTCTTTAATCCTCTATTCCCACTTTACACCTTGCTATAGGATTTACTCTCAATCTTTCAACAGGTATGGGTTTAGCGCTTTTTTCACATATCCCGAAGGTTCCGTTCTTTATTTTTGCAAGCGCATGAATAGTCTCTCCCCGCTCATTTTCCTGCTGATGCAAAATAGTATTGTCTTGTTTGCTGATTGTGCCAAGAGATGCAAGATCTTCAACATCATTGATATCATCATTGTTGCATACACCATCTAACTCTGATTGAAGCTGTGCTATATTGTCTTCGATCTGCACCAATCTCTCTTTAAGTATTTTTTCAAATTCATCAAAATCCAAATCATTTCTTTTTTGCATAATATATTCCTTTTTTTCTATTATACATAATTATATCACTTTTTAGAAAAGTATCTTTTTTAATTTCACACCCAAATCTCGAAATAGAATTTTTTGTGTATGGAACTAGGTTTCTTAACAGCAAAAATGGAGAATTTAAAATAAATCTATGAAAACTACAAATGGTCTCTAAACGTCAATACAGCGATAAATGTTATAAAACATGTTAGATTATAAGGTTTTCTACTTTATGGAAGAAGATTTAGTTTTCATATCTAAAATTTAAAAATGAGTAAATAGTAAAGACTTGACCCCGTTTTCTTGTTATGAGCAACCACTCTATATAGAACAACTACATGGGCTTAAAAAGGCTTCCAGTTTAGTAGAAGCACCGAACATAGATAAAAAACCAGATGAAAGAAAATTATGAAAGATGTTCAGTAATATAAAGGAGATAAAGTCAAGAAATACCCAAATCCTTAAAGCATATGAGCAAGGATACCTTGCTGATCCCGCTTAAGATCGTCGGTCATGCCGCTGGCGTCGATATGCTCCTGGAGTTTACGCATAAACGTCTCCATCTCCGGAATGACGTTTTCAGTCAAAAGCGTATGCAGCTGTTCAGAATGTTTCATAATGTGTGCCCTTTGCAAATAATGCCCCTGATTGCAGTGTCCTTTTAGCTCTTCTGCTTTATCATTCCTCAAACTTCACATAAACCCTATAGACTTTTTCCAGTTTTGATACTGCCGTGATATCCCAACCATCGTCTGTCTGATCGCCTTTTATGAACATCTTAAAATAGACATAGTAATGGTGCCCCGGTTGAGCTGTGAAGGTACACGTATGTTTGGGATATCGATACTCTGAATAGGAGTGTCCTGAACCTGCATTCAAAGAGTGCTCGTAGTCGCATTCTATCTTACCCTCCGTCGAATCCCAGACCCCTGTCCTATACGCGGCGGATGCATACGGTTGATTTCCGAGGTAAACTTTTTGAGCCGATGCCTTGAGATAAAATTTGACATAGTAGTCGATTGTTATTTTCTTATCTGTGCTGCCGGAGTAGTGAAAATGGCCATCGAGTTCTGTGCTTCCGGAAGTGGTAGTAGTATACGTATTGTCATCCCGCTTAAAGTAGATCTCGATAGGCCAGTCGTTGGCACTTCCCGATATTTTGGAATTGACATCGGAATGTTTTTGCTGGCTCCAGTGTCCCCAGGATTCGGTAAAACGATTATCGATATAGTCCTGCATAAGCCCCAGACCGTAACTGATGTTGCCGTCATCTTTTTTGGTATAGTTGCTATCATAGTTGGCGACTTCGGCCGTCGTAAGCAGGACTTTACCGGAGGTGTCAAAGGTGTAGATACCATAGGTACCGACCGGCATAGAATATTCAGGCAGAGAATCGCACGCATACTTGACGACACGGTAGGTTGTGTTGCTATCGACATTGTTGCCATCCCACTGGTCGTAAGGGCGCCCCTCTACCTTATGGCGAGAAGCGTAGCAAGCGTGAAAATGAGCACCATCTTTTGATGCAAGCAGATAGTCCGGAGCTGCCGGCCTGTCTGCCGTACTGATATGAAAAAGACGCAAACCAAACTTATCATCATCAGTTCCGGTTACAAGCAGGCGATAAAACTCTGCACGCTTCAAGATAGACTCTGCAGAGGTAGGTAAAAATTGTCCATAGAGCGGCGCATTTTTCAAAACAAGACTGACTGCATTGTATATGAAACTGCTTGGGCTATCAATGTTGTCTACTTCTTCTATGAGCATTGGCATGTAAATTTCATTGAGATATATTTCTGCACTTGAATTGCCATCAAGAATCTTTGTGGCTTCTATCACCTCATTGACACCCATGATTTGATAGTTAAGAAGTTGTGATGTATATGTTTCAAATCCCTTATATTGTTCTTGGAGCCTATCATCATTATAATGAAGCTTATCGATCACTTCAGCAATATAGTTACTCAAAAGCGGTGTAGGGTTTCCTTCGATAGCATCAGATATACTTGTTACTCTATCCTTTAAAATATAGGTATCAAGAAATGTTGAAGCCAATTTTCTGATAGCTGTCTGATTGCCTTCACCAGGCTTGTACCGATGTAGTGTCCCATTCAGGTCATAATAATATGCTGAACTATTCAGATCTTGATGTGCAGTTTTAATAAAATCAATGGCATCTCGTGGCCAATCTACATCATTTTTTATCTCATGCTCTTCTATGTCTATCTCTTTTATGATTTCCAGAAGCGTTGATTCTATTGTTTTTAGCTCACCTGAAATAGCCGTGAGCGTTTTGTTAATATTTTTTAGTGTTTGCTCCTCTTCGCTACTTCCCGAGTCTCCCCAGCCCAACAGAGAAAGGAAGTTCCCCATTACATCGCCAGTTGCATAACTCAACATACCATTTGCCAGCCCTTCTAAAATAAAACTAAAAGTTGTTCCTGTAAAACCTTCATTTTCTATATCATCATGACTTGTATCTGATGATCCGCACCCAATCATAAGTGCAGTTATCAAACCGACTGTACCGATGAAAACCCCCAATTTTTTTATTATCATGATATATTCCCCCTGTGAATATTATATGCCATTCAACACTAAAAGGAGAAAATACTCTTTTTCATTTATCACTCCTTAAATTTATATGTTACTTGAGGATAGCACTTTATATTTTAATTTGGTATTAAAATCATGAAATATTTGGGACAAACGTGGGTCAAAAAAACAGAGAAATGGAAATATAGAGGGTGATGTGGTTTTTTACTGAGTAGCATCCATAACCAAGGACAGAGAGCCTATCCATGGTTATTCCTCTTGCTATCGACGAGCTCCCACAAAAGAAACTTTCCAGAGTTTAACATCATCGACAGGAAGAGGTTGGTTCTCCCAAGTCTGACCCCCATCCTTCGTGACTAAAATAATCCCTCTCTGCTGTGCTGGATCAGCCACATCTGTATATCCAACCACCACTGCCGTTTGGTCATTGGCACATGTCAAACCCTCATATACGTATGGGGGAAAAGGATTGAATTGTTCAATCTCGGCTTCTCCATCCTTCAGACGCACATGGTAAATAATCCCGCCGACTAAGGTACCTTGGAATTGCACAAACCAAAGTGCATCGGCACTGTAAGCACACATATCATCAATATCATTCGGTCCTACTTCTGCTTCGATTTTCCAATTTTCTCCACCGTCTAGTGTACGGAACAAGGCGCCGCTCCCCCATGTGGCAGCCCAAACTACACGCGGTGAATAAGCACTGACCATATGCACCTGGAATGTTGGGTTATTTGCAGGTGGCAGGTATTCCTGCCGCCATATATCACCATTGTAAAGAGTGTGAATCATTCCCAAGTGCCCCTCATCCTCACCAAATTCGTCGGCAATCCAGACATTAGCGTGAATCTTGCCTGAATGATCGGTATCACGCACATCCCTGTAACCGATTGCATCTATACGATTTACTTGTCTGATCTCAAAATCTGGATGTTCCACGATATTCCATACCTCGCCGCCGTCAGTCGTGTGCAGTACCGTCCCCGCGAAGCTGACCGCCCACGCTTCATGGGGAGTCAAGCCCTTAATGCCTTTGATGCCGCCATTTACACCCTCCGGCAGTGTCTGTTCGATCCAGGTCACACCGCCATTGGTGGTATGCAGTATCTTGCCACTTCCGCCTGAAGTAGGGGAGGCTAATGCCGCCCAAGCGGTGTGTTTGTCTACGGCGCTGATGTCATTGCCGCTGTAACCCTCCCACTTGGTATTGTCGCCCTGCACCACCCATTTCTGGCCCCCGTTCTCGGTATGTAAGATCACGGTAGTATTACTTTCATCATAGCCGATCACCCAACCAATTTGTAATGGTAATGGAGAATTGAGAGTTGACACATTGCCACAACTTATGACAAAAAGTACTGTTAGTACAACTAAGAAAAGATTTCCTTTTTTCATCTTATTGACCTCCCTTTAAGATAGTAAAAAAGCTTAGTTGCTTTTTCACAAGACAACCCGGATATTCATATAAAGACTCGCAGTTTTCCGCCTTTTCCTTCCGCTAAAGTATGACTTTCTCCGCAAGCAAAATACTAGAATATAGATAATAAATTATATTATCTATATTCTAGTATAGAGCAATACAGCTTATATGTTTAAGTTAATACGTCAATTCAAACAAATTTATACCGGGTGAAATCAAGAAAATAGATCGTTCAATAGGTTTATTCGATTAAAAAAAAGCTACTCATTAGCTACTCTAACAAATTTAAAAGCTGAGATGTCGATGTATTGGGAGTATAAATTTAAGTGGCTCCGGATGTGGACAGTTACCACCTTCCACGTCCCTATTCTCATTTCTTTGAAGCTTGTTGTGAAGGCGTATAAAACAACAGAAAATCTGCTTCACCTACGTCAACAGTATCTGTACCTGTCGGAACAGGTTTGATCGTGACAAAGGGTTCACGGCTTAGGCGTGCAAAACGTGCGTTGATCCCCAAACCATGGGAAAAATGCATCGCACCGGCAAAAACCATAAGCAGATCGCTACGGCGATGCTGTACTCTGTTTACCAGAGCCGCCGACTCTTTAGCCATATAGCTGTCCCATGCGACCTGCACCCGGTACATCCTTTCACTGCATGAGGCAGTATCTTCATCCTTACGCAGTGAATGACAGTGGGCGAAAAAGGGGGCAAGCATCTGGCGATGCGCCGTAACATTCAGGTCGAGAGAGTCATAAAAATTCTTCTCTTCTTTCGTCATGACCGAATGATCGGCATCGGAAATGCGTTTTCTGGATTCACGGGACAGGTTGATGCCATAGAGCCCGCCATGGGCTTTACGGATCGCATTGTACATGAGGTCATAGGAGTCAAAGCTGTAACCCGCCTTCTTTTTCCACTCAACCGCTTGGGGAAAATCACCCCTGAATGAACCTTTTGCATATTGTTCCAGAAGGCTATCATCTTCAGGTGTAAACCACTCATTGGCCAGTGAAACATGACGGCCGGATCTGTCAAGGGCTGTGATAAACTTTGCCAATTTTTGATGAAGATCCGTTTGAGCATGATGATCACCGACAAAGACAACACGATAAGGAGCCAGACGTTTCACCAGCTCTCTATCCTCAATGCAGCGCGCCTGTTTCATGTCATAAATACTGCATGAAGAGGGCAGCCGATGTTCGAGCGGGACATTCGGCTCCGTACATCCGGTTAACAATAACAATAAAATAGTTAATAGAGAGATGATACTTTTCATACCATATCATACCAATAACATAGCAAAACAACAAGTTGGGAAAAGGAGATAATATATTTCAGTATTTTCATCCTCTTCGCTCTTGCTTTCCAATCATCATATAGAGTCTAATGTATAAAGATTGATTAATATGTTAAAATTTTTTACATATTTAGACATGAACTAGAAGAAGGAGAAAAAAGTTGGAAAGAGTACAAATAGGGAAAAACTTTGAAAAGCAACCTACCTGGAAAGTGAGAATAGGTGTGCCGCTCATCTATCTGCCTCTTATCATAACTGTACCGTTCGTACTACTAGGTATATTGGCAGTAAGGGGGCATCTGAAACTTGTCGGGGCGACGGGTATCAGACCGTTTTGGGACTTTGTGCCGACATGGATCACTCACCGGTATATCTACAAAGATCAGATCGTTTATGAGACTGGTAGCAACTGGATGCATTGGGAATCATACAGATTTTACTGGATCTTCAACTGCAAGATCTACTGCCCTTTAAGTGTTGCGCTTTTTAAGTATATGGCTTATCTTGTGCAGATCGTTGAGAATTGGTGGTGTCCGTTCGAGCATGATAAAAAGGCTGAATACAAGAACGCTGCCATCGATAAGTCGTATTGGCATATTTATGAGAGGGAACGATCCATGCTGCACCCGGATGACAGGGAGAACCCTATCTGGAATGAAGAGTCAAAAGAGAAGATGTAAAATCCCATCGATATAAACAGCACAACGGTATTTACTTGGTGGGGTAATATCTTTTACCGATGAAAATAAAGGCTCAATGCCATACCCCTTCAAGACTATAGCCGCAATATGGACAGATACCATTATCATCAAGTTCATTGGTGACATATTGCCCAATATGTCCTTGTCGGTCAATTACTCTTTTACCACACTTCGGACAGTAGGTTGATTCATGGTCTTCATCGTCGATATTACCGACATAAAGATATTTCAATCCCTCTTCCTGTCCTATCTTATAGGCTCTGCGCAGTGTCGATCCCGGTGTAGGGGGAACATCAAGCATCTTGTACATCGGATAAAATGCTGAGAGATGCCATGGTATGGAAGGGCTAATTCCTGCGATAAATTTTGCAATATTCCTGATCTCTTCATCGGAGTCATTTTTACCTGGGATCAGTAGTGTCGTAACTTCTACCCATATTCCTTTTTCATGGGCATATTTGACGCATTCAAGTACCGGTTTCAGCCTGGCACCGCAGATCTCTTTGTAAAACTCATCCGTAAAACCCTTGATATCTATATTCATCCCGTCGATGTACGGTTCAAGCAAGTCTATGGCCTTATGCGTTTCAAATCCGCTGGTGACATAGATGTTTTTCAGCCCTTTCTCGTGTGCCAGTTTTGCCGTATCGTAAGTGTACTCAAAAAAGACGATCGGTTCATTGTAGGTATAGGCGATCGATTGACATCCGTTCTCTATGGCAAGCTCGACAATACGTTCAGGCGGAAGCTCCCTGCCGAATATCTGATGATTGTGTTCCTTTGGGTATTGGGAGATATCGTAATTCTGGCAAAACTTACAGGAGAAGTTGCATCCTACCGTTCCCACTGAAAATGCGGTACTTGCCGGCAGGAAATGAAACATCGGTTTTTTCTCCACAGGATCAACATTTACCGCAGCGGCAAGTCCGTACACGAGCAGTTTAAGTTCGCCGTTCTCGACTTTTCTGACACCGCAGATACCATACTCGCCTTCATCAAGCTTGCAAGCCTGTGCACACGCTTGGCACAAGATCTTTCCACTGCCGAGTTTTTTGCTTAACCATGCTGTTTCTGCCATTTTGTTCTCCTTTATTAATGATACTATAAAATCTAAAAAATTAAAAACTACCTCATAAACGCTGTAATGATCTTCTTGTAATCAGGATGAAGATGCACCGTGTTGTGACCTGTATCGTCTAGTGTTGCAACCTCTACCCGTGTTTTGGTAAAAGCCTGGACAAGCTTGTGGGTATGCTCATAAGGAATGATCCTATCATTTCCCGCTGCTATGATCAGTGTGTCTGTAGTGATCTTGGCAGCCCTGCCAGCCGAATCCAGATGCTCTTTCAGGATGAGACCCATCGGGAAAAACCAGTAGATCTTTTTACCGACATTCACTGCACTGTCAAAAGGCGTCACGAGAATAAGTTTGTCAACATCACGTTTCGAGGCGAGATAGGTAGCCACCGATGCACCAACACTGCGACCCATCACACAGAGCGCAGTATGCTGTTTCATGAAATGGTCGTAGGCGAATAATGCGTCACTGTAAAACCCCTCTTCATGAGGTGATCCGCTACTGCCACCGTAACCGCGGTAGTTAACGAGGTAGACCGTACGATCAGCAAAAAGTGTCCCAAAATCATCGATGTTGTACGCAACGTTCTCGGCATTGCCACCAAAGTAGATAAGTGCTTTCTTCTTACCCGGGTTGAGTGTCCAGACCTTAATGCGTACTTCGCCTGTATCGAGTACAGTGTGAGCCACATCCGGAACACTCACCTCAGAGGTGGGGAAGTAGATCATCTGGCGCTGAAAGATAAAAAGTAAAAAACACATCGCCACATAGGCGATAGTAAATGTTGCTATAAATGAAATCATACTACTGCCATTTTTTGAAATCTGCATAATACTATTATGCCCAATTGTATTGATATATAGCAACCCTTATTTTAAAAAGATCAACAGTAGCTGCACTGGCTGATGTAGCGGAAAATGAAATATGATAGAATATAGAATATAGAGTTGACAAATTGATCGAGGAGCAAAGATGCAGACCAGTAACCGTGATATAGCTGAGAAATTGATAAAACTCGCTGATCTGCTTGAACTTGAAGATGAAAATCCCTTCAGGATCCGTGCCTATCGCAACGCTGCCCGTATTATCCGATCCTATCCCAAAAACTTCCATGAGATGGTTGAATCAGGTGAAGACCTGACGCAGATACACAACATCGGCGATACACTTGCCAAAAAGATCACTGAAATCGTCCAAACAGGAAAGATCTCACTCCTGAGACGGCTCGAAAAAGAGATACCACACGATCTTGAGATCATGCTGAAGATCCCAGGTCTTGGACCCAAAAGGGTCCGAAGACTGCATGAAATACTGCATATAAATACCCTGCATGATCTGGAAACGGCACTCAAAAAAGGGGAAATCGAAAGAGTCAAAGGATTTGGTCCCAAACTTATCCAAACCATTGCGGAGGGACTGAAACAGAAACGTTATGAGACCCACCGTCATCGTCTTTATGATGTACTTCCTATCGCTCAGGCATTTGCGGAGGAACTCCGCAGAATAGAACGTGTCGATCGGCTTGAGATCGCAGGCAGCATTCGCCGCAGGCGTGACACGGTCAAAGATATCGACATGGTTGCCGCCTGCTTCTCCGGCTCACCGCTGATGGAGCGCTTTATATCACATCAGGATGTAAGAAGCATTGTGATGGAGGGTCCTACACGTTCTTCTGTCATTCTGAAAAACGGGTTACAGGTAGACTTGCGTGTTGTACCGCCTTATGATTTCGGTGCTGCCCTGCACCACTTTACCGGATCACGTGCACACAATATCACTTTGCGTAAAATGGCTGTGAAAAAGGGTATCAAGATCAACGAGTATGGCATCTTCCGCTCAGATAAACGCATCGGAGGAGAGAAAGAATCTGATGTTTATGAAATTTTGAAGATGCAATATGTTGAACCGGAACTGCGCGAAAACCGCGGTGAGATCGCATTGGCACTGCGGCACAGCCTGCCACAGCTCATTGAGCGCAGCGATATCCGGGGTGATCTGCATATCCACACTACCCGCTCTGACGGGAATGCCACTCTAGAGGAGATGGCAGAGGCTGCCAAGGCGCTGGGGTACGAATATATCGCTGTTACAGACCATACCAAGCACCTTACTATCGCCCATGGACAGGATGAAGAGAAAGTGCTGCAAGAGCTGGAGATGATCGACCGTCTCAATGCAACACTGAAAGATTTCACCATTCTAAAATCTGCCGAGGTCGATATCCTGGCCGACGGTACGCTCGATCTGCCCCAATCGGTCCTGGAAAAGCTTGATCTTGTTGTCGGTGCCGTACACTACAAGTTCAATCTCAGTAAAAAAGACCAGACCAGACGTATTCTAAAAGCAATGGAGAACCCCTGCTTTAACATCCTCTCCCACCCTACCGGAAGGCTGATCGGACTTCGTGAACCTTACGAGGTCGATATGGATGCCATCATCAAAGCAGCAAAAGAGCTGGGCTGCATCCTCGAACTCAATGCACAACCCGACCGCCTGGACCTAGATGATATCTATTGTAAAGCCGCTAAAGAGGCCGGTGTCAGGATCGCTCTCTCCTCAGATGCCCACTCCGTAAACGATCTGCACTATATCTCCTACGGAATCTCCCAGGCACGACGCGGCTGGCTGGAAAAAGAGGATGTCGTCAATACTCTTCCCATCACTCAGTTGCGTAAGTTATTGAGACGATAAATTTAAAAAGAGATAAAACAACGTTTAGATGAAAAATTAAATATTATAAAATATAAAGGGAAGATCAGTATTTAAACAGTATAGTAAAGCGTGAGATAATTTACATTATCTCATACTCTGACAAGATCAATCTACGGTACATATACCAAGACATCAGTTGGTGTTTCTCTTAAGATGGAAGAGGATACACTTCCGAGCAATGCTTTAAAACCTGCAGTACCTCGTGAACCTACTACTACAAGATCGTATGAGCCTTTGTCTATATATTTAAGCAGTGCTTTTTTGCTATCAGCTTCTCCATCAATTATTTTACCTTTGTCAATAGAAAGATCTTTCATTAAATCCCTTAGATCTTTCTCGGCACACGCTTTTGCTACTTCGTTATATTGCACAAAATCACGTCCTACTACAGTATAAGGACCTTCCACATAAATAACTTCAGAACTATGGACTGCATTCACTTTAGCAGCTGGAAAAACACTTTCCGCAAACAAAATACTCTGTTTTGATTGTATTCCAAAGTCTGTTGGTGCCACAATACTTTGATATGGGTCTTTTACACTGTTCTTAACAATCAAAACGGGCAAATGACTTTGATGTGCTACTTTTTCTGCTGTTGTGCCCAAAAATCTCTTTTTACTTTTTGTATTTGCGCCTATCACTATCATATCTGCTTTGAGTAGTTTCGACTCGTAGAGTAAGATACCATCAGCTTCTCCTTCTCTTACCAAGATCGAATAAGGCACTTTATCGTCTTTGTTCAATGCTTTTATCTTTTTTTCTATTTTTTTTGTGATACCTTCTATATCAACACTTATCTCTTTACTACCAAAATAACTTGGCACAGAGAACCAAGGTGTTTGTACAGCATGTATAAGAAACAATTCCGCTTTATTTCGCTTTGCCACCATCAACGCTCTTTTTAGAACATTGTTTGATTCTGCAAAAATATCTATACCTACAATAATTCTTTTTATCTTTTTCATCCTATACTTACCTTCTTTATCAATATTTTAAGGTCTTTACTTTTAAAGTACCTTATTTACCCAGTGGGGTAATAATATATTTTACTCCTAAAAAGTTAATGTGTGATGAATTACCTTAATGAAAATATAAAATAAAGGGTGTAAAATAAAAGAATTGATATGCCACTGTTAATAGAATGGAAGGGAAGCCAACCCTGGAAGGCATAATGTCAAATAGTCATAATAAAGAGGTTTGTAATGGATTTTCACACTAAAGATATTGATGAAGCACTCTCTATTTTGGAAACAAATACCTCTGGTTTAAATAGTGAGGAAGCTTCTAGAAGGCAGAAGCAATACGGTTTAAACATCCTTCCCTCAAAACCCGATATGACAATTCTTGCACACTTTATTCAACAGTTTAAAAGTCCAATTATCTACATCTTACTTTTAGCTACTTTAATGGCGCTGAGCATCCATGAGTATACAGATGCCGGTTTCATTCTTGCTGTTTTGGTGTTGAATGCAGTGATCGGTACATATCAGGAGTATTCTGCATCTAAAAAAGCCAAACTACTTCAAAATCTTATTAAAGCCAATGCAATGGTACTCAGAGACGGTGTCATCCAAGAGATAGATAGTCGGAATATTGTACCTGGAGACATCTTGATATTTGAACCGGGTACTAAAGTAGCCGCAGATATCAGGCTGACAGAGACAAAAAATCTTATGGTCGATGAGTCTTTACTCACGGGTGAGTCCATAGATATAAATAAAGATGCACTCTTTCTAAGTGATAACCCTAATCTCCTTTTGCCAGAAAGAAAAAATATGCTTTTTGCAGGTACGTACATCTCCAGTGGTAGAGGGGTAGGTATTGTAAGCAGCATAGGAGAAAATACCGAAGCAGGGAAAATAGCACAGCTACTGAGTAAAAAGAGTAAAGCCAAGATTCCTCTTCTTGAAAAGATGGAAAAGCTCTCCTTTACCATCTCCATCGTCATCGGTATCATGGTACTTATACTATTTGCCATAGGACTACTCAAGGGGATGACATTTTACGCACTCTTTCTTTTTTCAGTAGCACTTGCTGTATCTACTATACCAGAGGGGCTTCCTGTTGCCATTACAGTAGCACTTACTTCTGCCTCTCTAGCCATGTCCAAACGTAATGTCATCGTACGTAAATTAGCTGCCATAGAAGGACTTGGTGCGTGTACGCTCATAGCCAGTGACAAGACAGGTACATTAACGCAGAACAAACTAAGTGTGGAGTATTTTATCTCACCAACACAAGTCTATGACACCAACACAATAAATGAAGTACATGATAAAGTCTATCTGGCTTCCATACTCTGCAATGAGATGCATTATGAAGAGGCAAAGAACGGTGGTGTTGATTTCTTCGGAGATCAAGTAGATATTGCCTTGGCACGTTTTGCTGCAAATGCAAATGAATCATATGTGACAGGTTCAAAATCATATAGAAAGATAGATGAGATACCGTATGAACCCATCAATAGATTTTCTGCAGTGATGATGGAACAAGATGAGAAGGTATTTCAATTTAGTAAAGGTTCACCCGAAACCGTACTGGAACACTGTGATGTAACACAAGAAGAGAAAAAAGCTATATTGGATGATGTAGATGCATGGGCACTTAAAGGATACAGAACCATTGCACTTGCATACAAAGAATCAGAAGATGATGAAAAAATAAACCTTAATGACTTTAGCTACCTTGGCTTTGTTGCCATTATAGACCCAGTAAGAGAAGAGAGTCCTGATGCCATCAAAAAAGCTCAGGAAGCCGGTATCAAAGTAGTGATGATCACAGGAGATCACCCAAATACAGCGCTTTGTATCGCAAAGGAACTTGGCATTGCTTCTTCTGATGCATGTGTAATGAGTGAAAAAGAGTTGTTTGACTGGGAAAACAGTGGAGAGAATGCCGAGGATTTAAAAGACATTACGGTCTTTTCACGTGTAACACCAGAACAAAAAATGAAAATAGTCATGGCATATCAAACACTTGGGCATTATGTTGCAGTAACGGGAGATGGGGTAAATGATGCACCTGCGCTTAGACATGCGAACATCGGCGTGGCTATGGGTAAGAGTGGTACAGACATCGCCAAAGCCACCAGTGACATCATCTTAACTGACGATAACTTTGCTTCTATTGTCAATGGAATAGAAGAAGGAAGACGGGCACATGATAACATTAGAAAAGTCATCTACCTACTCATATCTACAGGCTTTTCCGAGTTGGTTTTAGTGATGCTCTCTTTCATCACCGGACTGCCTTTGCCACTACTCCCTGTACAACTCTTATGGCTCAACCTGGTGACAAATGGCATAGAAGACGTGATGTTAGGACTTGAGAAGGCAGAGCCGGGACTCTTGAAGAGAAAACCCAGATCTCCTAAAGAACCTATCTTTAATAGACTAATGCTAAGACGTATCGTGGTAGGTGGTCTGTATATAGGTCTCGTCTCTTTTGTACTCTTTTACTTCTTACTGCAAAGTGGTGAGAGTGTGGAGAGTGCCAGAAACATCATACTTCTTCTGATGGTACTCTTTGAAAATGTACATGTTTTTAACGCCAGAACAGAGATCAATTATCTGTATAAAATAGGCTATAGAAGCAGTATGTTTTTGATCTATTGGGTTATCTTCACTCAGCTTTTACACATTGCATGTATGCATATCCCTTTTATGCAAAACGTACTTTCTACCCAGCCTGTATCTTTTGATATCTGGTTGGAACTTGCAATGATTGCGATTGGTCTTGTTGTTATTATGGAAGTAGATAAGTGGATAATATTCAGGAAAGGAAAATTATCTAAGGTAGAAGCATAAAAAGTGCATTATGAGTACCTAGGTTATTCAGAGGGTTCAATTATATTCTTCTTAAAAAGTTAATGGCATAATATAAAACTGTTATTGAAAAAAGGTCTAGAATGGGTTTCCATACCAAAAATATTGATGAAACACTCTCCATTTTAGAAACGAATATCTATGGGTTAAATAGTAAGGAAGCTTTGAAAAGACAGGAAAAATATGGTCTAAACCTCCTCCCCTCAAAACCTGAAATGACACTTTTCCAACACTTCTTACATCAGTTTAAAAGTCCGATCATTTATATACTATTGTTAGCAGCATTAATGGCAATGATCATTCATGAATATACGGATGCAGGTTTTATTCTTATTGTTCTGCTACTCAATGCAGTGATCGGAACTTATCAGGAATATTCTGCTTCCAAAAAAGCTAAATTACTTCAAAACCTCATTAAAGCCAATGTTATGGTACTCAGAGATGATGCTATTCATGAGATCGATAGCCGATATATCGTACCTGGAGATATTTTGGTGTTTGAGCCCGGTACGAAAGTGGCAGCTGATATCAGATTGATAGAAACAAAAAATCTCTCAGTGGATGAATCTCTGCTCACAGGTGAATCACTTGATGTCCAAAAAGATGCTCTCTTTTTGAGTGACAACAGTGACCTTATACTTCCAGAGAGGAAAAATATGCTCTTTGCCGGCACCTATATCTCCAGTGGCAGAGGCACAGGTGTAGTAGCTTCGATCGGGAAAGATACTGAAGCGGGGAAGATCGCGCAGATGCTTAGTAAAAAAAGCAAAGCCAAGATTCCGCTGCTTGAAAAGATGGAAAAGCTCTCCTTTACCATCTCTATCGTCATTGGTATTATGGTGCTTATCCTTTTTGCGATAGGTCTACTCAAAGGTATGAGCTTTTATGCCCTCTTTCTCTTCTCTGTGGCACTAGCAGTCTCTACCATACCGGAAGGACTTCCTGTAGCTATCACTGTTGCTTTGACATCAGCATCTATGGCAATGTCTAAAAAAAATGTGATCGTACGTAAACTGGCTGCTATCGAAGGTCTTGGGGCTTGTACGCTCATAGCCAGTGATAAGACAGGAACATTGACACAAAATCGTCTGAGCGTGGAGTATTTTATCTCACCAACTCAAATCTATGATACTAACACGATGAATGAAGCTCACGATAAAGTCTACTTGGCTTCTATTCTCTGTAATGAGATACATTATGAAGAATCCAAAGAAGGAGGCATTGATTTCTTTGGAGATCAGGTAGACATCGCATTGGCACGTTTTGCTAAAAATGCTGATGAGTCTTATATCACAAGTGCAAAATTTTATAGAAAAATTGATGAGATACCCTATGAACCGCAAAATAGATTTTCTGCGGTGATGATGCAGCAAGATGAGAGGATCTTTCAATTTAGCAAAGGCTCTCCTGAAACGGTACTGGAACATTGTAATGTTACAGAAGAAGAGAAAAAAGATATCTTGGCAGATGTGGATGAATGGGCACTTAAAGGCTTCAGAACTATAGCACTGGCTTATAAGAAGTCTGATGATGAAGAGAAGATCAATCTTAACAACTTTACCTATCTTGGTTTTGTTGCCATTATAGACCCGGTAAGAGAAGAGAGCCCTGATGCTATCAAAAAAGCACAGGAAGCCGGTATCAAAGTAGTTATGATCACGGGTGATCATCCTAACACAGCCTTTTGCATTGCGCAAGAGCTTGGAATTGCCTCTTCTGATGAAGAAGTTATGCATGAAAAAGAGTTACTAATCTGGGAAAAAGGTGGAGCAAAAGCTGAGGAAATAAAAGATAAAACAGTTTTTTCACGCGTTACTCCAACACAAAAGATGAAGATCGTCATCGCACTTCAAACATTGGGACAATATGTTGCAGTAACTGGAGATGGCGTAAATGATGCTCCTGCACTTAGACATGCGAACATCGGTGTGGCTATGGGGAAAAGTGGTACAGATATCGCCAAAGCTTCTAGTGACCTTATTTTGACCGATGACAACTTCGCTTCGATCGTAGATGGTATCGAAGAAGGAAGACGTGCACATGACAACATTAGAAAAGTCATCTACCTACTCATATCTACAGGCTTTGCAGAGTTGGTTTTAGTGATGCTCTCTTTTGTAACAGGAATGCCTCTACCCCTGCTTCCTGTACAACTTTTATGGCTCAACCTTGTAACAAACGGTATACAGGATGTCATGCTTGGATTAGAGTCTGCAGAACCGGGACTTTTAAAGAGAAAACCAAGGTCTCCTAAAGAACCTATCTTTAATAGATTAATGCTAAGACGTATTGTGGTAGGTGGTCTGTATATAGGTCTCGTTTCCTTTGTCCTCTTTTACTTTTTACTGCAAAGTGGAGAGAGTGTTGAGAGTGCAAGAAATATTATACTGCTTCTGATGGTACTGTTTGAAAATGTACATGTTTTTAACGCTAGAACAGAGATCAATTATCTGCATAAGATAGGCTATAGAAGCAGTATTTCTTTGATCGTTTTAGTTATCTTCACGCAGTTCCTACATATTGCATGTATGCATATCCCTTCTATGCAAAATGTACTTTCTACACAGCCTGTCTCTTTTAATACCTGGTTGGAACTTGCAGTAGTTGCGATCGGTTTGGTTTTGATTATGGAAGCAGATAAGTGGTTGACATTCAGAAAAGACAAATTATCTAAGGTGGAAGCATAGTTAAAATTTATGCTCCGCTATCTTGATCTTTTAAACTTTTAAACCAAGCCAATTCATCTAACTTTTCCCATGGATACTCTGCATATCCGATCTGTCCTTTTGCAGCGATATCGGCATACAGAAAACTCTCTTCACTTGGATGATCCAGACCAAACCTCTGCGTAATCCATCTGGGAGTAAGTGGAAATTTATCAGCGATGATCTGTGACAGTTCCTCATCTTTCATCTTTGTCAGACTCGTATGCTGTGTATCAACAGTGACGGAAGCCGGTCTAGGTTCAGCGATGACATAAGAGAGCTGTATGAGTGCCTTTTTTGCCAAGCCTGCGGCAACAATATGTTTAGCCAACCACCTTGCGGCATAGAGTGCTGTCCGATCGACTTTGGTGTAGTCTTTGGAGCTTTGCGATCCACCACCTATGGGTGCATAACCGCCATACGTATCACAAACCACCTTTCTACCGGTCAAACCTGAATCAGCAATGGGTGAATGTTGAACAAACCTTCCCGTATTGTTGATATAAAAGTCTATGTTATCCTCATCAAAGTGTCCTGCTTCAAATTTCACGTCCTCTCTGATGATCTTTCTAACTAAGCTCTTAACTACTTTTTGTTCTACCTCTTTGTTGTGTGAAATTGCCACAATGATCTTTGCAATGCGTTGGGGGTTACAATTATCAAAGTTTTCTTTAGTCCCATAATCCATGATGACTTCTGTTTTAAGATCCACTCCGAAAGTCTCCGGATGCTTGAGAGCATACGCATACAATACATCTCTGATCTCTCGGGTATAGGCAAAGGCTGTAGGCATATAATCATCCCGCTCACTGGTCGCATATCCAAACATCATTCCCTGATCCCCTGCCCCTATCTCACCCTCTTCTTTGACCACTCCCATAGTGATATCCGAAGATTGTTTACTGACATAGACTTGGATATCTGTCTCATCGGGAAAAAGCGTTTCACCTCTCTCAAATCCAACTTCAGGATACCCTATCTGTTTTAATGCTTTTTTGGCGATCTCTTCATAAAAAGCAGGATCAAGAGGAACTTTGGTTTTCACTTCACCACCTATGATGATATGCTTACCACTGATAAAGACTTCGGTTGCCACTTTGGAATCAGGATCATGTTGAAGCAAAGTATCGACGATAGAATCGGCAATAATATCGGCACATTTATCCGGGTGTCCTGCTGAAACAGCCTCTGAAGCAAAAAGATACATAATATTTCTCCTTTTTCTTGATATTAACAAAACTATACTTTAGTAAGTGTTTTCAACGTTTCTATTGTATTGTTTTTAAAAATATTTCTTTATCTTTATTGTTATGGAAGACAAAACTTGCTTCCATATTATCTCTCTCTTCTAAAAAATCCTTAACCGTTTCATAGGCTATACGTGCAGCTTTCTCTTTAGGATATCCGTATATTCCTGTGGATATTGCAGGGAAAGCGATATCTTTACACCCAAGTTCAACGGCTATTTTAAGTGTGTTTGTGTAACATGATGCTAAAAGTAAAGCACAACTATCACCACACTGATGATAGATAGGCCCTACAGTATGGATAACATACTTTGCCTGTAAATTTCCTGCTGTTGTTGCCACAGCTTCCCCTGTAGATAATCCATCCGGGTACTGCTCTTTTCTGATCTTTCGGCATGCTTCAAGGATCTGAATGCCCCCTGCTCTGTGTATCGCACCATCCACACCACCACCGCCCATGAGTGAACTGTTAGCTGCATTAACAATGGCACAGACATTTTCCTTGGTGATGTCACCTGTTTTGATGATGATCTTATCCATCATTTTGCCTTTAAAAAATATTTACCCTATAATATCATAAAAAGAGAATTGAAGTTAGCATGGCAAAACAAGTCAAGCAATATAAGGGAATCTATGGAAAATCTATCTATTCTAACCATACTTAAAGCCTCTGGTGGATTGGGTATCTTTCTGCTCGGTATGATCGTTATGACGGATGGACTGCGTTCTTTAGCCGGAGACACCATGAGAAATGCTTTGATGCGTTTTACCCGGAGTCCACGCTCGGGTGCAGCGACAGGTGCAGTCACCACTGCGATGCTGCAATCTTCAAGTGCCACAACCGTTATGGCTGTTGGTTTTGTCGGTGCCGGACTGATGACCTTCTCTCAGTCACTCGGGATCATATTCGGTGCCAACATTGGTTCCACCATCACCGGCTGGGTAGTTGCATTGTTTGGGTTTAAACTCCCTCTTGGTACGATCGTCCTGCCTCTCATTTTACTCGGTGTGATACTGAAGCTTTTTTTCAAAGACAAAATCTCTACATTTGGCTATGCTTTGGCCGGTTTTGGACTGATCTTTGTCGGGATTTCTCTGATGCAGGAAGCCATGAGCGGTTTTCAAGGGATCATCACCCCTGAAAACTTGCCTTCAGATTCATGGATAGGAAGACTGCAACTGGTTACACTCGGCATTCTTTCGACACTCATTACGCAAGCTTCTAGTGCCGGTGTTGCAGTAACGCTGACAGCACTCTATGCCAATGCGATCAGCTTCGAGCAGGCAGCAGCACTGGTCATCGGTATGGATGTCGGAACCACAGTAACCGCAGCGATGGCTTCGATCGGAGGATCCGTGAATGTCCGCAGAACAGGATTGTCACACGTTATCTACAATCTTTTCACAGGAGTGATGGCCCTCTTCCTGATCACACCCTATATCTATCTATGGGAGACCTTGGCAGAGGGTGCTTTGATGCAGAATGCAGAAATTGCCCTTGTCGCTTTTCATACTTCTTTTAATGCACTTGGTGTCCTGATCATTCTGCCCTTTACCCATCAATTTGCACACCTGATAGAAAAGATCATCCCATCCAAGGAACCAATATTTACCGAGAAACTGGATAAGAGATTACTTCAAGAGCCAAGTTTGGCACTGGAAGCTGCACGTATTTCAGCTCAGGATGAGTTCATCGCACTTCTACAGCATATAAACTTTATCCTGGGAGATATGAAATATGGCAAAAAATCCGATCTGACACTGCTCCAATCGGCCTTGGATAAAACACATCACTATATCGATGAGATAAATCCAAAGCAGGAAAAACATGCCAAGTGGAAAAAATTGATATCACTGATACATATACTAGATCATGCACAACGCCTTCACGAACGTTGTGAAGAGGAGGAGTACAGAGCCAGACTTGTACAAAAATCTCCGGATCTGCACAGTGAACATCAGCATTTGATCACTGGAAACAATGAAATCATCTCTGCCATTTCTTCCAAAAGATTTTCAGATGCCAGAAAGTATGCCCAGACGAATGAAAAACTCATCATGAAATCTATGGAATCCTATAGAAATATGATAACAGAGCAGATGGCTAAAGATGAAATCAATATACCATTAGGAACCAGCAAGCTTGAAGCGGACAGGTGGCTTATTCGTGTAAGTCACCATATAGCACGCATTACGTTCCATATGGAAAAAGCAGTTTTATATACTGCAAAGTAATTGAACTCTCTGAATAACCTAGGTATTTAGAGAGTTCATATTTTTGTAAATGTCTGATAATTACTTCTCTTTTTTAAGCAATGAAATTTATGCAGTGGTAACATTTTATTAACAAAAACATTATAGTATAATCTGAAAGGAGTATTTAATGAAACATTTTATTATTTTCATAGCATCTTTTTTTCTATTTATCATACAAGTTGATGCCAAAGAAAAAGCAGAGCAGACACAATCCATAAAAACATTAATTAAACAGATCAAAAATAGTTCTTCTGATGACAGAAGAGTTGCGATGAACAAACTGAAAATAAAACTTAGAACAATGAACAAAGAGACAAGAAAAAAGGTTATGTTGGATCTACAGAAGTCTTTTGCTACACATAATACAGGAAATCAAAGAGCTCCTAATAAATCTGGTATTACAAATGGCTCTCAGCCCTCTATGCAAAGTCAACAACAAGGAGGAGGCGTACAACACCATACTCCAATAAGAAATACACCAGCATCAACACCTATGAGAACTACTCCACCTCCTAGACACGGTCAACCAGGAGGACATAGGTGAAGTTTTTTCAGATAGTTACATCTGTTTTACTGCTCTCGTCAGTTCTAGTGGCATATGAAGATCAAGATATTGATGGTGTAGATGACAGCAGAGATCTCTGTCACAATACTCCTTTTGATATCATCGTAGATGAAAGAGGATGCCCCTATGATAAAAAGTTTTTAGGAAAAATAACACTACAGGCAGGAAGTGATATCAGTTTTAATACACTATCAGATCCAATAAGTAATTTAAATCTATTTGCAAATTATACTTACGATCACTGGAATTTTTCTTTATCAAACACAAACTACAATCTAACAAATCTAAACACAACTGACAGCTCCGAAAACAACCTTTATCTGACCATGGGATACCTTTTTCAAAAGGGTGCTCTTAACACCAGAGTATCAGTGGGAACAAAATTTGACTTGACAGATACCGATACAGGCAATAGAGACAATGATTACTATAGTTCCATCAGTTTTGAGTATTTCATAAATCAAAAACAAAATATTTTCTTCTATTACAATTATACACTTAGTGGCAATAGCCCTACTGTAGATTATGAGAATTTTCACTCTTCTTCTATAGGGACAGGCTATGCATTGAGTGATAAATGGTATAGTGCGATCTCTTACAATTATTCTACTTCATACTATCCGGAGGTTGAAGCATATCAGGCCATTTCCTGGTTTAACTCTTATGCTCTATCAGATGATTTCTATGTTACATGCAACTATGCTTATACACTAGATGATATCTCTTATGATCATATTGTATCTTTTAACATTGGAGTACATTTTGACTAAACTACTCCTTCTTGAAGATGACCCGATCCTTTCTAAAACACTCATAAAATATCTTACACATCATGATTATGAGGTTGATTGGGCAAAAAATGGTGAAGAGGCGATGGATCTTAGCTATGAAAACAACTACAACCTTTATCTTTTTGATATCAATGTACCTCTACTCAATGGAGTTGATCTGCTCTCCGAACTCAGAGAGGCGGAAGATCTCACTCCAACTATTATCATCAGTGCTTTGGTAGATGTAGGGTCTATCACCAAAGGTTTTATCGCCGGGGCAGATGACTATATGAAAAAACCTTTTGACCCGGAGGAACTTCTCATAAGGATAAAAGCAAAAACAAGTAGACTCAAAAAGAGATTGAAATTTAAAGATTTTGAAATAGATATACAAAAAGAAGAAATTTTTCATGAGGGAAAATCAATATATTTAGGATTGGTACAAAAAAATCTTTTAATTTCCCTTATAAAAAATCAACCCAACCCTGTAACAAAAGATGAATTGATGTTACTATTGGACAAACCTTCTGATCTGGCACTCCGGGTCAATATCTCAAAACTTAAAAAAAATCTGAATATAGAGATCAGCAATATACGAGGAGTTGGCTATAAAATTATCTGAAAAAGAGTCCCTTCTTAAAAGTTTTGTTCTGTTTTTTCTTGTGATAGAGGTTTTTTTATCTTTTATATTCTATCAGTATGAGAAGATCGAAGAGGAGCATATGAGAGAAAATCTTTTTTTAGAGATGAAAAATTATAGTTTCTTCTTTGATGATGAACGTTTTGATATAGATATTGTACCCAACTCTCCGAAACAACAGTTGTATGAACTCTACTTCGACAAAGAGTCACTCTATATTTTAGTCCCTTTTCCTACGAATCAATATGATCTACTCAAAGTATTTTATCCTAAAAAAGAGTACAAAGCACTCTTGGATATTATGCGACACTACATCCTTTTACAATTTGTTTTTCTCTCTTTGATCGCTATTTTAATCTCATTACTGTTTGCTTTTTATTCACTTAGCCCCCTGAGGAAATCTCTGGAACTCCTGGAAACATTTATCAAAGATATCATACACGATCTCAATACACCTATTACCTCTATACTCATCAATCTCAAGATGATGGATGCGAAAAATGAGGAGGTTGAGAGTATCACCAAAAGTACAAAAACCATCTCGATGTTACATAATAATCTCAATACTTATCTTCAAGAAGTGCAGTTTGCAAGTGAAAAATTCAACCTTAGAGAGCTTATAGATGAGCAAGTTGACTTTTTTGCCCCAATGTATAACTATCTTCAATGGGATGTTGATATAGAAGATATCGTACTCAAAAGTGATAAAAATGCATTTTCCAGAATCATTTACAATATTTTAAGTAATGCCTGTAAATATAATACTTCTGATGGTTCCATCACCATAAAAACCCAGAACAATATCCTTTCCATCTCCAACACAAGCTATGGTATCAAAAACCCTTCAAAGATATTTGAACGTTTTTATAAAGAGAGTGATCGGGGATTGGGCATTGGGTTGCATATTGTAGAAACGTTATGCGAACAACTTCAAATAAAAAAGAAAATCCTTGTTAAAAACAATATCGTCACTATGTATCTTTATCTAGACAAGGTAACGTTGAATTAACAATTCTATTTTATACTTCAATCGTAACTTCATATATCAAAGGAGAAAAAATGATGAAGAAATATTTAATAGGTTCAGCCTTAACAGCAACATTACTTTTAGTAGGTTGTGGAGGTAGCAGTGATACAGTTGCCAGTACTATCGATACACCAGCTGTGACAACTGGCTACTTAGTGGACTCAGCTGTGCAAAATGTTGATTATGACTGTATTACAGATAATGATTACAATAATACTACGGGAATTGACGGTGCATTTACTTGTCGTAATATGAATCAAGTTCGATTTAGAATCGGAGAGTTAGTACTTGGAGAGATCGATGCATTACCTGCAGATGGATATGTACTTCCTCAAGATCTTGCTGCTGTCAATAGAGAAAACATTGCAGATGAAAGAGTAACCGCAATGGCACAACTTCTTCAATCACTGGATGAAGATGGCAATGTAACCAATGGCATTCAAATTCCTGAAGAAGTGAAAGAACTTTTAGAAGATGGCAATTTTACTGCTTCAGATCTTAATCAGTATCTGGAAGGTGCTTCTATAGACCCTGCACGTATTCGTACTCAAACACAGGCTAGAGAACACTTAAGAAGTACGATGCAAGAGCTACTTGGTACAGCAACACAAACTGGTGCCCAAGGAAATGGTCTTGATCTTTCACTTTACCCTGAATCTAACTTGACAGAGGAACAAAAGTATACCATTGCCTATATGTGGAATGAAGAGAAATTAGCAAAAGATATTTATCTCGCCATGAATGATGTCAACCCTATTCAACAGCTTGAAAAGATTGCTACACAAGCAGAAACAAAACATCAAGCATTAGTAGAAGAGTTGGTACAAAGATATGATCTGAATATCACAAATTTAGTGGACTATTCAGGGGGTTATTCAGAGGCAGAATTAAGAGCATTTGCACCTGGTGAATTTGGAATTCAAGAAATCAAAGATCTTTATGATGTACTTTACGAAAGAGGAAGTCAATCACAACAAGATGCCCTAGAAGTAGGATGTATGGTTGAAGTCACGGACATCAATGATCTTAATGAAGATATTGCCATTGCAGAAGATACAAATGCTTCAGATCTAGTTGCAGTATTTAACGTTCTACGTGACGGAAGCTACAATCACTATTGGGCTTTTGACAAAGGTCTTAAAAACTTAGGTGTAACTGAAGGATGTTGTTCTTTAGGTACTATTGATGGTGTAAATTATTGTCAACCGGACTATCCACAAAACAGTCATGGAAATCAGTAAATACTTTTAACTAAAGTTATTTACTTTCCATTACTATCCTAATTACCCCATCCTAAATTAAACTTAGGGTGGGACTTCAAATAACTCTTTACCCTCTTCTATTCTTTTATATATCTAAATTCTAAATTTTCTATAAATTCACATTTAGTTCACACTTTAGGACTATAATTGAGATAACCTCCTCTTTTAAATAGAGGGGATTTCATTCAGAAAGGATAAAAAATGAAAAAAGTTATTATTTTAGCACTATTGGCTTCGGCTGCCTGGGCTGCAGATTATAGTCAAATAAGTACAGAAGAGTTAATGAATATGAGAGGTACCATTTCGGTAAATGAACGGCCGGCATTTAGAGCAGAGATGCAAAAACGCATGCAAACAATGACACCTTCCCAACGTCAACAATTCATGCAAAGTTCTCCTGGCAGAGGGCAAGGTATGGGACAAGGCATGGCTCCTCGAGGAGCTCAAGGCATGGGCAAAGGTATGAATTCTAAAAGAGGTCAAGGTAAGGGTATACAAAATAGACCTACCTTTGCCACCTATGATCTTAACAATGATGGCAAGATCACTCAAAAAGAGTTCTATGATGGGCAAGCAAAACGCATGACACAAAAAGCCGATGAAGGCAAAATGATGAGAAATGTTGGAAAGGCACCCACATTTGAGAGTATAGATGCCGACAGTGATGGTACAGTGACACCAGCAGAATTTGACACACATCAAACCAACCGCATGAATAGCAATATGCGTGGCAAAGGGCAAGGCAGAGGTATGGGTTCTGGACAACCAGTTCAATAAAATAACTTACCAGACAATCAAAAAGTCTGGTAACTTCTACTCCCCCTCTCAAAAACTTACAATAACCCCTCTAAATAATCCAAACAGTAACATACTAGTAACAATACTATTTTATACTTTTCCTATCCTAAGGAGTACAAATCCTTAGGAAATTCTTTTTAAGGTTAAACAATGAAAAAATTAATTTTATCTGTAGGTTTAATGACAGTTGGTTTATTGGCTACAGACTTTTCGCAAATGTCAATAGCAGAACTAAATGCAATGAGAGGCATAGTATCTGCACAAGATAAAAATGCCTATAAAGCAGAAGTACAAAACAGACTTAAAGCAATGGATGAAGCAGAGAGGAATACCTATAGAGAAGAACGCAGAAATGGCTCTTCTTCCACAGAGGGATCAATGAAACAACACAGATACGGATCAGGGTCTGGATCTGGTTCTGGTGGAGGTAGTATTATGCATCGAGGCGGTGGTGGTGGGAGAAGATAGCTATCTAATACTATAAGGGATTAATCTCCCTCTTTCTCCTTCTTGGGAGGATTATTTTCAAAAACTTTTATATACATGCCTTGTTCATTTTACGTCGGTAAAATGTTTATTACAATAGCAGAGGCAGGGTTTCAATACTACCACAAATTAGACAGATCAAGACAGCACACTTTACAAAATAAATCTGGAAAAGATTATTATTGAAAATAGCTTAACCTTGGGAAACAGTTACTGTTTGATAGGTAGCTTTGTTGAGAGTACAACCACTAGCAGCATGTAGATTTCTCTATATAAAAATGATTTTAGCGGTAGAGACTGATTTGAACAGAAGTTTCAAATCAGTTGATGCTATAATACATAAAAGGGGTTTATCATGCCAAAGTCACACAAACTTGTTTATGCTATTTATGTGGTTGTATGGATCATTATGGCTATAAATCCCAAATATCCTCAGGATTGGCTTCTTGAAAATGTATTGGTTTTTCTTGTTTTTCCTTTCATCGTATGGATGGATAAAAAACACAACTATAGCCTTATAAGTATCATATTACTTCTCATATTTGCCTCTTTGCATTCTTTAGGATCACATTATACCTATGCAGAGATGGAGCATTTTGATACCATCACACAGTTTTTTGGGTTTGAGAGGAACCATTTTGACCGATTGGTACACTTTCTCTTTGGTTTACTTCTTTTCAGGATACTTTTTGAAATGATCACCCCTGGTATAACCACTGTTAAAACAGCTTTACTTTTTACCTTTACAATGATCATCTCTATCTCTGCACTCTATGAGATCATTGAATGGTTTGCAGTGATCATCTTTCACCCTGGACTTGGTACTGCATTTTTAGGAACACAGGGAGATATATGGGATGCACAACAAGATACGCTTGTTGCGACTATTGGTGCTTTGATCAATATGGCTTTTTATAAAAATTATAAGAAGCTGTTAGAGTATAATCGTGATAGATGATTTATCTGACATGACCATACTCCATACCAAGTTTCAGGAGATCACTGTTGATCTTATATTTTTTGAAAGCGACATCTTCGATCTTTTTATGGGTAAATCCACCTTCATTGTAGCAGATCACAGAGCTTTTATTTCCCTCAAGTAGACCATCTATGGCATGTGTCACAAAATGAAAAGCCATGAGACGGTCATGGACAGTAGTATTTCCCCCACGCTGTATATGTCCCAAAACCATTATACGGGACTCGGTACCTATCTCTTCTTCAAACCACTGGGCGATTTGCTCTGAATTGTTTAAAGCTTCAGAGACAACAGCGATAAAATACTCCCTCCCCTCTTTGATCTGCTTTTGAAAACACTCTTTGTAGTTGTCCAAATCATAAGGGATTTCTGGTATCAGACACATCTCTGCACCAGAAGTAAGCGCTGAGACAAGAGCCAGATAGCCACACTCTCTTCCCATCGCTTCTACAACAAAGGCACGACTGAATGAAGAGGCTGTATCCCGTATAGAGTCGATAGCATATTTATTGACATTCAGTGCCGTATCTACACCCAGACAATATTCTGTACCAGCAATGTCATTATCAATGGTAGAGGGTATACCAGAAAATCCTATACCCTCACTCTCATCACCAAGTTTCTGCATCCCTTTAAATGAACCATCTCCCCCCATAACAACCAAATACTCTATTTGATGAGACTTGAGGTTATCAAGTGCCTGTTTACGGTATGTTTGCTCCATAAAGCGTTTTGAACGTGATGTGTGTATCTTGGTGCCACCACGGGAGATAATACTTGCAACATCACTGTAGCCTGCCTGATAGATCTTGTTGTCTATCAAACCTTCAAACCCATGATGCACGAAATATGGTGTAAGTCCCTTTGCTATGGTGTACTCAACAAAACGTTTCAGTGCAGCATTCATTCCTGAAACATCACCACCTGAACAGAGTATGGCTATATTTTTCATGGTTTGCCTTTTTATTTATATAAAAAATTATAGCATGAAAAATATTCAAAGTAATTCAGTCAAAAAATATGTATAATGTTTACAGAGGTATTAGCATGAAAAAAGTGTCAAAAGAGAATTCTGAAACGTTAAAGCAAATTAAAACCATTATGAGTGACCCAAGTTATGCGGTTGCAGAGGATGATAAGAACTTTCTCTGCTCTGATGAAGCCAGAGGAGTAAGACTTCAACTTGATTATCTCAAGGCAGAAGTCAAGATGCAAAAACAAGGTATTGATCATACCATTGTGGTATTTGGAAGTGCTCGCATAGTTGAATTTGACACTGCAATGGATAAGCTAAAAAAGAGTGAGAAAGAGTTGAAGAAATCTCCACATTCAGAGACACTGCTAAATGCACTCAAAAGAGCCGAAAGTATGGTAAGAAAGAGTCTCTATTATGATGAGGCACGTAAATTCGGTCAACTGGTCGGGAAGAGTGGTAAAAGTCCTGAAGATTGTCATGTAACGTTGATGACAGGCGGTGGTCCTGGCATTATGGAAGCTGCCAACCGTGGTGCATTGGATGTTGGTGCCAAATCCATAGGGCTTAATATTGAACTATCACATGAACAGTTTCCAAACCCATACATCACTCCTGAACTCTGTTTCCAGTTTCGTTATTTTGGTATACGTAAGCTACACTTTATGCAACGAGCCAAAGCTCTGGTTATCTTTCCCGGTGGTTTTGGTACACTTGATGAACTCTTTGAGATATTGACACTAATACAAACGATGAAAAGCCCTTCTATACCTATTATTTTGCTGGGTAAAGAGTATTGGCAAAGAGTTATTGACTTTGAATTTTTAAAAGAAGAAGATGTCATTTCGGCAAATGATCTTGATATGGTGATCTCTGTAAATAATGCTGATGAGGCTTGGAAAAAGATCATTCAATGGCATGAAGAAAACAAAACACCACTTTTTTAGAGCTTCCCTTAAGAAAGAGTCTGCTAAATTAAAATAATCAGATAAAAAAGGTCTTTTTATGGAAATCACTCTTTTTTTTGAAGCACTATGGCAACTGAGCATTGCTATGGCTCCATATATCCTCTTTGGATTACTCTTTGCCGGAGTTCTGCATGAGCTTGTACCAGATAGCATCGTCACTAAACACTTAGGGAAAGACAATATCTCTTCTGTGGTTAAATCAACACTGTTTGGCATCCCTCTTCCTGTCTGTTCTTGTGGTGTAATCCCTCTGGCTACTTCCATCAAAAAATCTGGTGCAAGTAAAGGTGCTACCCTCTCCTTTTTGATCTCTACTCCTATCACCGGGGTTGATTCCATCTTAGCTACTTATGGAATATTTGGATGGATATTTACCATTTATCGTGTAATTACTTCGATGATCATGGCAATGGTTGCGGGGATACTGACAAATCTATGTGATAAAGAGGATAGTTCTCCTAAAACAAGCTTTACAGCAGTTCCCAATTCTACGCAAAATTTTACTCTTAATTCTCTTGTCAAAGAAGAGAGTTGTTGTACTGATAGTTCATGTTGTGAAACTAATGAAACAAAGAAAAAGTTTTCATTTCTTGCTGCACTAAAATATGCATTTATCACCTTACTTGGGGATATCGCCAAACCTCTCTTTTGGGGTCTTCTTTTAGGGGCACTTATCGCGGTAGCTATACCCGAAAACATTAATGAGCTCTTGCAAGAATATACATGGATCTCTTATCTTATCGTCATAGCCATTGCAGTACCAATGTATGTCTGCGCAACAGCATCTTTACCTATAGCAGCGGGACTCATGCTCTCTGGTGTGAGTGCAGGAGCTGCTTTTGTTTTTCTCAGTGCAGGTCCTGCGACAAATACGGTGACTATAGGAGTAGTTAAAAAGATGCTTGGTACGCGTTCTTTGGCTATCTATCTGGGAAGTATTATTGTCGGAAGTATACTCTTTGGTTTAGGACTTGACTATATTTTTGATGTCTCAGCCATAGACCCTGCTTCACTCATACACCTGCATGAAGAGGCAGGTGTGATCGGTACCATGGGTGCTATTATTCTTTGGGGATTTTTGTTATGGTTCATCGCTAAGCCTTACTTTGAGAAAAAAGATGAGTGTAGTGGTGGGAGTTGTTGTTCATAATCTCCCATCTTTTTTATTAACTCATCTCATGTATATCCGTATGAAGTAACATCTTTTTAATGGTGACATTATCCTCATTTGAGTTGATATTTCCTTTTTGGGACTTTTGTTCTTCTTTTTTTACATCATTCTTTTTCGTCTCAACTTTTGGTACAACAGGTTGAACTTTCATGGCCGCTTTCTTTTTCCCAATGTTCACCACAAGTTTCCCATTTTTATAGTCTGTTGTAATAGCCCCTTCATCTGCATCGTTTGGAAGGGTCGTACTTTGTTGATACATACGAATTGAACGGGATTGGCTGACACCGTATTGACTTTTCTTTTTCTTCTCTTCTACTATCTTGGCAGTGATAGACATTATATGGTCAGCCGTATTGATCTCTATATGATTTTCTTTACTCTCAGGAATGTTCGTTGTGAGTTCATAATGATCCCCTTTATCTACCAGTTGATTTTGTACTGCCATCTTATAAACACCCAAAGGACTAACAAGCCCGGATGAACGTTGCTGCATACGTTGATGCATACGATCGAACATTTTATCCATATCTCTTTGCATCTGCATCATCTCTTTAAAAATATCATCTCCGAATGGATCATTGAAGAAAGGGTCAGTAAGCGGATTAGCTGCTTGAAGTGAAAGTGTTGCTACAAGAGGCAATACAAAAAGTGAAAGTTTTTTCTAAACATAATTTTCTCCTTCTAAATGGTTTCTATTCCAAATTATAAAAAGTAAAGTTTAACCATTTTTTAACCGCATTGTCAGATCATCCATGCTTAACTCACTTACATCTTCTTTACCCATCACAGCGAGTAAGGAACGTACACCATGCAAAAGTTCATTATGGTAGTTGGCTACATGTTTGGCTTTTTGTAAAACGAGGTATTTGCTTCGTTTTCCTTCATCCATGGTAGCAAGTCCAACAGGACAGTTTCTTCCCCCTGCCCCTGAACATTCTCTGGCACGTATACACCCTGCAGAGATCATGAACCCTCTGGCAATGTTTATAAAGTCTGCACCATAACATAATAGCTCAACTACATCATCCGGGGTCAGTACTTTTTCTGCAGCGATGATCTTTACCTCTTCCCTTAATCCATAGGCACTTAAAACTTCCGTGACTATGCGTAATGATGCACGTATAGGCAAACCTATTTTACTCATCATTTCAAGTGGTGCAGTGGCTGAACCACCATCTCCACCATCTATGGTAAGGAAATCAGTGATGCTTTTGCCTTCCTCTTTTCTACTTACAAGTGCTTTGGCATAGAGTTCAAAATCTTCTTTTGTTGAGATAACTATCTTAAATCCTACAGGTTTGTTTGAGAGCTCTTGCAGATGAGAGATAAAATCAAAGAAAGTATCCATATCTTGTGCATAAGGAAAACGATTGGGGCTAATGAGATCTTGATGTGCAGGCACACTACGGTAATAAGCGATGTCATCACTCACTTTTGTAGCCAGAAGCTTACCTCCTGTCTGTTTAGCACCTTGTGCAAGTTTTACCTCTGTCATACGGCAAAAACACATCACTTTTTTGTAACGTGCTTCATCAAACTTACCGACAGCATCTCTCACACCATACAGCCCAGATCCCATTTGAAAAGTGATATCCGGTACACTTTCAGGAACATCCTGAGGAAACAGATCTAATGCCCTGCTCCAATTGATACGAAAATAAACCAGTTTAATATTATCAAATATAAAAGAACCTCTGTCTTTCTGACGTACAACCATCTTTCTGTAGACACGTTGTGCAACTTCTTTGTTAGTAATAAAACATAAAAGTTTATAGACTGATCTTGCGAACCAGGTACCTTCTCTCATCTCAAGATAAGAACTATTACAGTCAGTACAGTGCAGTGTGGCCAGGAAGTTTGATGTCAGTCCTCCTTCTCCGGTATTGATTGGGAACTTACCCTTAAATGCACCCATAGAAAACGCCCGTGTCCCTTCTGGTGAAATGGCACCGTCACTCATAGCTGAACGTCCAACGATACTTTTACTTACATATGGCTCTTTTCTATTTTCACCAAAAACAACAGAAAAATCTTTTTCTACTTCATCTACCTCTTTTACAAAATTAGTATGTTTAAAAAGTGTCTTTTGATTGGCATAAGATTTTGTAGGTGAAAATGAAAGATAAGGATTTGCTTTTCTTGCCACCTTGTTTATCCAGTCAAGTTTTTCAAAAGAGTTATAAAAGGTTTCATCTCCAAAATATTGACGCATAGGGTTTCGCAACATATAAAAGAGGTATCTCATGCGTCCTATCAGTGGATAATTGATAAGAAGTTGATTTTCTCTTTGTATAAACCTGTCATAAATGGCAACAGCGATCATCACCAGTAGAAGGACAATGATCAAGAGCTTAAGCAACGCACCCCAATCAGCAGCAAAAAGTGGAAAGTAGGCAAGTAGATTTTCTTTATTCATCACTTCCATCCTTAAATAATAGACGATCTAAACTGTATTTTCCTGCGCCAAAACTAGCAAATAGCATGAGAAACAGCAAATAATAAAGAGGGATCTCAAATCCATTGTTTGCAACAGCAAATCCATTGGGAGCATGAACAAACAATATGGCACCCAACATCACACAAGAAAGTAATACAGAGATATAACGAGTAAATAACCCTAAGATCAAAAGCACAATCCCCATAGTCTCAATACCGGAGACCAAATAGGAAGCTAATACAGGAAAAGGAATAGAGAGACTTTCAAACCACTTTATTGTGTCTCCAAAATTATTTATCTTAAGGAGTGCCGGCATAGCAAAGCCATACGCAATAGTAAGCCGTGCAGCTAAAAAAATGAGATTTTTAGGATACGAAAAGAGAACAGCAACTTCAGCTAAAAAGTTCTTCATAGATTCCTCCCTATACGCTGTATAGAGATTAGTATATACTTTTAACTGTGCAGTAAGTGTGGAAAATTATGCAGCTGTAGCTCTAAAGCGGCATTCACCCAGTGTAACAATCTTTCCTTTTTGTATCTCAGATAAAATATACTTCAGAGTACCCTGCGCATCAGTGTCCGGCATCTCTTCTTCTATCATCCGCAGTGCATTTTTTTGACTGCTTTTCATCCATTTTTTTTCATAGGTATACTGGGAGAAAAAGTAAAACTCATGATCCACCTACTCTCTCCAGCCTCACACACTATACAAGTGACACAAGACTTTGAGAACTTTTGGAACATAAACACCCTCACTTAGCTGATTTCGCCACAAACCTAAGCCAGGAATATCCAAACAACCCTGCAAAGAGCGAGGCTGCCAATATCCCTACTTTGGCTTGAAAGACAAGTTCAGGACTATTTATAAACGCCAAGTCTGCCACAAAGATGGACATCGTAAACCCAATACCACCTAAAAATGCTACACCAAAGATCTGGCTCATGGTACTGCCCTGTGGAAGTGTTGCCATCTTAAATTTGATAGCCAGCCATGCCACACCAAAGATACCCAATACTTTTCCCAGTATAAGCCCAGCTATAATTCCCATAGATACAGGAGTCATAATTGTGGTTCCAATAGAGCTAAAGTCTATGGCTATCCCTGCATTTGCCAGTGCAAAAAGAGGGATGACTATAAGCGCCACCGGCAAGTGTAGATCATTCTCAAGTCTCGCTGCAGGTGTGCCTATGTCATTAATGTTATCTTGTAGCTTTAGAAGGATGGCTTTTTGTCTTTCATTCATGCCATCCTTTTCTTCTATAGGGTAGCTGTCATATTCATCTAGTAAGACCTTGGCATCTTGTCTAAAACTCCCTGGTGCACGTTTGGGTTTAGAAGGTATGGCTAAGGCAGCGATAACCCCTGCAATAGTAGCATGCACACCCGATTCAAGCATAAAGAACCACATAAAAAGCCCTACTATAAAGTAAGGCAATATCATATGAATACCAAAACGGTTAAAAACAACCATAATTAAAAAAGACCCACCAGCTAAAGCCAATGGCAGCATATGTATCTGCTCTGTATAAAAGAGTGCTATCACCATAACAGCACCCAAGTCATCAACAATAGCAAGTGCAACCAAAAATGTAACCAATGCAGGAGGAACTCTTTTACCCAAAAGTACTAAGGCAGAAATAGCAAAAGCAATGTCCGTAGCCATAGGGATACCCCAACCACCAGCACTCTCCATACCGGAGTTAATACTAAGATAGATCAATGCAGGGATCAACATACCACCAATGGCAGCCAATATAGGCAAGATAGCCACCTTCATATTTGAAAGTTCCCCTACCAATATCTCTCTTTTTATCTCCAAACCGATAATAAAGAAAAAAATAGCCATCAAACCATCATTAATCCAATGATGGATCGTATGAGAAAGCTTCCATGAACCCACATCAAAATCTATTTTTGTATGAAAAAAGTGTGCGTAGGTTTCTGTTAGTGGAGAGTTCGCAAGTAGTAGTGCAAATATGGTCATAAACATTAAGACCATACCCGTAGTTGTTTGTGCATGTAAGAAATGTTCAAATGGGGTTGAGACTTTCTTAAAAGCTTTTTCCCATGGTGCGTATAGTTTCATATCGTTTCTCTTCTCTTGAATTTTAAGAAATATTATACAAGGCTATTATTAGAGGCTCCCTTAACACTTGCGGAAGGTAAAAAAGAAAAATTAATATCTGATTCTTTATCTTGTTTTTTTATCCTAAATTTTTATTCTCTGTTTTAAACCGACATTCACCCAGTGTAATGGTCTTTCCTTTTTGGATCTCAGCCAAGATGTACTTCAGCGTACCCTCTGCATCGGTCTCAGGCATCTCCTCTTCAATCATACGCAGTGCATCTTTTTGATCGGTTTTCATCCATTTTTTTTCATAGGTATACTGGGTGTAGATATCCACTACTTCCAACCAAGTTCATCAAAGATAGGTTTCATCTCCATCCACCAGTTTTCAAATCTTATGGCTATATCATTGATAGCGTTATCTTCATTTCTCCACTCATTAAGCTTCTCCAAGATCAATGGTTTGTTCTCTTCAGAGACTTTCTCTGACTTTTGTACGTGATTAATAACTTCTTCAATTTTATTTTTCATAATAATTCCTTTTTTAATTCTTAGTACGCTTTTTGAGCAAAGCCCAAAAAACTACGCTGACGCTATGTCAACTTCAGCAGTTAGCTCATACGACTAGTCGCATTTTAATCATTGTCTTATTTTAGTTCAATCTTCTATAATTGTCAACAGTAACCCACTATTTGACTCTACTTTGAAGATGGCACAAAATGATAGTCTCTTTCATCACCTCTCTCCAGTTACGAGAGAAGTATTTTTCTATCACAGATTTTTGATTGGGGATCAGACAATCTGAGCAGTCTAGATGAATGGCTTTGTGTTTGTTTGCATGTACTTCAAACCATTCCAAATAGGTCATAAGACTCCTTTAAATGTATCCTGATACAAAGTATAACTCAACTGCCATAAAAGAAAAAGCACCATTACGCTATAATCGCGACAATATAATATCATGTAGGACTAATACGATGAGCGAAACAGTAGAAAAAAAAGCAGTTTATAACCCAAAAGAAGTAGAAGACAACTATTATAAGATATGTGAAGAACGTGGCTATTTTGAGATAGAGGGAAACAAAAGTATTCAAGAAGAGGGTAAAAACTTCTCTATTATGATGCCTCCTCCCAATGTTACTGGGTCTTTACACATCGGTCATGCATTAACATTCACACTTCAAGATATCATTACCCGTTATAAGCGTATGGATGGGTTTAAAACTCTCTGGCAACCGGGGACTGACCATGCAGGGATCGCTACACAGAACATCGTAGAGAAGCAACTTTTAGCTGAAGGTACGACTAAAGAAGAACTTGGTCGTGAGAAATTTCTAGAGCGTGCATGGCTGCAAAAAGAGACATCTGGTAGTAACATTGTTCATCAAATGAGAAAACTGGGGGTCACTCCTGCATGGAAACGTGAACGTTTTACCATGGATGAGGGGCTTAAAGAAGCGGTTAAAGAAGCTTTTGTTTCTCTTTATAATGAAGGTCATATCACTCAAAACAACTACATGGTCAACTGGTGTACGCATGATGGTGCACTCTCTGACATTGAGGTTGAACACGACGAGGTAAATGGTAAATTTTATACGATGATCTATAAATTTGCTGATGGCTCAGGAGAACTTGAAGTGGCTACTACCAGACCAGAGACTTACTTTGGAGATACGGCGATCATGGTACACCCTGATGACGAACGCTATACGGACATTGTAGGTAAAGATGTCCTTTTACCACTTACAGACAGAACCATTAAAGTCATTACCGATGAACATGTAGACATGGAGTTTGGTACGGGAGTAGTAAAAGTTACTCCTGCACATGACCAAAATGACTACGCTGTAGGTAAAAGACACGATCTGGAGTTCATTAAAGTCTTTGATGAAAAAGGGATTTTAAATGACTACTGTGGAGAATTTGCAGGGTTAGAACGTCTAGAGGCTCGTCCTGTTATTGTAAAAGCACTTGAGAATGCCGGGTATATCGTGAAAATAGAAGAACATATCCATCAAGTAGGACACTGTTACAGATGTAAAAACATTGTTGAACCTTTTATCTCTACACAGTGGTTTTTGAGTGAAAAAATAGCCGAAAATTCTATAAAAGAGACTAAAAAACACAACAACTTCCACCCTGCTCACTGGATCAATTCCTATACAGCATGGATGGATGAACTCCGTCCCTGGTGTATCTCTCGTCAACTGTGGTGGGGGCATCGAATCCCTGTCTTTACTTGTGATGACTGTGGCCATACATGGGCAGACAAAGAAGATGAGCCTGAAGCGTGCCCGAAATGTGCATCAAAAGCTATGAGCCAAGACCCTGATGTACTAGATACATGGTTTTCTTCAGCCTTATGGGCAATGTCACCTTTAGGTTGGGGAAACAACGGAAAACTCTCAAAACTCTATAATGAGAGTGATATGGAAGATTTTTATCCTAATAGCCTACTCATCACCGGTTTTGACATCATGTTCTTCTGGGTAGCCAGAATGATGATGATGGGTGAACACTTTCAAGGGAAATTACCATTTAAAGACATCTATATGCATGCACTTGTACGTGATGAGCATGGAGCTAAAATGTCTAAATCAAAAGGGAATGTTATTGATCCACTAGACATGGTTGAAGAACACTCTGCAGACATCATCAGATTTACTTTGGCCTATTTAGCTGTACAAGGTAGAGACATTAAACTGGGTGCAAAAAACCTAGAACAGTTTAGAAACTTTACTAACAAGCTTTATAATGCGACAAATTATCTACAGCTTAATGTTGATACGTTTAAAGATCTTAAAGACATTGAAGTAGTTACACCACTAGGACGTTACATGCAAAGCAGACTTGCTGTAGCGGTAGAAGAGATACGTGCGACCTTAGAGACCTACAAGTTTAACGAGAGTGCAAGAATACTCTACAACTTTGTATGGAATGAGTTCTGTGACTGGGGAATAGAGTACTCCAAAGCAGACAGAGAGAGTATCGTGGAACTTGGAGCGATCTTTAAAGAAACACTTAAAATGGTTTCTCCGTTTATGCCATTTATCTCTGACCATCTCTATCATAAACTCTCAGGTACAACACTTGAAGAGGGTGAGTCTTTGATGGTAATGAATTTCCCTAAAGAGATAACTAGAGACGTCGAAGCTGAAAATATGTTTGCAATCATTGAAGAGTCTATTACTGCACTTAGACGTGCTAAAGTGGTTATCGATATGGGTAATTCTAAGATAGAAAAAGCCTATATCAAACTTGATTCTAGCATTGATACTGATATGGCGCGTCCATTCATCCAAAAGTTGGCTAAAGTTGAAAATATTGAGTTCGTAGATGCTAAAGTAGAAGATTCTATCACAGATGTTTCAGATAATCTTGAGGTGTATTTACCAACTGGTGAGATAGACATGACACCTATCATCAACAAGCTTACGCGTCAAAAAGAGAAGCTGGAAAAAGAGATCATGAAACTAAACGGTATGTTGAACAATGAAAGATTTGTAGCTAATGCACCAGCTGAAGTACTGGCTACAAATAAACAAGCACTGGAAGATGCACAAAATAAAATGGAAAAAGTTTCTGCAGAGCTAGAGGGTTTTAGTAAATAAACCCGTAGGGTCGGTTTACCGACCACTAAAATATAGATTCATTTGGTCGGTAAACCGACCCTACGTGCAATTGTACAAATTATTAAATTTCATAAGGATATTTATGCAAAAAAAAATAGAGGAAGCCTATAACGCCCTACTCGCTAAAGAGTATGACAAAGCCTTTACACTTTATACAGAACTTGAAAAGCAAAAAGAACCAACATCATACTACTACTTAGGTTTTCTCTACTTTAGAGGTTTTGGCGTTGAAGCAGATACAAAAAAAGCCTTCGATTATTACCTTGAAGCAGCTACAAGAGAAGTGCCTTTAGCACAGTTTGAAGTAGCACTTATGCTTGAGAATGGCGAGGGGTGTGAGCAGAACTTTTCAGAAGCAGCTTTCTGGTACGAAGAGGCAGCCAAGAGAGGTAATACTGATGCATTCAACAACCTTGCTGCCATGTTCAAAGAAGGACGGGGTGTAGAACAGGACTATAAGAAAGCCTATGTACTTTTCAAAAAAGCAGCTATAGCAGGAAATGCCTCTGCACAGTTTAACCTGGGTGCACTTTATGATATGGGCTTAGGCTGTGAAGAGGACAAAGAAAAAGCCATAGAGTGGTGCAGAAAAGCCTCTTTCCAAGGACATCAAAAAGCCAAAGATATCATGATGCGTATGCAAAATGATGGGCAGATCGTTTTTTAGCCAAAATTTAACTATTTAAAAACTTCTTCGTAAACGCTTCCACATGGATAGGTTTAGAAAAATAAAAGCCCTGATAACTAAGGTCTTCATCCAGTCCGAGAAGCAGATCTTTTTGCTTTTCATCCTCTATCCCCTCGATAACGATATTGTAGTTAAATTGTCTTCCTATATCCAATATCGTTGAAACAAGAAGTAGTTCTTGAGGTTTTTGTTCTATATCTTTTATAAATTCCCTATCTATCTTTAGTGTATTAAAAGAGAGTCTTTTCAGATATGAAAGCGATGAATAGCCTGTACCAAAATCATCAACAGCACACCGGACACCATGCCCACGAAGGGTATTGATAACATCTTGAGTACTTTCAAAGTTATCAATAAGTGACTGTTCTGTAATCTCTATCATAATATCTTTTGTTTCCAATCCATACTCTTCTAACTTCTTTAAAAACGCTACAGCAAAATGATTTTCCACCAGTTGCTGCGCATCGATATTTATAGAGACATATTGGAGGTTCCATAGTTTGTCTTTTTTCCATTGAGAAATATGTTGACATACATTATCCACTATCCACCACGTTATTTTTGAAAGTAACCCTGCTTTAATAGCCAACGGAATAAATTCATGCGGGAACAACAATCCTCTTGTAGGATGTTGCCATCGTATAAGTAATTCTGCAGAAAGCAATGTGTCATCCTTCATCTTAACTATAGGTTGAAAGAAAAGATGCAGTTGTTGTTTCTCTGTCGCATATGCCAGATCATGCTGCAGTCCAAAAAGCTTTTTTTGTTCTCTATCTAAGTCTTCATTATAGTATGAGATGTGTCCATTGGAGTTTTTAGCTTGATACATCGTTAAATCAGCAGATCGGATGATCTCTTCAATATTTGTATAATTTGGTTCAATGATAATAATACCTATACTTGAGCTAACATGAAGATACAGGTCATTTATAATAAAAGGATCTGTAAAAATATCTTTTATCTGTTCTGCATATTGCTTGGCTTTACTTTTTGCTGTACCTTCTTCTTCTGAAACATAAGGTACAACGATGATGAATTCATCACCACCCAGTCTACTTATTTTACAATCATCCCCTAAAGCATAGACCAGTCGTTTTGCTACACGAATAAGTATTTCATCTCCTACTGTATGCCCCAAAGAATCATTGATGCCTTTAAATTGATTTAAATCCAGATAGAAGAGAAGAGAATAATCTTTTTTATGCTTATCGTCACTTACAAGATCTTTCATGTAATCACCAAAGCCTCTTCTGTTAAGCAGATCAGTTAACGGATCATGCTGTACGAGAATTTTCAACTCATTAAGTGCACTGTGCTCTTTCGTTTTGTTTTCTATAAGCCCAATACCTCCAACGACTACATGCTTTTGATCATAAAGGGGAGAACATTTGGCTTCAACCCAAAATTCAAGACCTTTTGTGGATCGATAGGGACCAACATAGGTTTGAATACCTTTTGTCAGTGCGTTTTGTATCGTTTCCATAGGTCTCTTATCTGGAAGATCATTTAAATTTCTACCTATGATCTCCTCTTTTTTTAAAGTAAAAAGTGTTAAAAATGATTGATTGCAGTCAGTAACATTCAGTTTATAATCATAAGAAAAAATTCCGATGGGTGCCTGTTCAAAAAAATTCTGTAAGGTCTTTTGTTTTTTATAAAGCACTTCCTTCTCTCTGGAAACTTCTTCTTTCTTTCTTTCCAGATCACTATTTTGTTTATATGAATTCAAAATAATAATGATTAGTGTTGCAAAATATAAAATAACCAATAATGCCAATAAGAGATGCATCACTGTATCTATCCGTAACAATATAGTAATCAAAGGCAATAGAATAATAGTGATGTAGCCCATAGCTATACGGATATCCGGGATTAAAGAATTTATTGCTCCAGATGTTAAGCCGATCAAAACAGCGATGATAAAGACTTGATGGACTTCATCTACATAAGGAATAGCAATAAAGCCAAGTGCAGCAAAGAGAAATGCCGTTAAAAACGCAAAAAGGGTAAATACACTATGCCAAGTTTTCAATGAATATTTTTTGGGATCTTTTTTAAAACTATATGCAAAATACAGTCTAACTAACGAGACCAAAATAACTATAGTTTCCCATATAATAATTTTTACAGACAGGGGTGGATATAGAAAATATGTCAGGAGTGAAGAAAAGGCCACAAGAGCAGGAATACTTTTTTGGGACAAAGTATACAAGTTTGAAACCATTAGCTTATTTACAGTTTCAGAATGATGCAACCTGGATAATATACTTAAATAATTCATGTCTATATTATACTTAAATAATATTAGTATATTGTGCTAAAATCCATCTTCAAATAAGAGATTTTGCAAGTGATTTTTAAAGTCTAGTAATATGAGTGCCTAAGCACACTTAGAAGGCACATCTATTAAAAATCTCTTTCTAAACTCTGACTCTGGAATCGGAGGGCTGACAAGGAAGCCTTGATAACTGAGGGAATCGTCCATCTCTTTGATGGCTAATCTTTGTGCTTCCTCCTCTATCCCTTCTACAACAATATTGTAATTAAATTGTTTAGCGATCTCAATAATTGTTCGTATAAGCGTAAGATTCTCTTCATTATTGAGCATGTCGCGAATAAACTCTCTATCTATTTTTAAAACAGAGAATGAAAGCTTTTTCAAGTAAGAAAGAGAAGAGTATCCTGTTCCAAAATCATCAATGGCACATCTTACTCCATAACTCCGAAGATCCTTAATGACCTCTTGAGTAATTTCAAAATTATCGATCAATGATGTTTCTGTGATCTCAATTTTGATATCACTGGTCTCTATATCATACTCCTTAAGTTTTGCAAGGAAAATAGAAACAAAATCATTTTTAAGCAACTGTTTTGCATTGATATTGATGGAAACATATTTGAGTTTCCATTCACCATTTTTTTTCCATTCTGAGATATGAAAACATACTTTCTCTAACACCCACCAGCCGATATCTGTAATCACACCTGCTTCAATGGCCAGAGGAATAAAGTCCATAGGCAGAATGAGTTCCCTTTCTGGATGTTGCCATCGTATGAGGGCTTCAGCAGCACGTAATGAATCATCTTTGATATTCACTATAGGCTGAAAAAAGAGTTCAAGTTGATCAGTTCTCAGTGCAGAGACCAGATCATGCTGAAGATTAAATGTTTTTTTACGCTCCAGATCCAATTGTGTATTGTAAAAAGAGATATGTTCCTGTCCAAATCTCTTTGCTTGATACATAGAGATATCTGCATGCCGTACGATCTCTTCAATATTACTAGAGTTTTGTTCAATAATGACGATACCTATACTGGTTTTAATATGAAGTTGTATACCTTCGATAACAAAAGGTTCTGCAAAAATTTCTTGTATCTTTACGATATATTGATCTGCTTTCTTTTTTGCTTTATCCCTCTCTTTTGAAACAAACGGAACTACGAGGATAAACTCATCTCCACCCAATCTGCTTAAATTAAGGTCTGATTTTATTAATCCCTGCAAGCGTTTTGATATTGCTATCAAAAGTTTATCTCCATAGGTATGCCCCAAAGAGTCATTAACATACTTAAATTGATTAAGATCCAGATAAAAAAGAAGGGAGAGATGACTAGCATGTTTTTTCTTACTGAGCATCTTCATCATAAATTTATCAAAACCTCTTCTATTGGAAAGAGAAGTCAAGGCATCATGTGATACAAGGTATATTAACTCCTGTTGCACTATATGCTCTTTTGTTTTATCCTCAATAAGTCCCATACCACCTATCACGTTTCCTTCCTTATTGTAAATCGGAGAATATTTACCTTCAACCCAAAACTCTAAACCTTTTAGAGAGTCATAGGGACCAATATAAGTTTGAATACCTTTTGTAAGAGAATCCCTAATAACATTTATAGATCTTTTATCTGAAAGATCATTTAAATTTGTACCAATAATTTCCTCTTTTTTCAAATTGAAAAGTGTCAAAAATGATTCATTACAATTAATGATATTTAAATCTAGATCATAAGAAAAAATTCCAATAGGTGCCTGTTCGAAAAAAAGCTGTAACATCTCTTGTTTTTCAAAAAGCTCTGCTTGTACCTTAAAAATTTCTTCTTTTTTTCTTTCCAAATCAATACTTTTTTTATATGAATGTAAAATAATACTGGTTTGAGTAAAGAAGTAAAGAATCAATAAAAAGGCAAGTATAAATGTGTCAGGTCTCATAAGAAGCAACATTTCAACAGAGGTAGGAACAAGTAGTATAAGTAAATATCCTATGGCAGTACGATAATCCCCCGATAATGTTTTAACTGCCCCTGCACTGATACCAAGCAACATAATAAAAACAAAAAGCTGATAATATTCATCGAGTTGAGGAACCACAAAAAGTGCTAAAGCAGATAAAAAAAGTGCTGTTATCCATACTTTTACAACAAGCTTTTTATGCCACATAATAAGAGTATGTCTATGTGGGTTTTTTTGAAAATCATATCCATCATACAATCGCCATAATGTTAATGTAACGATAAGACCATACCAGGCTGCTATACCATTACCGATCAAAGGCATGAGTATATATAAAAAAATAGTTTCCAATAAGATAAGCGTAATAAGCGTACTTCTCTCAAAGAAAAAAAGTTCCTGAAGCACGCTTTCTTCTACTTCGTGATGATGCCTAAGTTTAAATAAGTTCTTATAAATACTCATAACTTCATTATACACTAAATATAATTATCATTTAGGTTAAATTTTATAAATATTTTCTATTAATTAGAGTTCATCCCCTGTTTTGATAATATCCAACCCAAAACGTTCCCTAAGTTTTTGTATCTCTTTACTTAACTTATTTTTGTGGATATCCTCATCGAAGTCCATCAAAGATAGTGTTTTCTTATGCTGTGCACTGAAGTTGGAGACATTGACTGAAAGTTTTATGGCTCCTTTTTCATGAAGTAATATCTCTTCATACATTTGAGCCAGTGTGGTTTTAAAAAGTGCTTCAGAAAAAACCCTGTCTACGGTTACATTTTTTTTTACTTTCACACTATACTCATAATTTATTTTAAGATAATACGTTGTAGGATTGACTTCTATAGCCATTACCATATAGACAATATGCCGTGCCATGATCATAATACGACGCTTTACCTCATCCGCATCATAAATGGCATCAAACGTACGGCTTATACCTATGGATTTTCTATCTCCTCTGCTGCTTATGGTCTCATTATCCGTTCCTGTCACACGGCCATAGAGTTGAATACCTGGTTTTTTCCATGAGTAAAAGAGTGATTTGTGTCGCTTTACATCACCCAGTGTTGAAATATAATGCTCCCCTAACCTCTTTTGAAATCCCTTTCCTATGCCAGGAAATGCTTTTATGGGTATATTTTCAATGTATGCATCTATATCTTTCACTTCATAAACACCATAAGGCTTTGCAGACTCTGTAGCAAGCTTGGCTATCCACTTTGCTTTTGAAATACCTATGGAGACCGGTATGTCAAAGCGTTCCAAGATCTCTACCTGCAACTTTTGGGCGAAAGCATATACCTCTTCATCTTTTATCCAGCCACTGACATCCCCAAAAAATTCATCGATACTGTACTGTTCCACTTGAGGGATACGGGCAGTCATATACCTATGTATTTTATGGGAAAGTTTATGATAGAGGGGATAGTTTGATGGCACAACCACCATCTGAGGACAAATTTGAAGCGCTTGTGCTATGGGCATAGCTGTTTTTACACCAAATGCCCTGGCTTCATAACTCGCAGTGGTAACAATCCCCCGTATCTTCTCTCTACCTTCTATTTTATCTACAAAGTAGGAATCAAATATTTTTTTCTTATCACTGTAAAATACTGGCGTTACAAACGCTCCACTGTTATCATTCATTAGTTTAATATGGGTTCGTTTTTTGTTAAATATCTCCAGATTACTCCGACTTCCTACAGCCATAGCTATTCCTTTTAGAGAACTATCTACAGAACGCTCAGCAGAGGCAAAAAAACTATCTATATCTATATGTAGAAACAAATGAGAAACCTTATCTTGATATTTGACTCATTATATCCGGCTTTAAGAAAAAAGGTAAAAAAGATGGCAAATTGTCATAATTTTATTATTGAAGTATTTTAAGTAGAGTAGAGAATAAAGACTGAGGAACCAGTCTGATTAGTTTATCAATATGTACTCCAGACCCTGGAAGAGCCTGGAACACAAAACTAAGGTGTAGGATAGTTTGAAGTATTCACGTCAACTAATGTTTCTGTTGCTTTCTCAACAGGGACATCCCCTTCTATGTCGACAACTCCAGTAAAGTTACCATCATCATAATGTGCAGTTACAAGATCGTATAATCCTGCTCCCAGGAAGGCCAACGTAAAATTCCCATCAGTCATATTAACTTTACCACTGCTAACAGCATTTAGAAAATCTTCTGGTTCATTTTCTGTATAGTTGCCATCTTTGTAAGCATAAACAACCAAAGAGTCGTTTGCATCATCAAACTCTGCTACATCAACCACTGTCCCGTTTATCCAACCTGAAAGTTCATTGACAATCAATCGGATGACAGGTTTCAACTGATATTTTTCGTTTCCTGTAACAACGACCGATCTACTTGCATCCCAATCTGCAGTAACTTCCACTTTGGCATCTGCTTCTATTTCAAATTCACCTATGGCTTTATAACCACTTTGTCCACCGCTCGGTACAAACAAGGGTACGGATGAACCATCTTCAAATGTTATATTACAGTCCGGATTACTTTTGACATCTCCCTCTTTTTCCGGAATAGCCAACATAAAGCGGATCTGTGTATAGTGCCCTGCCGGCAATACAAAGTCTCCCAGATAAAGTGATTTGCCATTCTGAAGATCAAGCAGATTGAATGTCGTAGCATTAAAATCTTCAACCTCGGTCCAGTTGCCATCATGATGATACTCAATACCTATAACTCTAATATTAACAGCTGTCACATTCTCATCCAACAACGGTTTATCAGTGATACTGAGTGACAGAACACCAGTTTCCACATTTGCAGAAGGTGTAGAAGAACTGCTTCCTCCACATCCAGAGATGAGTGTGATCATTGTTAACGATAGTACAATACCCATCAGTTTATGAAATCTTTTCATAAATATCCTTAGTATAATTGCATGTTGCTCAAAAGAAGTATAAATTCATTTTGGTAGCCTGGCGATCTTGGTAACCAAGACCCATAGCTTTCCGTCCTTGCTTCACAACAAGTTTGGCACAACAAAATAATTTTGAATTAAATACTATTTGCAGATAATACAATATAGTATTTAAAAAATATCTCTTGATTATAACACTTTTATTATAGTTGATATCACATTAAATAAATCTTTATATTCCTAATACTTGGTTACAGTAAAATCTAAAAGCTAAATGAAGTGAGTATTAGATAGAAAAATAATATCAAGGGAAAAAAGGATATACTCACCATTATCACTGTGGTAAATACTTACCACAAAAAAGAGTTGGGTTTGGGTGTGAAACTGGAAAGTTGATTAATTCTGACATAGATATTGAATAATGTCGATAAGGAAGTAGATACAATGGAAGATAAACAAGCACTATTAAAGAGTATAACTCCTCTGGCGGTTTTAAAAGCTATAACGCCTGAAGCAAAAAACACCATGACTAAAAACTGTATTGGTGATGAGATCATCGGTATTTGGAAGTTTCCATTTCGAATCGGAAGAGAATCTCGCATAGAGAATCGAGATGGAAGATTTGTCGTTTCTGAAAGAGATAAATCAGCCGGAGGAAAACCTTTCAATGATATTTATCTTGTTGACAATGGACATTTTCTACAAATATCCAGACAACACCTCCAAATTGAAAAAACCCAAACCGGTTATTTGGTATCTGATAGAGGAAGCGCTTGTGGTACTATTATTAATACCCAAAAAATAGGTAGTGAGGACAGGGGTGGTACTTGTGAACTGAAAGATGGAGATATTATCAAAATAGGTGCAGAAGATTCTCCGTATCTGTTTGAATTTGTCATCTTAAGCTAAAAGAAGATTAATGGGAATAATAATTTATGAACAATATTAGTCATAGCTGTATAGCTGAAATAGAACATCATAATGCCTTTGAAACCCTGTTTGAAAATTCATTAGATGGTATCTTGATCATTGAAGATGGTAACTTTGTTCTATGTAACCAAACGATCGTTAAAATGTTGGGTTACGATCACAAAGAGGAACTCTTAAATCTTCACCCCTCTAAACTCTCCCCTGAATTTCAGCCTGATGGACGTAGATCATATGAAAAAGCTGAAGAGATGATGCAACTTGCCGTAAAAAATGGTAAATATCGTTTTGAATGGGTACACACGAGAGCCAATAATGAAGATTTTTTAGTGGAGGTCACACTCACCCCTATTACATTAAACAATCGTAACGTTATCCATGTTATCTGGAAAGATATTTCAAAAGAAAAAGAAATACTTAAAACCCTAAAAGCAAGTGAATTATCGTATCAACATTCAAAAGAGCGTATGGAGTTGGCACTTTTGGGCTATAATGCCGGTGTTTATGAATGGAACCTTTTAGATGACAGTGCTTACTACTCTCCTCAATGGAATGAGATGTTGGGTTATGGTAAGGCTGATGAACTTCCTGCTCTCTTGTCCACATGGAAAGATCGTGTCCATCCTGATGACATAGAAGACATTATGTCAAATGTTCAAGCAACGCTTGATAATAAAGAAGAGCATATTGAAACAGTTCATCGTCTGAAACATAAAAATGGACAATGGATATGGATATTGGGTAGAGGAATAATACAATACGATCAAAATGGTAAAGCTTTTCGTATGGTGGGAATCCATACAGATATTACTGAGCAAAAAGCTATACAACTTAAAGTTGACCAACAAGCACAGATCATTGAACAGATTCATGATTCTGTAATATCAACGGACCTTGAAGGGTATATTAGCAGTTGGAATATGGGTTCTGAGCTACTGCTTGGCTATAAATCCAGTGAAATGATAGGAAAACATATTAAGTTACTCTATCTAGAAGAGGATCATGAATCACTCCAGAATAATATTGATATACTCATGCAAAAAGGTAAACAAAAAACAGAGATACGTTTAGTCAAAAAATCTAAAGAAGTCATATTTGCAGATCTGTCACTTTCTCTTCTAAAAGATGAGAAAGGAAAGCCTATAGGTATGATAGGTTACGCTCAGGATATTACTGAACGGAAAAAGGCTGAAGATAAATTACGTGAACAACAAGATCTGTTGTATTATCAAGCTCACCATGATCACCTTACAGGATTGCCTAACCGTGTTCTCTTTAATGATCGATTGGAACAGGGGATACAAAAGGCTTCACGCCAACAAACAAAATTAGCACTTTTATTTATTGATCTGGATAATTTTAAAGAGATCAATGACTCACTGGGACATGATATTGGAGATAAAGTGCTTCAAGCAGTTGCTGAGCAATTTAAAACTTGCATACGTAAGGTAGATACGTTAGCACGTTTAGGTGGAGATGAGTTTATGATCATTTTAGAAGATCTGAAAAAAGAAGAAGATGCTTCTTTGTTGGCTCAAAAAATTTTAGAGATCTCACAAGAGCCTATTAAAGTAGGTAAACATACACTCCATATATCAGCCAGTATTGGGGTCAGCCTTTACCCTTCAGATACGACAAATATCCTTAATCTTTTACAATATGCAGATATAGCTATGTATAAAGCCAAAGCCAAAGGGCGAAATAATTTTCAATTTTATTAATCAGATTTTGCAAACCCTGCCAAATTAAAACGATACAACCAAACTACACTGGCTTCAAATATTTTTACATAACGTTATAAAAAAGATATATATATTCCCCTTCTTGAAAAATATAATGTATAATAAGACAATGAAGGAATGAATATGATAAAGATATTTAAAAGCCTATTTGGTAACAAAAAGGAAAAAGAGTATGTTCCAGATCCTCCAGGAAGAACTTTTAAGAGGATTGAGACTGGAAAGTGTTTTGGTTGTGAAGATGTAAATGCAGATGAGAGTCGTATTGCCCAATCAAAACAGAGAAAGATAGAACAGATAGCTGAACTGGAGCTCATACCGATGTTTACAAGGTATTCTTACGAGGATACAAGTAAAAATAAAGGCGATACTCAAGCAGAAGAACATCATCCTGATCCAATAGTATCGTCCGTCCATGTTGTATTCCAAAAAGAAGTGTTTGCAGAAAAGTGGAACATGACCCATGTTACTGAAATTTCATTCACTGTTAATCGTTCCGACTTCGACGAATTTGAAAAAATGTCAGGTGTCAGCTTAAGTGATGACTTTAGGGATTTATCCTCAGAGGGAAATAATGCTGCTTTCAAGGGGAAAGATAGAAGAAAAAATAAAAGAGAAGCATAGAAATTTCTTTATATTATAATTATCTCCAGTCCTGATTCAAACCAAATAAATTAGGTATTTCATAGCCTTTCAACTAAAATATACAATAAAATATCTGTAGAGATGATAGCAATTTTATTTCATTTTATTATTGACTGGGGAAATATACGCATCAGAAAAGACTTTACGATAGGCAGGAAGAAGCTTCTTTAATGTTTTTTTATCTTGTGTAGGAATAGTATATGCATAAGTTAGTTTCCCTCTTTTATAGGTACAAACGGTTTTTTTTAATGCCGGAGAGAACCTATTTATAAATTTTCCAAGTTGGTCAGAATTCCGATAAGTGGCAAGTTTTACTGTATAGTTAGATACAGAAAACGATAGACTGGAAAACAATGTAAGAAGAAAGAAAGTACGTAACATAATAACCCTTTTTTAAGAGCATTATAATATAAAAATAGTGTTTTGTAAATAATAGCTTTAAATTATATACTGACAAGCTGTTGTTGGATTGATTGGGATAAAGTGGCGGACAGGGAGGGATTCGAACCCTCGGTAAGCGTGAGCCTACACGCCCTTAGCAGGGGCGCGGATTAAACCAGCTCTCCCACCTGTCCATGTGTTTTGTGGGTGAGATTATAATGCATTTGGCTTAAACTAAAGCTTAAAAAAAGGTTATGTTGCCAACTTTTTCATACTATTTCTATTTATATGCTAATCTGATGAATATTTATAGTATTATTCTAAAAAACAATTAAGGAAATATAATGTTTCAAAAACTAGCACCACTTATCGTATTGGTACTATTTGCTGTAGGAGTTTACTTTATGCTACAAGGAATGCAAGGTGCAATGGATATGGCAGACCCTGAAAAAGTAAAAGTTAAAGAAGAGACTAGAAAGTAGAGATTACTTTTAAGATCTCTTCTACTTTATTTTGAGGATTACTGTCCTTGTAAATAGGTCTTCCGACTACTGGATAGTTAACTCCCTCTTGATTTGCAAGCTCCAGCGTAGCCACACGCTGTTGATCTCCTGCATCTTCACCGAAAGGTCTGATACCAGGGCAAAGTGTTAAAAACTGCTCGCTCGTAGCATTTTTAATAGCCCTGCTCTCAAATGTCGAACACACAACGCCATCTAAGCCATTATCATAACTCATCTTAGCAAACTGTTCTGCTTTTTTATCTATGCTTTTTTCATAAATACTTTGAAAGTTTTCTTCATCAAAAGAAGTAAGTGCTGTTACAGCCAGTACCAATGGACGATTTTCATATGGAACTAATCTATCCATCACAGTTTTCATAGCCACAGCCCCTGCAGATGCATGGATGTTAAACATATTTACACCGAGTTTGGCTATCTCTTCTGCTGCGTCAGCCATGGTGTTAGGAATATCGTAGAGTTTTAAGTCAAGAAATATCTTGAAATCAGGGTTAATCTCTTTGAGTGTATCTATAAAAGGTTTTCCATCACGGATATAGGCACGAAAACCTACTTTCATCCAAATATCATAGCCTTTAAGTGACTCTGCGAGAGCCAAATTCTCTTTAGCTGATGGTAAATCGAGTGCTACACATAATTCCATATACTAACCCCTAAATAAATATTGGTATAATAATAACTAAATTTTAATATATAAGGACTAAACACACATGTTTGGAAAAGAATCAAAAAGATACGACATCGTACAATCCGTAATGGACACATACAACTACGCTAAATTTAACACTTCTAAAGGGACTATCTGGGTAAAACTATATCCTGAAGATGCACCTAACACAGTAGCAAACTTTGCTCATCTTTCGGAACAAGGGTTCTACAACAACCTTAAATTCCACAGAGTGATCCCTGGATTTATGGCTCAAGGTGGTTGCCCACACTCAGGTCCTACTGGTAACGCAGCAATGGCTGGGACAGGTGGACCAGACTGGCAGATAGACTGTGAGACTGACACAAGTACACAACCACACAGAAGAGGAACTCTTTCTATGGCTCATGCCGGTCCAAACACAGGTGGAAGCCAGTTCTTCATCACTTTTGTACCAACACCACACCTAGATGGTGTTCACACTGTATTTGGTGCTATTGAAGAAGATGATACTGAGAGCTTTATGGTTCTTGATAATATCGAGCAGAATGATGACATCGTTTCTATTGAAGTTGTAGCTTCAAAAGCGTAATCTACCTTCTCTTGTAGGGTGCGTTTGCTAACGCACCTTCCCTCGTTCCCATCGTCCCCGATGGGAATGCATACAAGAATATGAACTCTATGATAGTTTGGGGTTTCTTTTCTACTTTTTTAAAAAAGTAGAACAAAAAGTGTCGTCCTCTCGAATCGCTTCGCTTTCAAGGGCGTTCGGACGACATTATTTATTATTAATGATTGATTGGAGTGAAGATGTTTGGATATTATAGAGTTGCATCAGCTGTTAACAAAACCACCGTTACAAACCCTACTAAAAACGCAAAAGAGATCATCAAACTCATCCAAGAAGCCCATTCTAAAGAGGTTAGTGTCGTTGTATTTCCGGAGCTTACGCTTACAGGATACACTGCTAGTGACCTTTTACTTAATCAGACTCTCATTGCTTCACAAGATGAATCACTTAACTACATATTAAATAATATAAAAGAGATTAACACCATTGCTATCATCGGTATGTCGGTACTTGAAGCTGATAGACTCTATAACTGTGCCGTGGTGCTGCAAAGTGGAAAAATGTTAGGGATAGTGCCTAAAAGTTACCTACCGAACAAAAAAGAGTTTTATGAAAAACGTCAGTTTGTAAGTGGTAGAGATATTGTACGAACATCTACTGAACTCTTAGGTGAAGAAGTGCCTTTTGGGGTAGACTTACTCTTTACAGATAAAAAAGATATGACTTTTGGGGTAGAGATATGTGAAGACCTGTGGGCTGTGACACCTCCTAGTAATCATATGGCAAGTAATGGTGCCAACCTGCTCTTTAATCTTTCAGCCAGTAATGAGCTCATAGGAAAGTCAGAGTATCGTGAAGAGTTGGTGCGTACACAGAGTGGGCGATGTATGGCTGCATATGTGTACTCTTCGGCAGGTGTGGGTGAATCAACGACCGATACGGTCTTCGGAGGTCACTCTATCATCTCTGAGTACGGTTCTACACTTGCTCAAAATGAACGTTTTAGTCTTGAAAGTAACCTTATAACAGCTGATGTGGACTTGGAACGTCTCAGATGGCTTCGTCTCAATGAATCAAGCTACGGTGATGGACGACGTAAAAAAACACGTACCATCAAAGTAGGAAACCTGCCAAGCATCAGTAAACTTGAACGTGATATCAACCCTATGCCGTTCGTTCCTTCACGCTATGCAGAGAAAAAACACAGATGTGACGAGATAGTCCACATTCAGGCACATGGCCTCATCAAGCGTATGAGCCATGCACACATCCAAAAAGCAGTCATAGGCATCTCCGGTGGCCTTGACTCTACCCTTGCCCTCCTCTCCACACACAGAGCCTTTGAGATGATGGGTTGGAATGTTAAAAATATCATCGCTGTGACTATGCCAGGATTTGGTACGACAAGCCGTACGAAGTCCAATGCAGTGAAGCTTTGTGAAGCGTTAGGTGTCACTCTTAAAGAGGTAGATATCACCGATATCTCACTCAAAGAGTTTGAAGCCATAGAGCATGATAAAGATGAGCACAACGTTACTTACGAGAATGTTCAGGCAAGAGCAAGAACTTCTATATTAATGAATATGGCAAACAAGGAAGGTGGGCTTGTCATCGGTACAGGTGACCTAAGTGAGATAGCCCTTGGTTGGTCTACCTACAATGGTGACCACATGAGTATGTATGCCTTAAACTCAGGCATACCTAAGACACTCATCCAGTATGTCATCGAGTATTATAAATCTAATGAATCCATAGCAGAAATAATAGACGACATTTTAGATACACCTATAAGCCCGGAACTACTCCCACACAAAGATGATGAGATAGTCCAGGAGACAGAAAGTATCATAGGTCCTTACGAGCTACATGACTTCTTTTTATACCATTTCATTAAGTATGGAGCAAAGCCAACTAAAATACGCTTCCTTGCAGCTATAGCGTTTAATACTAAATACGATGAAGAAACCATTACTAAGTGGTTAAGACTCTTTTTAAGACGTTTTTTTACTCAACAGTTTAAGCGTTCATGTATGCCTGATGGCCCGAAAGTGGGTACTATCTCACTTAGTCCTAGAGCGGATTGGAAGATGGCTAGTGATGCGGATGTTGAGGTTTGGTTAGAGGGATTGGAGTGACAATAAGAGAAATATCTCAATATTCTTTTGGTATTCTTATTATTCTAATAATTACTATACTTCCTCTTGCATACTTTACAGGCGATACAAAAAGGCTAGAAGGAACAGTTATAGGGTTAAATGCTAATACACATGAAGAAGGTGTATATCCATATCTTATTATTAAACTTGATAACAATAAAACTATTACAAGTAGAATACAATTATCTTCAATGTATAGAAAAAATGCATAAGTATTTATAATAGAGAGAACCACAAATCTATTTGGATTAAAAAGATATACTTTTGATAGATATGTGGTTAAAAAATAGCCTTTCTCGTTTGTACGGTGTCCGTGGGAACGCATACATCACTGCAAATCACTAATCCATCCAAATACATCATTTTATGATGAAAATAAAACTTCAACTTCCACCTAACGGTGTATTCAAGCTGAGATACCATACACTATTACCTATGCATTCCCATGCTCTGCGTGGGAATGCATATATCACTTTAAGCTACTAGCCTATTCAAGTCCACCATTTTATTGTGAAAGCAAAAATTTAGCTGCCAAACAATAAAGGAAGTGGAGACTTCAGTCCCACTAGAAGTTCAAGCAATTAATTAAGCTATGCAAAATTTCCACTAATTCATGACTGTGAGGTGGGAGTAAACTCTCCACTTCCTTTTTCTTGTATATATTGTAGGGGTGCCCCTCGTGGGTACCCTTGAACGGAAAACACATTTATGAGCCAAAGGGCAACCACAAGGGATGCCCCTACAACATCTCATTGACAAGCATACCAACAGATGATACAATAACTCAATAAAATACATACAAGAGATCAAAAATGAAAAACAACAAAACCCTAAAACACTTCATGAATACAGCACTGCAAGGTCTCTTTGGACTTCTTCCTATAGTTATAATCGTTGTACTAATACTCTGGCTCTATGGGAAGATAGACCTCTTGGCTGGTTGGGTCTTTAAAACTGTGGGATTTACTCCTGAAAATAATGAATTTTTATGGCTTATACTGGTTATAGGTATATTTTTACTTCTTTTGTATTTTATCGGTCACTTCATGAAAACAAAACTCGCAAACTGGTTCAACTCACTCCTTGCGAAGATCCCAGGCTACTCAACCATTAAAGATATCATCAACATCTTTAACTCTTCTAAAGAAGGTGAGAACAGAGTACTTGTTGTAGCCATCAGAGGATTTGCAAATGAAGGGTATAACATAGGACTCATGTACTCTCAAAAAGAGAGCATCATCAAAGACCACTACACCATCACACTCTCCATGACACCCATCCCAAATGGTGGATACATGTTTGAAGTACACAAAGACAACATCTTCGTCATAGATAAAGCGACTTTTGATGATAACCTACAGTACCTACTCTCTATGGGTGTCACAAGCTTTGCAGAAATACTAAAAATAGAGCCTAAGCCTCTGGACGAATTAGTTTTATTAAGTGATTGGTTAGAGGTAAACAAAAATACGCATGCAGAAAAAATGCTATAATTAATAAAATTTATAAAAGGATCAATGTTATGGAAAAAGAGTTTAAAAAAATTATTGAAGAGTCTAAAAGATCACTTGAAAAAGCAGAAGAGAAAATAGAAGGTCTTAGTGAGAATTTTACTGAAGAAGCAGGAGAGTTCTGGGTTGATCTTAAAAAACGTTTTGCCGGAGTAAATGATAAACTTAAAGATGCCTATGACAACTTTGAAGAGAAGGCTGAACTTAAAGGGCATCTGGGCATGATGGAAGCTCGTGATAAACTGGAACAGGTCAAAGAGAGTGCGGAAGAGTTTACACAAAAAGTATCTAGCAAGGCACAAGTAGAACTGGACGTAGCAGCTCTCAAAGCACACCTTGCCAAGATGGATAGTGAAGACTTGTGGGAAGAGAAACAAAAAGAGCTCTCCCTTATGTATGATGATTCTAAAGTAGAAGTAGAGAAACTGGCTAAAAAAGCCGGAAAAGAGATCAACGAGATCTTTCTTAAATTGACAGACATAGTATGATGAAAAAGATCATAAGGCTGGCATTTGTAACTATAGTCATACTTATGATCAGTGGTTGTGGTATGTCAAACCTTAGCTATGAGAACAAACAACTCACTGTTCAGGTAGAAAAAGAGTATCTGCATATGGATGGTGCCCTACTCAGTGAGCGCAGAGATAATTTCAGCAGTCTATTCCTCAGCCAAAAGGTTTTACGTTTAAATGAAGGTAACCTTGTTGTATATGAAGATGCAAGAACAGATTTGAACTATGAATTTGAACCACCAATTACACAAAGTATCAAAATCATTTTTGAGGCTAAACGTGTGATAATGGTTTACGGTCAAAGTCATCTCTATGCATATCAACTCATACTGAAAGATGGAAAGATTCTTAATGTTCTTGCACAACAGGGTGATACACAAGAGCTTACATTTGTCTATGGGTTGAGTACGGCACAGCTCAATAAAATGTTAAAACAGCTGGATCCTGATGCAAGAGGAGCTTACTATAAACAAGTGATCAGACTACAAGATGAAGGTCATGCAATCTTAAGTAAATGGGATGTACAAAAAGTTCATTTTGTACCACTGGTAGTTCCACTGGCTCGAATGATGGGAAGATAGTACTTCCTTATGCAAAAGATCATACCTTATCTTGCCATACTCATTGTTATCGTATACGCTGTCTACAATGCCAAGTTTCGCAACCCAAAAAAAGTAGATGCACATACACACTATGAAGAGCATATCAAAACACATAAAACGACACACTATGAAGACGAACTCTCTCAGATCAATACGGATGAATATACCAAAGAGTACATCATCAGAGTCATTGATCATGGCTCTGACATACTGGATTTTAAAGGTGGTGAGATGGAGGGTGGTTTTGCTGCACATGATGATGCAGAGAAGATCGCCTGTTATGTGATGGAACTCTCCGGTAAAAAGTGTGCAACACCCTACCCTAAGAATGCAGCTATGTTTTACACCAGTATCTGTGGAGGATGTCATGGAGATGATGGTAAAGGTTTGGGTGGAACCTATCCTGACCTTACAAAAGCTAAAATGTTAGGTATAGAAAAAAGAGAAAGTTTTCTTAAGTCTATGAGTAGAAGCAACTCACACTAAATCTAGAAGATGGTATAATCCCTCCAAATTAAAAACAATGGGTATCTCTCTATGTATAAAATCTTCTTTACACTTATACTATTGTTCTCAACTATGCATGCCAAAGACCTTTCCCCTATAGCTAAAATAGAAGCTTCCGGACTTGTAAGTGATTTTGTAGAAGATAATGGCTTGCTTTATGTTGCTACAGATGCCGGTTCTGTAGACATCATAGACCTTAGTACGCAAAAGATAGTCAGTAGGATCAAGATAGGACCTTTAGCAACAGCTATGGGAGATTTTGTCCCTGCCCGTATCCACAGTGTGGATAGATTTAAAGGAAAAACACTTTTTGTCAGTTCCGGTGAAAGTGCTTACAGGAATGTATGGGTACATGATGGTGTACGACTGCGCAAAATAGTAGATGAAAAACAGCAGATCATGCCAAAACGGGCATTTTTTACCAATGACGGACAGGTGGTCTTTGGTACCTTTGGTTCTAATGTAATACTCTATGATAACAAAGAGAGTTACAAGCTTTATGACAGTCATATCTCTGAGAGTACGATGGGTGGCATGATTCTAAGTCATGATAGAAAAAAAATGGTGCTATCTGATGAAAGTGGTGCAGTAAGAGTTCTAGATGTAAAAAGTTCCCAAGTAGAAAAAGTCTTCTCCTCTGAACATGTCGACAACATTTACCGTGTTGCATACAGCAAGGGAGTCATCATCACAGCAGGACAAGACAGACGTGTAGGCGTTTACTCTCTCAATGGGAAAATATCTTATCATATAAAAAGTGATTTTTTAGTCTATTGTGTAGGGTTAAGCCCCAATGCAAACATAGGTATTTACTCCAGTGGCACAAATAATCACTTACAGCTTTTCAACACTAAAGATGGAAGTAAGACAGATCGTCTTGTAGGACATTATGCTTCAGTGAACAAAATTATGTTTATTAATGAGCAAGCACTGGTAAGTGCAGGTGATGAAAATACAATATTTTTTTGGATGTTAACGAAATAACTTAATTTTTTCACAAAATAAGCTTAACCCTAAGAAAACAAGCTACAATATATGCGATGAAAGATGAGGTTCGAGTTCATCTATCGTGTGTTAAGTGTTATTGCTAGACCCGAAAGACTCTCTCTGATTTGGATTCCACTTATTTATTAAGTGAATATTATTACCAAAGGTACAAAAATGGCAGAATTAGTAAACGGAACTGTTAAATGGTTCAACGATGAAAAAGGTTATGGATTTATCCAACAAGAGAATGGTGGAGCAGATGTATTCGTACATTTCCGTCAAGTAAACAACGACAGTGGTGCACGTGTAACGCTCGCTGAAGGTCAAGCAGTAACATTTGAAGTTGGTGAAGGTCAAAAAGGCCCACAAGCTGAGAACGTAACTCCACTCTAGTAGTGACTTGCAGGCATCTCGCCTGCAAATTAAATTTCCCTATATTTTCTACTTTCTAATAACTTACTTTTAAATCTTTATCATAAAATATTTCAAACAGTACTTCTATTTCTTTATTTTCATGTGCAGCTAGTGTAAGCTTCATCTCTATTTCACCATCTTTGAGAAGTCTATAATTTACTTTTTTATCTGATCTTACGTCTAAAAGTTTTACTTTTATCTCTTCTGTTGTCGAGGTAGGTATACGTTCTGTTACTGTCAGTGTTTTGGCTTTATCGGATTTATTGGTTACATTAAGAGTGAACCCATCTTTTTTACGTGCAGTACCACCAAATATACCCGTTGTTTTCTCTCTTTTAACAATAGGCTTTCTTACCACTTTGATATCTAACTCAGCTTCTGTATAGAGTCTGTATTCTCCTTCTCTGTACTCCCCTACTGCTTTATCATTGATCGTGGTTTCTCTCTCTTTTACTTTCCATTGATTACTGTCTATTTGAAGCTTTGGCGTAAAGCTGCAAGTATGAAATGCCATACTGTTTCGATAGGGGTATACACGTATATCACACTCCAATGGTGCATCCCATTTTGTAACCTGTACATCTATAGGCATACCGGTAGAAAGAAGAGAAAGATTTTTGATCTGGTACTCTCTGGCATTCAGATATTGGGCTACGGGCACAGGAGCCTCTGCTGCTACCATTGACATAGCACCAACCATCTGCTCTTTATCCATAGCAGTAGCTCTTTTTGCTTTTGCATAGCTTCTTATGGGTTGTGGCTCGTATTTACTTACGATCCAGGGAGAAAAATGGATAGGTCTAATGTAACGATGGGCCGGACGATAGAAGAACATCCCATCATCAGCTTGCATATCTATACCGCTTTTGTTTGCAATAGAAAGGTATTGCGTAACAGTTACACTCTTATTATCTGCAATATCAGCTTCATAAAAAGTGGAAAAAGAGAGCTGACCATAAGGAAACGTAAGTTCCAGCTCTTCCGGACAGGACTGTGTACTGCTGAGTGCATTTGGTGTAGGTGCTTGTCTCTCAAAATCTTTTGATAGTAATGCTAACTCTTCTGTAAGTATAGTTGTTTCTATAGAAAGTCTTGCCTGTTCTGTTCCAATTATTTTTGCTGATTCTATCCAAGAGGCAGCATCAAATGAAGTGGGTTGAGGAAGTGAAACAAGGGTATTTAATACTTTTATGTTTGCCTGAGTAGCCTTGAGCTTTTGTACTGTTCCTTTTATCTCAGTCAATTCCTGACAAAGCCGATCATCACTGGGACAGGTCAAACTTGATTTAAGAGGAATAACATTGCCTTTACACTTCGCTTCTATACCTTCTGCAAAGCCTATGAAGGATGCTTTAGGTTGAAATGTATAAGTTGCACTGTCTTGATAGATAGCCAAAGAAGAGGCGTAACTCAAGCCTCCGGTTAAAATCAGTGTTGTAAACGTTTTATAAAGTTCCATAGATTATCCTTAAGGTGATATGGATAATTATAACCTATTTACTACTGTTATTTTCTTCTAAAGCTTCCAGATAGTTTTCATTTTTCTTTTGCAGATAATCATAGATAGCCTTTACCTCTTCATCAGTCAGGTAGTACCTAGGCATGATCTCATGATAACTGTTCACACTTTTGATCATCGTCTGGAGACTCTCTTTGCGTATATCAGAGCCCTTTATAGCCTGCTTACCATGAATATCACGAAATTCCACTATGGTTGTACCGGCACCATCTTTTCCATGACATTGGGAACAACTTACTCCTCTAGGATTAGAGTAAAGCATTTCACCATATTCATAGTGTGAAATAAAATCTTCATTTGCTCCCAGTAGTAGTGGCAATACAAATAATAATCGTTTCATCCCGATGTAACACCTCTCCTAAACTATTTTTGATATAATACCTTAAAAATATAAAGGGCATCTCAATGCAACTTATCGATGGTAAATCCTTAGCCAAAAAAGTACAAGATTCTGTATCTGCTGGAGTTGAACAACTTAAACAGGAAAAAAATATCGTTCCTGGACTTGCAGTACTGCTTATAGGCGATGATCCGGCAAGTCACGCCTATGTGAAGATGAAAGCAAAAGCATGTGAAAAAGTCGGTTTTTACTCTATCACGCACAACATGCCTGACAGTATCTCTCAAGATGAGATCATAGCAACCATTGAAATGATGAATAACAACCCTCGTATAGATGGTATCTTAGTGCAATTACCTTTGCCTAAACATGTAGATACAGATAAGATCCTTGAAGTCATTGACCCTAAAAAAGATGTGGATGGGTTTCATGCTTACAATGTAGGTCGCTTAGTCACTGGTCTTGATGGTTTTGTAGCGTGTACACCACTAGGTGTAATGAAAATGTTTGAAAAATATAACATAGACCTGCAAGGTAAAGATGTATGTGTAGTGGGTGCAAGTAACATCGTAGGTAAACCTATGGCATCTTTACTTCTTAACGCTGATGCAACAGTAACTGTGACACATATTTACACTAAAGACCTAAAAGCACATACGAGTAAAGCTGATATCATTGTTGTAGGTGTAGGTGTGCCGGGACTCATTAAAGAAGATATGGTTAAAGATGGTGCTATTGTCATCGATATCGGTATCAACCGTATGGAAGATGGTTCACTGACAGGTGATGTAGATTTTGCAAATGTTAGTCCAAAATGTTCCTATATTACACCTGTCCCGGGTGGTGTTGGTCCTATGACCATAGCGATGCTTTTGAGTAATACACTCAAAGCTGCTCAAGGTAGAATATAATGAAGAAATTTTTGAACGTTCTCTATAGATTTTCAAGTTCCTGGACGGGTACGATCATCATCGTACTTTTCCTTATCTTTTTTGTGGCTCAGTCTTTTGTCATTCCATCAGGATCGATGAAAAGAACGCAGCTTATAGGTGACTTTTTATTTGCCAAGAAGTTCTCTTATGGTATCCCTACCCCTCACTTACCTTGGTTAGAAATACCACTTTTACCAGATTTTAACAATAATGGTCACCTCATAGAAGGACCTAGACCACAAAGAGAAGATATCGTCATTTTCCGTTACCCTAAAAACAACAAAATACATTATGTAAAACGTTGTGTGGCAGTAGGTGGTGATGAAATTATCTATGCAAACAAAAAACTCCTTATTCACTTTCATGAAGGAGATGAGTATATTAAGAAAACCTATCCTAAAGAGAAGATCATCTCTCTTAGAGATAAATTATGGGTAGAAAACCCGTATATGGGTAAGTATCCCGGTATTCAGTATGTACCAGAAGGGATCGATATCTTTGAAGCACTGCTTCGCTACTACTCGTACAATAAAGAGATAGATATGACTCCGGTAATGATAGACGATCTGAAGGCACCGGTATATGAATTGGGAAGTAAAGCTATCAATGCGCTCTATACAAAAGTAGAAGATGATCATTTTTATATGGTGGGTGATAACCGTGACAACTCAAACGACAGTCGTTTCTGGGGTTCAGTACCCTACAAACTGATCGTAGGAAAACCTTGGCTTATCTATATGAGTTTAGAGCATCGTTCTTATGAACGTGTTTTCGCTGGTGACCACAATGGTGGAGGTGGTAGAGACCATGCCGGACTTAAACGTGTTTGTGGTGATGTTGCCATAGACTCTGAAGAGTGTCAAGCACTATGGAAAAACCAACAGTACACAGTTCGTTGGGGACGTGTAGGACGAAGAATCGAATCTATCCAAAATGAACAGCCGATTCAATAATACAAGGAAAAAATAGTATGAAATTTTATATCGCAACTGACCACGCAGGATATGCACTTAAAGCTTATGTTAAAGAGTATGTACGTTCTCTTGGACACGAGATCATCGACCTGGGACCAGACTCTGCAGATAGAGTGGATTATCCAGACTTTGCCAAGAAATGTGCACATAAAGTGATAGAAGACAAAGGAAGTTTCGGCATCCTCATCTGTGGTACAGGTATAGGTATCTCTATCGCTGCAAATAAAGTACCCGGTATCCGTGCAGCACTCTGTCACGATCATTACACTGCAAAACTTACAAGACAACATAACGATGCGAACATCCTATGTTTTGGTGAACGTGTAGTAGGGAAAGGTGTCATAGAAGATATGATATCTGCTTTCTGTGAAACAGAATTTGAAGGCGGACGTCATGCAGGACGTGTTGATAAGATAGAGGGTTGTACTTATGGGGCAGATTTAGGATAAAAATACCATCGGTGCGTTAGTACCCCAAGGGCATTTCCTACGGGCACCACGCACCCTACACATTCCATCAAATCACACGCAGTGTGCGAGTCGTGGCGAACACCCGTGAAAGCGAAGCGATTTGAGAGCCACGACGATTTTTTTGTTTCGTTTTTTTCTAAAAAAATGAAAGAGAAACAACACCACAATGAAGAAGAGAGGAAGTAAGGAAAAAATGAGCAAACTTACAACAGAAGAAAAAAAAATCATCATAGGAAGTATAAGAAATATCCCGGACTTCCCAAAACCAGGCATCATCTTTAAAGATATCACTACCATGCTGAACAATCCTCAAGCATTTAATACACTTATGGATCATTTAACCAATCGTTATTTAGGATACGAATTAGACTACATAGCAGGCATAGATGCAAGAGGCTTCATCTTTGGTGCTGCACTTGCAGACAGACTTGGTGTAGGTTTTGTACCTGTACGAAAAAAAGGTAAGCTCCCCTACACTACCGTGGCTGAAAAGTACAGTTTAGAGTATGGTTTTGATGAAGTTGAGATACATATCGATGCATTTGGGGAGAACGGACTTTGTACTACCGGAGAAAGATCAAAAGTCTTACTTATAGATGACCTCATAGCTACAGGAGGAACAGCAAAAGCTGCTGCAAGCCTCATAGATAAAGTGGGTGCTCATTGTGTTGAAGCATGTTTCATCATGGAACTTGGATTTTTAAACGGGAAAGAAGGGATCGAAGCCCCTGTGTATTCGGTTTTAGAAATAGATTAATGTCAGATATTGAGTTCACTTCGGAAGAAAAAGAGATACTTGTTCACAAAATCCAACTCTATTTTCAAAAAGAACTCTCTGAGGAGATAGGTCAATTTGACGCAGAATTTCTTTTAGACTTTTTTTCCAAAGAGATAGGCGGTTATCACTATAACCGTGGTTTACAAGACGCTCGCACACTCATAGAGGAAAACGCACAGAATATTACACAAACTTTTTATGAAATGGAAAAACCAACAGAATTTATAAAAAGTTAAATCGTTTCACTTCAAGAAGATAAAGCTTTCGTTGATGCAAAAAGTTCAACACCAAACTTCTCAGCATCTTCCGGTTTTGTTCTATCCCAACTTGCAAACTCTTTTTTCAACACATTTCTATAAAAATTGTCCAAAAGTTTTCTATCTTTATCACTCAACTTTTCAATAACCATTCTACCGCCAAAATGTCTCTTCAAAGCAGGTTTAACATCCAAAGGTTTATGAAAGCGTTCAAAATAGCCCTCTATTCTGACCTTACCTGCATCCTCTTCACCTGTCGTCCCACAAACGATAAATGAAGCAATGATCTTTGGCTGGATCTGCTCTTTGTACGTAGAGAGAAGTTCCATTAAACGTTTATGTGCACCATCTATCCAAATACCTGAACCGATAATAAACTTATCATATTTATCTACAGTCTCATCAAGATCAATAGTTTCAATATTAAGGACATCTACATTGCTGCCGATACCTTTAGCGATCCACTTTGCTGTGTCTTCTGTCGCACCATATCTCGTTCCATATACTAATGCGATCTTTTCTGACCTACCCTCAATCAACGGCTTGATACTATTACCAAAACTATAAGCAGATGCTGATACCAAAATTATCCCCGTACTAAGTAAAAAGTCTCTTCGATTCATTTTCTTCCTATGATGTCTATATACTCTTATTGTATCACAAATATTTGTTTAGATTTAGGATGACAGATTCAAAAACACTTACTTTAGAGGTGTCCTTAACTTCTCATACGCTATAATCCAAGCACTAATAAACGAGAGAAACACATGAACTTACATAAAGAAATATATATTCCAAAACCTAGTCCTCATGACCCGGATGATTTAGGACATTTTGGCAGCATAAAAGAAGGGAAGACAGGCTTTGGCGGGCGATTTGTACCTGAGACACTTATGCCTGTACTTGAACAGCTTAAACTGGACTATGAAGCAGTACGTTTTGACAAAGACTTTTGGTCTGAGGTAGACTACTACTATAAAAATTATGTAGGTCGTCCCTCTTCACTTTATTTTGCAGAAAATCTCTCTAAAGAGCTTGATGCAAAGATCTATCTTAAAAGAGAAGACCTGAACCATACAGGTGCACACAAGATAAACCACACCGTAGCCCAAGCTGTATTTGCTAAAAGACTAGGCAAGAAAAAGATCATCGCTGAGACAGGTGCAGGTCAACATGGGGTAGCTACGGCAACTGTGGCGGCTCTCTTTGGACTGGAATGTGAAATATTCATGGGTGCAAAAGATGTAGCACGTCAAGAGCTTAATGTGTTTCGTATGAAATTACTTGGTGCTAAAGTACACTCTGTTGAGTCGGGAAGTAAAACACTCAAAGATGCAATGAACGATGCCATACGCCACTGGGTAACACATGCAAGAGATACCTACTACCTCATAGGTACAGCTGCAGGTCCTCACCCTTACCCAATGATGGTTCGAGATATTCAGTCTGTTATCGGATGGGAAGCAAAAGCACAACTTGATATTGTAGAAGGATGTCTACCAGACAAAGTCATCGCCTGTATCGGTGGCGGTTCAAACGCATTGGGTATCTTTAACCACTTTTTAGAAGATGAAAGTGTAGAGTGCATCGGTATAGAAGCTGGTGGATTTGGACTAGACTCTAAACATGGCTGTTCCCTTGCGAAAGGAAGCCCTGGTGTACTTCATGGACAGCTTAGCTACCTCCTTCAAGATGAAGATGGACAGGTACAGGAAGCACACTCTATCTCAGCAGGACTTGACTACCCGGGCATTGGACCTGAGCACTCATTTTTAAAAGAGGAAAATATCGCTACGTATGATTATATCACCGATGATGAGGCGATAGATGCCTTCGTATGGCTCTCACAATCTGAGGGCATCATCCCTGCATTTGAGAGTTCTCATGCCATTGCATACCTCAAAAAAATGAAATCTGAAGATGTTAAAGGTAAAACGATCTTAGTCAACCTATCGGGACGTGGTGATAAAGATATGATACAGGCACAAGATATACTAAAAGAGCAATTTAACTAATATTCCCACTAAATCTCATTGCATTTAAAGAAAGATGAATTGAGGTTTGGTATAATCAAAACAAATATTAAAGGATAAATATGAATTTCAATATTACAACAGATACTATAGCTGAGATCAAAAGTGATCTCGAGATCATTATCGTTATAGATAAGGACTTAAAGCATCGTTTCATTGCAGACAAAAAACTTCTTAAAAAAGCAGGTTTTTCTGCCGGACAGGATGAAGTCTGTCATCTGATAGAAAAAAACAGACTCTATGTTGGTGCAGATACACTCAAAGGTGTCTGCGTCCGTCCAGCAGTTGCAGCAGCTATACGTTCACTCATAGGTAAAAAAACCTACAAAACGATCAAGATCGCTACGTATTTAAGTCATCCAAGATGTACTGCATCACTTAGAGCAGTGGTAGAAGGGATCGTACTTGGAAGCTATACCTTTACTACGTATAAAAGTGAGAAGGTAAAATCATCTATTAAAAAAGTCAATATCTCTTTAGAAGGTTACAATGAACTTGAGATCACTCCAGAGATCGCAGCTAGAGCAGTACATAATGGTGAGATCTCTGCAAATGCTACGAACTTCACTAGAGATATAGTAAATACTACACCAGATGACTGTTACCCTAAAGTGATGGCAGACATTGCGGAAGCAATGGCAAAAGAGACAGGACTCAAATGTAAAGTACTTAAACCAAAAGAGCTTAAAAAAGAGAAGATGGAAACACTCCTTGCTGTTGCTCGTGCAAGTCGTCATAAACCAAGAGTTATCCATCTTACACACAAACCTAAAAATCCTAAAGCGGTTATCTCTTTGGTAGGTAAAGGTCTTACTTACGATTCAGGAGGATTAAGTCTTAAACCATCAGACTTCATGGTAGGTATGAAATCAGATAAAAGTGGCGGTTCTGCAGTACTTGGTATCATGAAGGCTGTTTCTGAGATGAATCTACCTGTAGAAGTACATGGATTTGTAGGTGCAGTGGAAAATATGATAGGTGGTGATGCCTATAAACCGGATGATGTACTGACAGCCAAAAATGGTAAGACTATTGAGATACGCAACACAGATGCTGAAGGTCGTTTAGTCCTTGCAGACACACTGTGTTATGCGCAACAAGAAGTGAAAGCAGATTATCTTTTTGATTTTGCCACACTTACCGGTGCCTGTGTTGTAGGTGTAGGTCACTACACTTCAGGTATTATGGGTAACAATGACGAGATTAAATCACTTGCTGCCTATGGTGCGACATCATCAGGGGAGCTGGCAACAAAACTTGACTTCAACTCTTATCTTAAGAAAACCATTAAAAGTGAGATAGCAGATGTATGTAACATTTCAAACACACGTTACGGTGGTGCTATCACTGCAGGACAGTTCCTTTCTGAGTTTATAGATGATGATCACAAAGACAAGTGGGCACACATCGACATTGCAGGTCCTGCTTTTGTAGAACATGTATGGGGAGAAAACCCACATGGTGCCTCAGGTGCCGGTGTTAGAATGATGATCAGACTCATCGAAAAGATCGTTCGTACGGAAGGAAAATAAGACTGCGCTCTAAAAGGTTAGATATACCTTTTAGAGTACTTTACTACGTTACTTTAATATGACAAGCCAATGCTTCTTCTGCCAACATATCAGCAATAGTATCTCTACTGTTAACGATATGTTTAATACCCAACTTTGATATTACTTCTTCTTCTGCACTGTTGTTTACTCTTACGATACTATTGATCTGAGGATTAAATGAAGCTATATTTTCACAAATCAGTTGTCTTTGTATTTCATTCTCTATGGTAACGATGATCGCCGTACATTCATTTATATTAAAATGAGACAAAACCATTTTCTGTGCTGCATTGGCAAAGTAAATAGCTTCTTCTCCTTTAGCAATTTCTTTATCCACGATCTTTACATCATGTTCAAGGATGATATAGAGTAAATTTCTCTCTCTAAACTTTTTAACAAGTTTTTGACCTACCGGCCCATAACCACACACAATGATGTGATCTTGATAGGTACCACTCATAAGTGCTCTGTCACGTAGTGCATCAGGTTCTTTACTCAGTATATCTGCAAACTTTTTAATGTTTTTCAATACAAAAGGGGTCATGATCATCGAAAGAATAATAGTGATGATCATGATTTGATTGAGTTCATCAGAGATAAGGTCATGCGATCGTGCAAGTGCAATGATAACCAGGGAAAACTCCCCTGTCTGGAAAAGTGCTAACGCTGTTTTAAGGGCTGTTCTTTTCTGGATAAAAAACCGCAAAATACCAAAGATAAGCAAAGCCTTAAGCAGCACAATTCCTACAAGTAAAGCCAGGATCACATAACCATAATTGATAAGAGAGTGCCAATCAATAAGCATCCCTATCGTAACGAAAAAGACTCCTAATAGGATATCTCTAAAAGGTACGAGGTCTGCTTCGATACGGTAGCGGTACTTTGTTTCAGCTAACATCATCCCTGCAATAAATGCCCCCAAAGAATAAGAAAATCCAAATACTTCCGATAAGAATGAAGCACTCATAACACCAAGTAGTACAGCAACAAGGAAGATCTCTTCTGAACCAGTTGCCATGATCCAATCAAAAAATCGTTCAACAAAATATTTACCAACAAGAAAAAGAATAAAAAAAACAAAAATAGCACTCACTAATGTATCTATAAGCAGTGCAGATACAGATTCTGTATCTGATGCAAAGAAAGAGACCATTAAAAGCATAGGGATGACTGCAAGATCTTGAAAAAGTAAGATTCCAAGCGTTGTACGGCCATAGCCGGAGTGAATTTCATTGTTATCATTAAGAATCTTGAGGACAATGGCTGTAGAGGAGAGTGCAATGGCAAAACCAACTACGATAGCACTTTTGATCTCCAGTTCAAAGAGCCAGAACCCTAGTGCTGTGAAAAGTAACCCTGAGAGAATTACTTCCAATCCTCCATACACAAAGACCTCTTTTTTCATACTTTTCAGGTGATTGGCTGAGAATTCCAACCCTATGGTAAACATTAAAAACACGATCCCAAACTCTGCCAGGTGTGCTAACATCTCTTTAGAGTCTTCAGCGAAATGATAAAAGGAGGAAACAGCAAAACCAGAAAAAATATAACCTATGATCGTTGGTATATCAAATCTTTTTAAAAAAACATTGAATACTGTTGAGATAGCAACAGTGATGATCAATACAAGTAAAGCATTTTCCATTAAACACATCCTTTTTTTATTTATTATACATTGATTCTAGTGATTATAGTTATACTAATCCCCTCTTCACCAATATTTCGCTAAAATCGCGGTAATATATTCGGTGTCAAATTCTTCAAGATATGCAAACGCAAGCGCCCTTTCGGGTTTAGGTGCATATCTTGAAGAATTTGACTCCTCATAGACAAGATTAAAATTGTAAGGAAATACCATGGGACTTGGAATAGGACTTGTTGGACTACCAAATGTAGGGAAATCTACGACTTTTAACGCACTGACTAAAGCACAAAATGCAGAGAGTGCGAATTACCCGTTTTGTACGATAGAGCCAAACAAGGCTGTTGTACCTGTACCGGATAAAAGACTTGATGAACTTGCAAAGATCGTTAATCCTGAAAAGATACAGTACTCAACATTGGACTTTGTAGATATTGCAGGTCTGGTTAAGGGTGCCAGCAAAGGTGAAGGTCTTGGAAATAAATTTCTTGGAAACATTCGTGAAACTGAAGTGATCTTGCACATAGTAAGATGTTTTGAAGACCCAAATATTGTACATACAGAAGGTTCAATTGATCCTATTCGTGATGTTGAGATCATAGAATATGAGTTGCTTCTTGCAGATATGGATGCCATTGAAAAACGTATTGCTATGCTTGGTAAGAAAGCCAGAGGTAATGATAAAGAGGCAAAAGAGCAGCTTGTAATTGCTGAAGCTCTCATGAAACATGTTGAGGAAGATCAGCCTGTTTCTACATTTCCAGAGAAAGATAGCGATGAATTTAAAGCTATGAACAAAGAGCTACGTCTTCTTACAAGTAAAGAGATCATTTATGGTGCAAATGTAGATGAAGATGGACTGGAAGAAGATAATGAGTTTGTTCTTAAACTTAAAGAGTATGCAGATGCAAGAAACTATGAAGTTATCAAACTTTGTGCTAAAGTCGAAGAAGACATGGTAGATTTTGATGATGATGAAAGAGATGAGATGCTTGCCGACCTTGGTGTAACGGAGTCAGGACTTGAGCAGATCATCCACAAAGGATTTGATAAGCTTGGACTTATGAGTTACTTCACTGCTGGGGTAAAAGAAGTACGTGCATGGACTATCCGTAAAAACACAACAGCACCTAAAGCTGCTGCTGCCATTCACAACGACTTTGAAAAAGGATTTATCCGTGCAGAGGTTATCAGCTATGAAGACTTTGTAGAATTTGGTGGAGATCAAGGTGCAAAAGAGGCTGGGAAAAACAGACTTGAAGGTAAAGAGTATATTGTTCAGGACGGCGATGTAATGCACTTCCGTTTTAACGTTTGATCCACCTATTTCTACATAGGGTCGGTTTACCGACCATCGGTATATAAGGTTAGCATTATTTGGTCGGTGAACCGACCCTACAACAATACAGGAGATTTTTACACATGAAAAAATTATTTTTAATTGGTTTTATTGGTTTGGCTTTAGTTGGCTGCGATAGTAAAAAAGGTGCTTTTCTCGAAACAGTAGAGACACAAAATGATGTACCTACTGCCGTAGCTAAACTTATTGCTATTATCAAAGCTAAAGAGCTTACACATTTTCAAACCATAGACCATGCTAAAAATGCAAAAGATGCAGGGTTAAGACTCAAGCCTGAAACCGTTGTTGTTTTTGGTAACCCTAAAATGGGAACAAGGCTTATGCAGTGTAACCCTTCTATGGGGCTTGACCTGCCACTTCGTATACTCTTTTCTACAGATTATGAAGGTAAAACGACAATTACTTATACCAACCCTGAGTATTGGTCACTTAAACATAACATTAAAGACAAGAAATGTTTAGGTATCATAAAAAAAGCACATATTGCTATGCAGAACCTAGCACAAGAAGCTGCTAAAAAATAATTTAGAAATCATTTAAAGGAATCTTCATGAAAAAAGTTCTACTCTCACTACTCACTCTTTTCTCTATCTCCCATGCAGCAACTGGCTGCGTACTTGTTCAGTCAGGTGACATGAATGTTACATGGAAAGCCTACAAAACATTGGCAAAGATAGGTGTAGGTGGACAATTTACTTCTGTAAAGTACACACCTATAGCTAAAGAGGGTAAAAACTTTAAAGAATTATTTGTAGGATCTAAAGTATCCATCGATGCAACAAAGATTAATACCGGGAATCCATCAAGAGATGATACTTTAGTAAGAATGTTTTTCAAAAAACTCAAAAGTAGTAAAATTGAAGCTAAGATCACTGATATCAAATCAGATAAACATGTCAGGGGCAAACCACGTACAGGTATCATGGATACTATGATCACCATGAATGGGAAGACATTGAGCATCCCGATGAAGTTCCATTATGAAAAAGGTCATCTTACCGCAACTGGTACCATAGACCTTTTTGATTTTGATGGAAGAACACCACTGGCCACCATCAATAAAAGTTGTTATGATCTTCATAAGGGCAAAACATGGAACGATGTTACCATAGGCTTTAGCACTACGATCGAAGCTACTCTCTGTAATGTCGAAATAAAAAAATAGGGCAAACATTGAAAACGAACGATATATTACATAAGATCCAAAAGGCTTTAAATCTAAGTCAAGAAGAGATGCTGGAAGCCTATAAGCTTGCTGAATATGAGATGGATGCTACACATCTTGACTCTCTACTCAAACGCCGTCAAGATGAAGGCTTTAAGCTTTGTTCTTTTGAGGAGTTAGGTGTCTTTTTAGATGGCTTTGTCATCCTGAAACGTGGTCCAAGCCCTAAAAAAAAGAATGATGATGAAGTGGTAGAACTTACCAATAACCTCATACTCAAAAAGCTCCGCATCGCGTTAGAACTCAAAGAAGCAGAAACAGAGATCATTTTCTCTCTTGCAGAAGTAGAACTAAGCAAACAACAACTAGCCTCCCTCTTCCGTAAAGAAGGTCACAAAAACTTTAAAGAGTGTTCAGATGAGTTACTCATGGCATTTTTAGATGGGTTGGATGAATTTTATTATGTTGGAGAAATAGAAAACTAAACCTCCAAAACCAACTTCACAGGACAATGGTCACTACCCATCACTGCATCTAAGATATCTGCATCGACTATTTTCTCTTTCAAGTCATTTGAGACAAAGAAATAGTCTATACGCCAGCCTACGTTTCTGACTCTTGCTCCTGCTCTATAGCTCCACCAGCTGTAACGATCTGCTTCATCACCTTTTACGTGTCTGAAGGTGTCTATGTAGCCATGTTCTATGAGCTTATCCATCCATTCACGTTCCATGGGTAAGAAACCTGATGTACCTTCATTAGCTTTGGGACGTGCAAGGTCAAACTCTTTGTGTGCTGTGTTTACATCACCACACACTACGATAGACTTACCCTCTTCTCTGAGTGTGTTGATATGTGTTAGGAAACGCTCATAAAATGCCATCTTGTACTCTAAACGCTCATCATTACGCTGTCCGTTAGGGAAATAGACGTTGAAGTATGCAATATCACCAAAATGGTACTCGTTGATGCGTCCTTCATCTAGTATGTCTACATGATCACAAGAGAATGCTTCACCTTTCATATCTGTATAGAGTGCCACACCGGACTGCCCTTTTTTAGAAGAGGAGTTGATACTGTTGAACTTGTACTTTCTATCGAAAATAGTCTCAGGTATCTGATCTGCTTCTGCTTTGATCTCTTGTAGCCCCAAAAAGTCAACATCTGCTTCATCTATCCATTTAAGTGCTTCTTTTTTCTCTACAGCTCTAATGCCGTTGACATTCCATGAGATAAAGGTTAGTGTAGTCATATAAATCCTTGATTAACTAGGTGTTCTTTGGGTAGAATGATATCTAAAAAGGCTTGATCGTGGCAGTAGAAGATAAGCAAAAGTGGAATAAAAAATACAAAAACAATCCTATATCAGATAAGCCTATCAAACTCATAACAGATTTTGCTAAGTTAGCTACAGGTACTAAAGCCCTTGATATTGCATGTGGTATGGGACGACATAGCAAATACCTTGCTTCTTTAGGCTTTGATGTAGATGCTTTGGATATCAGTTCTGTAGCAATAGAGACACTTCAAAATATCCCAAATATCCATCCCAAGGAGGTTGATTTCGATACCTATATATTACCTAAAAACCATTATGATCTCATCGTATGTATATTCTTTCTCAAACGGGAACTTTTTCCTCAAATGATAGATGCATTAAATGAAGGTGGCATACTTATCTACGAAACCTTTGTCTACCATCCGGACAATCAACAAGTACCATCACAACGTTCTTATCTGTTAGAAGAAGGAGAGCTTGAACAGACTTTTAAAAAGGCTTTAGAACTTATAGAGAGTCGTGAATACTGGGATGACACGATGGAAGGATTTAAGATGAGAAAGGCTTTGATAGTGGGTAAAAAAGTGAAAGTGAAAAAAGTTCCTTCACCTGAAAGTGAAGGAAGAGGTGTAATTAACTAACGATACTTACTTTCGTACCTTTATTGACTTTAGAAAAAATCGTTTTAGCTACTTTAAATGGAAGTCTGATACACCCATTTGTTCCAGGGTGTCTTTTTACATATTTACTTGCATGAAGACCGATACCGGAACTTGTTAAACGCATCCAGTTTTTAAGTGAAGCACCTTTGTACTTTGCTTTAGGTCCTCTGTACTTTCTTCTGTCACCTTTATAAACCATTTTTCCGTTACGATAGTATTTACCAAAGATCGTTGAACGTTTATCAGAAATCTTTTCCGTGATTTTAAATGTACCTTTAGGTGTTCTCTTGTCTCTAATAGTTCTTGTATTTGGCTCTAACTTTCTTTTAGCACCTGTTGTACAAGGTGAACAAAGTGCTACTTTGCCATCAACATAGAGTCTCACTCTCTGCTCAGAGATATCTACTTTGAGTTGTGTATTTTTTCCGTTTGCTTTACTTAAGAGTGATCTGTCTTTAAATACTTTAAAACTTTTCTTTAGATTTGTTCTTTTTCTGAAATCTGCATAACAACCTTTAGACGACCTTGCAACTTTTGTAACTTTAGAGAATTTAATATTTTGTGATACTTTATCTAACTGTGTTTTTGTTTTTATACCAACATAGCCTACTGAAGGTGCAATACTATAATGTTCCTGGAATTTTTCTACCGCTGCTTTTGTATTCTCACCCCATTTACCGTCTGTTTTTAAATTTAAATTTAAATTTTTATCTGCATTAAGGGCAATTTGTAAGTTTTTTACTTGGCTTACTTCGTTGATACACTCTTGCGTATCTATATTTTCACACATATCATCATAGGTTTTAAAAGAGTGTTTTGCGTAAGAGAAAGAAAAAAGCATTAGTGTAGTAAGCAGTATTTTGATCATATTCATTAAGTCTCCAAATTTTTGATTAGAACATTTTACCTTTTTAAAATAAAGTAAAAATAAAAGTTTACTTAGCTTTTACTTAAATAAACAAAAATTATAAAAAACATTACTTCCATACCTTTCCGAACATTTCTAAATGAATCATATAAAGCCTCATATCAAACTCATACTGTCCATAGTTTGGTTCCATATGTGTACAGAGTTTATAGAAGGCTTTGTTGTGCTCTTTCTCTTTTAAATGTGCCAATTCATGTACGATTATCATTCGTAAAAACTCTAAAGGAACACTTTTAAAGATACTTCCTACACGTATCTCATTTTTACTCTTTATCTTGGTACCCTGTACTCTACGAACATAGGTATGTAACCCAAGAGCATCATGAATAATGTGGATCTTACTATCATAGATAACTTTACTAAGAGGCTGAGACTTCTTGAGATATTCATTTTTTAGTGCCATAGTATAGTCATAGAGAGCTTTATCTGTAGTAATGGTATGTCTTTTCTCATAACGTGAGAGTAAGAGTTTCGTTAGTCTTTTTTGTTCTATGAGCTTAGCTACTTGAGAGGTCGTCTCTTCTCCATACGCAGCGATGTATCGTAGTGATTTCATGCTACGTACACTTGACTATATAAAAAATGATGAAGCGAGACCTATAAGTCCTCCAAAGACTCCACCCCACACCACTAGCCAACCCAAATGCTCTTTTATGAGCTCCTGCACAAGATCTTTAACCATCTTTGGAGTCAGCTCTTCAAGTCGTCTGGTGATAAGCCCTTCCACTGAAGCTATCATATCTTCACTCAGTGCTGAATTTTGGATGTGATAGTCTAATTGAGCCTTGAAAGTTTCAGAGGAGACAATAGAACTTACTGCAGATTTAAGTTTACGGGAAAAAGGTTCTCGTAATCCATCTAAAGCTTCCTCTCCTCCAAACATACTTATGGCTCCCCCAAACTTAGACTCCATCACAGTTTTAGAGAGTGCTTCAAATGCCGGAGTGAAGTCTGCACCTTCTACCAAAGGTCTAAGGTCTATCTTCTGCTCTTCCTGTGCAAAGAAATTTCCTAACTGTTCCTTCGTAAAAAACTGTTTCATGATCATCTCTTTAATAGAGACTTTAAAGGTATCAAAATTTTTCTCTATTACCCCAGAGCCATATAACAATGGTACCTTTTCAAAAAGCATATGAATGGCCAGCTGGTTTGTAATAGCACCTGAAAGAGCAAACAAACCGGTAAAGAGAAGTGCATGATGGTATTCTGCCGGTACAAAAAATGATGCAATGATAAGTAGGATAGAAAGAGTATCGGTTATTAGAGATTTGGACATCTAAACCCTCTGCTCTAACATATTATGTAAATCCCCTACAGTTCTCACAGCATCACAATGATCCGTAAAACCCCAATCAACCATAATGTACTCTATCTCAGCCTTTTTACTTGCCATTTCATCTCTGGGACCATCACCGATGAAAAGTGAATCATTTGCATCTATATCTAATTCATCTAAGATCTTATGTAGCATATCTGGGTGTGGTTTTCCTTTGGCTACATCATCATAACACGCTATGGTGTCAAAATGACCATAGATATCCAGATAGCTTAGTGACTCTATGGTAGAGCCTCTGTAAGCATTTGTTGCTACAGCAAGCGTATGCCCTTTGCTTTTAAGACTTTCAAGTAACTCTTTGATGCCATCATAAAGTACCAACTCATATTCATGGTTTTGAGTATAATACTCTGAAAACCACTGTTCATGATGTGGTTCAAATTGGCGTGTATGGTAAAAGGTTTGTGCAGGATTTAGTGTATGATCATTCACCCTTTTTAAGATATACTCTTGACTCATAGCCTCAAAACCCAAGTTTTGGCGTACATGGTTGATGGCATTGGCTATGGTTAGTGAAGAGTTGACAAGGGTACCGTCCATGTCGAAAATGATAAGTTTTTGACTCACTACTTCACCTGTTTCTCTTGTCTACTTGCTTTGATGTAAATAGAAAGCCCTACGATAAGTGCAGTAACCCCACCGATGAGATACACCGCATAGAGTAGCTGGCTAGGATCAGTCAATGCAAACTTAAATACCAACATCAATGCCTCGATAGAAAGAGCGATGATAATGGACCCAAGGAAGCGTACCATCGTTTGATGGGCATCTCCTGAAGAATGCTTTTTCTCTTGTCCAAGAACTTCTTCTTCAAAAATAGCTTTAACCAGATCAACAATGGCTAAAGAGAGCGTAAGCAAAATGGTAGATGTGAACATTTGATTGATATCGATACTGGAAAAATCAAGCCCAAAGTGCATAAAACTTGTCACACCTTTAATAAACAGGAGCATCGCTACTGCAAAAAGTGCTAGAGAAAAAGCAGCATAAACAACCTTACTTACTGTACCAAATGTAGAGTCAATGGAACTAGGATGTATCATTTTAAGGATATTTTTAAGTGTGATATCTATGCAGATAATCGCTAAAATGTTATTGTCTTTGTCATATAGAGGAAATGTTGCTGTAACTACAAGCTCATTACTTACAAGTGATGGATAAGGATCTGTAAGCATACAACGATGCTCTTCGAGTGTTTTATAGTAATATGCCCTGTCACTTCTGTCATCTCCTTTTCCAAAACCATTTAGTTTGGGGTTGGAAGAGATATTGTCAACCATTTGGATACCATTACCATCGATCGCAAAAATCACTTCACTTTTTGGCAAAGCTTCTTTTAGATTTTTGATCTTAGCAATGACACTTTCAAGTGTGCCACCATCCATACTTTGAGATATATTACGACTCATGATGTAGCATAGATAAGCTCTAGCTTTGGTACGTATCTGCGAATACTCTTGTATCTCTTTAACAACTAACATGACATTTCCTTTATTGTCTTCTTCTTGAAGATGAACAAAGTACATCTTCAATTCATCTCACTTCTAGCCCAACAGGCTGATGCAGGAAATCACTAAATGCTTTCTAGTAAAAGCTTTGCCTTTGGCAAGAAAAAAATTTAATTTTTTATTATTGAATTTTCCCTAAAACATCAGTAAATGATACTTTCTGATTGATAGCTACTTCTGGAAAGATACTTCCTTCTTGAGAGAAAGTCAAAATAGTAGAACCCATTTCAAACCAACCATAGAAATCTCCTCTTTCCACCCATAGATCTTCATATGTATAGTGAACAGGTTCTCTTATCTCTGAGTTCGTTCTTACTTTTTCTTCAAAGGTAACGACCATTTGACCTACATTAAGTGCCGCTACGAGTACAAGTACCTGTGTTCTGCCTTTTTCATCTTCACACTCTATGATCACTCTTTCATTTTCGATAAACAGATCCAATTTGTTGCGAAGCAGTGGAAAGTTTACCGGGTAGTGCTTACCGGGGATATGTGTCAAAGAGTTAACTTTGAGACGCATTGGCATATGATATCGATGATAATCTTTAGGAGAGAGATAGAAATTGATAAATTCCCCTCCTTCAACCTTACTCACTGCAGCTTGATGATGTTCTCCAAAGAGTTTCTCTATACTGTAGCTCATACCTTTGATCTGATAGGCTTTACCCTCTTTGATCGTCCCGGCATCAGTGATGAGTGCATCTGCTCCTGAGATAAACAGATTTTCATCCTCCGGTAATGCTCTAGGTATCTCTAATGCTCTGGTAAAAAGCTTGTTGAGTGTTTTATAAGAGCTAGGCTCTCTAAACTCACTCATATCAAGCCCCATTAGTTTTACATAACTGGTATTAATAAAGTGTTGTATCAATGAAGGAAATTCCTTGCTTGCGAACTTTCCAAAACCACTTGAAATAACGGAAGTAAAGTGCTTAGACATCGGTATCCTTTGTAAAGTGTTTTAACGCATCTTCCATAAGTGCAATATGGTAATTCTCCTGATAGTTAATAAAGTCAAAAAACTTCGCTAATTCTTGACTGTCTTTTGCTACGGCTTCAGAGAGTTTTTTACACTCCTCTTTTGCTGCAAGCTCTTCATTTATACCATCTTTGAGAAATTGTACCACATCATCAACTTGATAAAGCTCTTTCATCACGATACGAGGCACAGCAAGCAGACCCATCTTTGCCTGCATGTCACCAAAACTCTTAAGATGGAAGAAACTCTCATCAATGAGTATCTGAAAGATTCTATTCATATACGCATCATCGCTGTGTGCTTTGAGATAATTGTATATCATGATCAACTCATACTCTTTATAACTCTCTTCAAAAAGGAAAAGTGTCAGTGCATCTGTCGCCTCTTGCGTCAACTCTACACCCGGAAATTTACGCTCCACATTAAATGCAGTAACAGTTTCATCTTTCATATGTGTTAGCACGCTTATCATATAGTGTATATCACTGGCTATACGACCTGCCAACTCTTTATCTGGTGAACTAATGAGTTGCAGATCGATCTCATTGAGTCGAATGACTATATCTTTTACAAGATCACTTAACTTTTCTACTTTTATAGGTATATGATCTCTATCATAACTATAAGATTCATCTAATTCAATGAGTTCATTTTCAAGCCAGGTAAAGTGCCTAAAGAGGATATCTGAAAAGTCAAAAAGGACTTGTTTATTTTCTGTTTTACTCATAAACCCTGCCATAAGTACTTCCAGCCATACTTCATGCGTTTTGATCATTAATGTTTTCATACTTCTTCCTCTGCTTGATTTTCTTCTTTTGGCACACAACTGTTTGAAACCGTATAAGTGATGACAGGAAAATCAGGATCTTCGATACGTTTTTCATACGTATCTATAGCTGCACCAAGTGCCAATGCCACCATCTCTGAACACGCTGCATCTTCTGCGGGAAGTCTGTCCAGTAGTTTCATTGTTGCTTCTATGAGATTTCTCACACCGTTAATGTTAAGCTCTCTCGCCTCTTCAGTGATCATAGAACCTGCAACAACTGTTGTTGTACAGCCTATAGCCTGAAAAGAAACATCTTCAATATATGCTCCATCGTCATCAGTACCTACTCTAAGATAGACAGCTACCTTTTCTCCGTTTTCAGGGTTTTTCCCTATTCCCTCTGCATTGGAACCTGCTAAAGTACCATAGTTTTTAGGGTTCATCATGTGCTCTATAAGTTGTGCATCAACATTCATTTACGTTCCTATGTTATTCAAATCATTAGTATTATATCCATTTGTTATTAATTAGGCAAAAACTATAGAAAAAAACGTTATGATTTTCAATATAAAAAGAGATAGGAACATAGATGGCAAAATATATACTTTTCGATACAGAAACCACAGGAAATCAAGAGCAAGACCGTATCATCCAGGTAGGTGCGATGATAGTGCACAGTAAAGATAGTATAGAAGTCTATGATGAGCTTTGTTCTGCTCCATTGAATATAAGTATCGAAGCGATGGAAGTACACAACATTACACCTGATGTCATTGCAAATCAAGCTCCTTACGAAGAAACAGCTTTTGCAAAAAAAGTAGTTGAGTTAAACCAAAAAGAGAATTATCTCATCGCACACAATATCAGTTTTGACTTGTCCATGCTTGAAAAAGAGGGTTTTGAAAACAATTATACACTTATCGATACTCTACGTTGTGCTAAACATCTTCTACCTGATATGCCTTACCACCGTCTGCAGTATCTACGTTATGCCTTAGAGCTCTATAAAATAGAACAGGCAGAAGCAGCAAAACTTGATATTGTTATCAAAGCACATGATGCAATCGGTGATGTTGTAGTAATGAAGTTACTTCTCTCCAAGCTTGTTGCTCTCACAAAAGAACAGTTTCCCGGTCTAAATCCTATGGAGCAACTTGCAGAACTCACGCAAACTCCTGTACTGATGAAAACATTTAAATTTGGAAAGTACAAAGGTAGAGATATCAATGAAATTTCAGGTGAAGATATGGGCTATATCAAATGGATGAGAAATAACCTTGAGTTAGATGAAGATATGGCGTTTACTTTGGATTATTATTTGGGGTAAAAACCTGTATTTTTATATTCATAATAATTTATCCCTATTTCAGTAAAAAACCCTATAATATCGTAAATATTAATCAACCATTATCGGAGTCTAACAGATGCTAAGATTTGCCCCTTCACCGACCGGTGATATGCACATAGGAAACTTACGTGTAGCCATTTTTAACTATATGGTTGCCAAACAAAAAGATGTCAATTTCATTATCCGTATTGAAGACACGGATAAAGAGCATAATATAGAGGGAAAAGATACGGAGATCCTGCAGATCTTAGAGAAGTTTGCACTGCCGCATGACTCTGTCAGCCACCAAAGTGAAAATCTGCATATGCACCAGACACTTGCTATAAGACTGCTTGAAGAGAAAAAAGCGTTTGTCTGTACCTGTACACCGGAACAGCTGGAATCTGACAGAGAAGAAGCGAAGAAAAACAGAGTTGCCTACCGCTACAGTGGTCGTTGTTCTTATGTGGGAGCTGAAGAGTTGGCAAAACTCAAAGAGGATAAAGTGCCGTTTGTCATTCGTATCAAAACACCTGATGGGGCCATTACCAATCATGATCTGATCAGAGGGAACATTGTTACTGCGCCCAATGAGGTAGACAGCTTTGTTATCCTTAGAGCTGACTCAACACCTACCTATAACTTTGCCTGCGCCTGTGATGATATGTTCTCTGGTGTAAGTCTCATCGTAAGAGGAGAAGATCACCTCTCTAACACACCAAAACAAAAACACATCAAACAACTTTTAGGATATGAGCAAGAGACTGAGTATGCACACCTGCCTATCATCCTCAACATAGAGGGAAAAAAGATGAGCAAAAGAGATGATGCCAGTTCTGTGAAATGGCTTTTTAAGCAAGGGTTCATCCCTGATGCCATTGCCAACTATCTTATACTGCTTGGTAATAAGGCACCCACTGAGATCTTTACCATGCCAGAAGCACTGGAGTGGTTCAAACTGGAAAACATCTCAAAATCTGCAGCCAAATTCGACATAGACAAGCTTCGTTTTATCAATCGTAAGCACCTTGGGTTGATGGATGACAAAAGACTCTCTTCTCTCTTTGGATTTGCAGATGCAGACATTGGTAAACTCGCCAAGATCTACCTGGAAGAAGCAAGTACAACCAATGAGCTTGAAGCTAAAATAAAACCTATCTTCATACCTAAAGACTTTGAGTGTGAATGGGGTGCACAGATGCGTATCATGGAAAAACTCATCGCAGATGCACCTATGATCGATACTTTTGATGAGTTTGAATCTTACATTATGAAAGAGAGTGGTCTCAAAGGAAAGAACTTTTGTAATCCTCTTAGACTCTTGCTTACAGGTGCGGAGCATGGTCCTGAACTAAGCGACATTTACCCGTATATCAAATCTTACCTATTGGAGGTAGCCTCATGAGTGCCCTTATCTACGCCATCGTACAAACCCTACACACCGTAATGAACCTTTACATCTGGATAGTTATTATCGCTGCACTACTCAGTTTTGTACGCCCTGACCCACATAACCCTATAGTACAAATACTTTATCGTTTAACAGAGCCTGCTCTTGACTTCATCAGACGAAAGATGCCATTTGTTGTCTTCTCAGGTGTTGATCTCTCTCCACTGGTTATCATCTTAGGGCTGCAACTGCTTGATAACTTTATGATGCGTGCTATCCTAGGATAAATGATGAAAATAAAGTATCTGTTTTTAACACTTATTACTACTTTTACTTTAAGTACAGCTATACTTGAAGCTAAAACACTTACCTACTCTGAGGTACACAAAATGCCTCAAAGTGTTGAAAAAGATTACTACATTTGGCGTTTTCTCACTCAAAAAAACACTACAACAAGAGAAGCAAAGTCAATTATTCAAGATGCTGATCGTTTAAACAAAAAACTTAAAGATGCCTATAGAAAGAAAACAGGAAAAATTGCTCGTTTAGCTCCCAAACCTCCTCTTTTTAAAACAACTAATCAAGATAAAAACGCCTGGAAACAGAGATCACAGGCGAATAAGTTGTTCAGTGATGGTATCAAACTGGTAGAACGTAAAAAACTACAAAAAGCCATTACCAATTTTCATAATGCACATAGACTATATACCAAACGATGGGAAAAAGACAAATCACTCTTTTGGCTTTATCTTTTAACAAAAGAAAAAAAGTATCTTTCCAAATTAAAAAAGAGTTATCATATTAATATGTATACTCTTTTGGCAGCTGATATTACCCATAGTAAATACCCTAAAACAATAATCACACCTCGTGTAAACAAAAATAGTGTTTTTGGAATTGATGCAAGAGATCCTATAGACTGGGCCAAGATGAAAGTAAAAATGAATCTTCCTGATGCAGACCTGGATGATCTGGCAGATGACTGTGAGTCTCAGGCAACCATTGGTATGCATACATACCTCAAAGCCAAAGCATGTAACTACCAAAAATCATATTTCCCTATGCCTTACCGAAAAAGCATGAAACAGTTTTCAAAAAAACGGCAAGCTCTCATCTATGCTATTGCCAGACAAGAGAGTCGTTTTATCCCTGCTTCTGTTTCACGTTCTTTTGCACTTGGCATGATGCAGTTCATGCCTTTTCTCATTAAACATATTGCAAAGGAAAAAGGAGAGTATATGGATCTGGATATGATGTTCAGTCCGTACAAAGCCATAGAGTATGCAGATTTCCACCTTGATTATCTGAACAAATATCTCTATCATCCTCTTTTTGTAGCCTACGCATACAATGGAGGTATAGGCTTCACAAAAAGACTCATTAAAAAATCTAATTATTTTAGAACCGGTGCATTTGAACCTTATTTAAGTATGGAGAAAATGACTAACATAGAAGCCAGAGAGTATGGAAAACGTGTTCTTACGAACTATGTTGTATATCTTAATAAACTTGGCAAATCAACACGTCTCCTGCCATTTATAAAAACATTGACGAAGCCTGCAGAGACAGATAGATTTAGATAAAAGAACCCTCTAAAATGCTTCTTTTGTCAATACATACTTTGCCACTTTGGCGAAGTGTAACTCACCTTTACCATACAGTTCACTTTCAAAGATCAATTTAAAACTTTTTCTTGAAATATGTGGAAAAGTAATAAGGTAAAAATAATTCCATTCTGATACAAAAGAGATATGTTTTAACAGAGGATCATCTGCTTCTAATATTTTAATACTTTTAGGGGCAGAGCCATTAAGTGTTAGACTGTACCCTGTTTGATCAAATGATTCCTCTTCACTCTCTTCTATATAAATACCCACTATAAAAACTTCATCAGACTTATACTCTTTATCTATATTTTGTTCATTGAGGTAAGTTGCAGTCAGTAATGCTTTAGTGATATTCCCATCATAAAGTTGTGTTTTTTCAGTTTTTTGGAGTTGTTGATGATAAGACTTCTTTTTTTCATACGCTTTCATAAGTACTTTTTCTTCTTTAGAGGTACAACCTGCAAGGAAAGCTATAGCACTAAGTATCAATATTGTATTGCGCATCAGCTCTCCTTTATAATTATGAAGATTTTAACATAGTTTCAATAAAGTTTTAAGTATAATTAAAATAACTTAACTAAAGGTTTATGTGTGAATAGAAGAGTTGCGGTAGCATTTACAGGACCCTCAGGCAGTGGAAAAACCACTCTTGTAGAAAAAGTAGCAAAAGTACTTATAGAAAAGCAAAAAGTTGCTATCATCAAAAATGATCCTAAAGACAAAGCCGTATTTGATGTCGAAGGAAAAGACAGCTACAAGTTTTCCAGGACCGGTGCAGAAGTTGTTGTGACTTCTCCTACACGTACTACGTACTTCTCCCAAAAAGAGAAAACACTTGATGACATAGTAGCCATGATACATGATTTTGATATTTTACTTGTTGAGGGTCTTAAAACACTTCCTCTGCCTCGTATTGCTATTTTCAGAAATGAGATAGATGAAAGTTACTTTGAGTGTAGTGAAGCTATTGCCATTGATGTGACTATCGATCAAACACAATATACTATACCAGAAAATATCGATGTACTTGACCTTAACAATACTGCCCAGATTATAGAGTGGATCCACACACATGCAAAAAATATATAAAAAAAGGGATAAATAAATGCTAGTTATATTTGAGACCATCAAGCACATTGCCATCAAAATAGACCATGAGATCAAAACTGAAGACTTAGGATACTGTGACAGCGAGAACTCTTCAGGTGAGGATCAACTCAAACTAGATGTTAAAAGCGACTATATTATAGAAGAAGCTTTTAAAAATATATCTATAGTAAAAAACTTGATAAGTGAGGAGAAGGAAGGTGTACTAGAACTGCATGCTGACGGAAAGTACACTATCTGCTATGATCCTCTGGATGGTTCAAGTCTTGCGGATGTCAACCTTTCTGTAGGGTCTATTTTTGGTATCTATGAGGGTGAACCCAAAGGGGAAAACCTTGTAGCCTCTGCTTATGTGGTTTATGGTCCACGTATTGAACTTCTCCTCTCAACTAAAGGAACAAAGCCTAAACATTACAGAGCAAAAGAAGGACTTTTCGACTTTATAGAAGATATAACACTGGATGAAAAAGGTAAACTCAATGCCCCGGGTGGAACACAGCAGAACTGGAGTGACCAACATAAGAGCTTTGTGGACAGTCTTTTTGCTGAAGGGTACCGCCTCAGATACTCTGGCGGAATGGTTCCGGATCTTCACCAAATACTCCTTAAAGGCGGCGGAATATTCTCTTACCCCGGTACTTCAGATAAACCTGACGGAAAACTCAGACAACTCTTTGAAGTGATCCCTTTTGCCTTCATGTTTGAACAAGCCGGTGGTCAGGCAGTTGACGATAAGGGTATGAGACTCATGGAACTTGTCCCTGAACATCCACACGATACCAGCCCATGTTTCTTTGGTTCGAACTATGAAATAAATGCTCTCAAAGAGGCTTATGGGGTTAAGGCATAATGTCTGAAGAAGTACTTGATGAATGGCAGATAGCTCTCAAGCAAAAAAAAGTAGAACTCGAAGCTTGTCAAGCAGAACATCAGGTAAAAAGTTGCATGAGCTGTGAGAAACTACTTGACTGTGAAGTTCGAGACGCTTACATTAAAGCGGTTTACGACAGCATGAGTAAAGGTGCAGGAGGAGGGTTTGAGTTTTAATCCTCTATCAACTTTAACTTCTCTGCTCTACTCATATTTTTTTTAATCTCATACTCTCTTTTAGACGCAGAACTTCTATCAGGATATTCTTCACTATAGACCAATCTAACTGGTCTTCTTACACGTGTATATTTCGCCCCTTTATCTGAACCATTATGTTCATCGATACGACGTTCCAACTCTGTAGCTATACCAGTATAAAGAGTCTCATCAGCACATTTGAGTATATAGACAAAATACACTAGTATCTCCTATGATTTATATATGTACCAAAATAAAGAATTTTAACGTTCCTCTTCCAAAGTATATGGTTTAAAGTAAACACGTAAAGCATCATTGGAGAGCAGTATCCTCTCTGTTGCTTTATCTATCTTTGCAAGTCCATTTCTAGCTGTCATAGTAGCGAATGTATAAGTGTAAAGCAATACAATAGATTGAGCATAAGAAATATTTTTACAACTATCTACATCTAGATAATAGGCACGCTTCATATCAATGATTTTATAATACTGTTTATTTTGTATAGTATAGATTTTTTTATTTTCAAATCGTTTTTTTTGTATCTCTTCATTTTTCTGCCGAGAAAGTCTCTGCTTATTAAGATGATTTAAAATATTCTTTTTTTCAAGAGGTGTAAATATATCTATTTTATATCTGTTTTTTGCATCTTCGCTTTCAGAAAAAAAATCAATATTTGATGTTTCTATCATTAAATCTCTCTTATATTATAATAACCCACTTTCTTTGTATATTTTATCTTCTAAGTATTAATAAAATATTACCTAGGTAAAAAATACACTAGAATAATTGGGTAAAAAGTGTATTGAAATAAATTGACTTCCAAAACAGTTATTACTAATACTTAGTAATAAATACAATATATCACTCTCTTTTGTAAGGATTTGTCACTACATAGAGCAATATAAGGAAAAAGGTAGTTCATTGTATTTATATTCTATTCTTCAACAATTTCGCCAGAAGCGATCGCTGCTATTGTACCATTATAGTTGGCACCATACTTATTTTTGTAATTATACGCTTTAAGCTGAAAACTGCTGCCTGGTATCACTTCTATCTCAAACATACCATTTTCATCTGTAGAGAGATCACTACTGATCCAGTTCTCTCCTACAGCATGAACTCTTACATCACTCATAGGTGATCCGTCTTCATTGATGATACGACCACGGTAAATACCAGCCTCATCCTCAAGTGCTCTGTTCAAACTCCAGGTTCCAAGATGTGAGACATCACCTTTATAGGTACCATCTTCCTGTAATTGGGCATACCCTTCCTCAACCCATAGCCCTTGTTCATAGTCATAATACCATAAAGGGAGAGTGTTTGGCTTTTCCAAAGAAGAAACCGCATCAAATGTCAATGTTACTGTTTCACCATCCGCAATACTCACTCTGTTGCCATTACTGTCTTTGAGCGTTAAGGAAATCAGACCGTAAGAGTCAAACTGTACCATCGTACCGTTTGTATTTATCCCTTTGAATGTACCGGGGAAGAGTGTCTTTCCTTCATCTGTAGTAACATCCAGGAAGGTTAATCCTGTCGTAACAGAACCACTATGGGGATTTCCTTCTGTATCTGTGTAGACTGTAGAATCATTTATAAGGATATGCGCACCGGAAATCTCTTCAGTACCGTCATACTCCCATTGAGAATTATGAGCATGCATACTATACTCTAGATAGTTGGAAGAATCAGTATCGTCTCCCGATAAAGATTTAAGCTGGATCTGGGTACTGCCGAGAAGGTATCCCTCTTTTTCAAAGTTAATCACTGCTTCTTCACTTGCTGTGAGGTCAGAGAGTGTATAGAAACCATTTTCATCTGTTGTAGTAGTAGATTCACCCAGACTTACTTTGACATCTGCCAAACCATTACCTGTAGCACTGTCTTTGACTTGTCCACTGTGAACTGCTTTGGCAGTTGGTGTTGTTGTTTCTATTGTTGAAGGAGAGGTTGATACCGTTGTTGCTGTAGTAGTGCTTTCACTCCCACCACCTCCACCACATGCAGTAAAGAGGAAGAGCACAGTAGCAAGTGTAAAAACATTTTTTATATTTGATACAAGAGACATATTATTCACCTTAGTTTAAATTTTTAAATTGTTATATTTAAACCTGCTAGAGGTGAAGGAATTGAAGAAGGCTGTATCTGTCCAATTGCAATAATTGAAGATACAAAACTAATTAAAATCAATTAATTTAGGCAACCCGGCTATCTCAAGAAGAGACCCGTGGCTTTCCGTCTCCGCTTCACAACGGGTTTGGTAATAACATTAATAAAATAGTATGAAAAAGGTTCATTCGAAAGAAAGAATGCAACATCAAAAACTTTTTTGATGGTAACCCGGCTATCTCTAAGATGAGACCCGTGGCTTTCCGTCCCCGCTTCACAACGGGTTTGGCCTTAATACATATTTTTTATTATTACATGAATTAACTTAAATTAAAATAAATCAGTATGTCAAATTTGTATTTGAGTAAAACATGGGAAATAACCCTTCCTACAGCATCTTTTGGCTAAGATATCTTTTATAAATTTACTCTACAGTAAACCAAAAACTCATTTGTTTAAGGAACTACAAATATGTCTTGTCACAAAAAAGCTTACATCACTACCCCTATTTATTATGTTAACGATATCGCACACATCGGTCATGCATACACAACCATCATTGCAGATACACTTGCTCGTTACTCTCGTATGTCCGGACTAGACACTTTCTTTCTTACCGGTACTGACGAGCATGGTCAGAAGATAGAAGAAGCTGCAAAATCCAGAGGGAAAACAACCCAAACTTACGCAGATGAGATATCTGCAACATTTAAAAACCTCTGGGATGATTTTGACATCTCTTACGATAAATTCATCAGAACTACAGATGCAGACCACATGAAAGGTGTACAAAAAGCTTTTTCAACGATGTATGAGAAAGGTGACATTTACAAAGATACATATAAAGGTCACTACTGTATCTCATGTGAAACTTTTTTCCCGGCTATCCAGCTTGTAGATGATGAATTTTGTCCAGAATGCGGGAAAAGTACAACCGTTGTAGAAGAAGAGAGTTATTTCTTTAGACTTTCAGACTATCAAGACAAACTGCTTCAATACTATGAAGACCATCCTGATTTCATTTTGCCAAAAAGCAAAAGAAATGAAGTGATCCGTTTTGTAGAGGGTGGACTGACGGACCTCTCCATTACAAGAACAAGTTTTGACTGGGGCGTGAAGCTTCCTGAAAACTTTAATGATCCTAAGCATGTAATGTATGTATGGTTAGATGCACTTATGAACTATGTCACTGCACTGGGGTATGGTACAGATGATAAAGAAATGGACCAATGGCCAGCACGTGTACATCTCATAGGTAAAGATATCTTACGCTTCCATGCTATCTACTGGCCGGCATTTTTGATGAGCCTTGACTTGCCACTTCCTAAGCACATTGCTGCACACGGTTGGTGGACGCGTGATGGAGAGAAGATGTCTAAGTCTAAAGGTAACGTTGTAGACCCTAGAGCCGTGGCAGATGCATATGGGCTGGATAACTTCCGTTACTTTATGCTTAGAGAAGTACCGTTTGGAGGGGATGGTGATTTTAGCCAAAAAGCACTCATTGACCGTATAAACTCTGACCTTGGTAATGACCTTGGTAACCTGTTGAACCGTCTCATTGGTATGTCTGGTAAGTACTTTGAAGGTACTGTAGACTCTGCAAACGTAGCCAAATACTACCAATCAGAGTTAGACGAAGTTCATACTTCACTTGATAAACTAGAACCTCTACTTTTTGAAATGCAGATACACCGTTATCTTGAAGAGCTTTGGAGACCACTCACCGTAGCCAACAAAGCCATAGATATGTATCAGCCTTGGACACTCATGAAAGAAGGAAAAGAAGAGAAAGCAATGGCACTTAACGGGCTCATCGCTGCAATACTTGCAAAAGTATCTGTAATGCTTTACCCTGTAATGCCTGCAGTATGTACGAAGATTTCAAATGCATTGCACTTCACCATAGACAATAGCTCTTGGAACAGTATGGTAAAAGATACAAAACTTCTTGAACCATTTGTACTGGAAAAAGTAGACCCTCTTTTCCCTCGTATAGAAGAACCGTTATTGGAGCAAGCAGAACCTGTAGATAAAAAACCTGAACCTAAAGCTGAACCTAAAAAAACAGAAGCAAAAAAGGATACGAAAGAAGCTGGTATAGCACTTATAGGCATAGACCAATTCTTCCAAACTTCTCTTAAAGTAGGTACGATTGTAAAAGCTGAAGAGGTACCCAAAAGTAAGAAACTCCTTCTACTTCAAGTAGATGTAGGTGAAGAAAAGCCCAGACAAGTGGTTGCGGGTATCAAAGAGTGGTACTCTGCAGAGGATATGCTTAACACACAAGTCTGTGTCGTAGCCAACCTCAAGCCGGCAAAACTTATGGGTATGACAAGTGAGGGTATGCTACTTGCAGCCAAAGATGGTGACGGCCTTTGTATGATCCGTCCAGAAAAGCCTAAAACGGCTGGAACGAACATAGGTTAATTGGGCTAATTATGAAAATAGAAGATATCTTAAACCTCACAGAGGGAACACTCAGCAATACACCGAAAGTACAAGCCATAGAGTCTGCAACAGTTTACTATTCAAAGGTGGAACACGGTGATCTTTTCTTTTCATCAAATCAGGAAGAGATAGACCAGGCCATAGCCAACGGTGCATATGCCATCGTATATGATGATGACAGTATCGTAAGAAAAGATGAAGAGATCGCATGGATAGAAGTCTCAGACATCCAACTCGCAGCTTTTAAGCTCATCCGTTATGTGATCATCAAAAAAGAGTCAAAGTTTTTTCTACTCTCTGAGCATGAACTTACCTTCCTTAAAATGATACTTTTACATAAAGGAAACATCTCTTTTATTGCAAATGACTGGCGTAAAGCTTTTGAACAGATACTTAACTCAGACAGCGGTCTTTTTGTCGGAGCAGACAAGGAGCTTATGCAACTTATCAAACCGGACATAAAAAAACTCGACAGAGAAGTAGAAGGGTATCCTATCTCTGATACACTTTTCAAATCTACCTTTAAAGTTGACGGATATGTCTATCAGGAGAAAGAACTCATCCCTTTTCATTTGGAATACCTTCTACGCGTAGTACACTTTTGTAAGACACAAGATCTTCCTTACTCTGTTGACCGCATCAAATATACCAAACATTTTATACCTGTTTTCATAGATGGTGAACTTAAAAGTACCAAACCCAGTAAAAGTGATAAGGTTGCTATATTCACAGACAACATAAAAGACATAGTAGAAGCAAGAGAATACATCAAACGCAGCAACATGTGGGTTAAAGGTATTGTCATTACTCCACCTAAAACCAAAGTACCAGGCATCGACCGTCCTCACTGGTTTGAGAGTGAAGAAGAGGTACGTGAACTACTTAAAAATACACTCTTTAACTATGCATTTATCTATAATGCAGATAAAAGTATCCTCAACACGATCAAAGAAGAGTATAGTCTATTTTAGACTTTACTCCTGACCATTCCTTTCCTTACTAAAAAATTATATCACCTCCTTTCTAACTTATTTAATCCTAATTTAGATACTATTTACAAATAATTATTATTATTTTTGATTAAGATATTATAAAAAAGGAGAGTTATGCAAGCAGAATACTTACCAAAAAGAGAGGGTCTTTATGATCCGGAATTTGAACATGATGCCTGTGGTGTAGGTTTTGTTGCTCACCTTAAAGGGGATGCATCTCATGATATCGTGCAAAAAGGTCTTACCCTTTTAGCAAATCTTGAACATCGCGGTGCTGTTGGTGCGGAGAAGAACTCTGGTGATGGTGCGGGCATATTAACACAGATGCCTGATAAGTTTTTACGAAGAGTGCTTAAAGAAGAGGGAATCACTTTACCTGAATTTGGTCACTATGGTGTAGGGGTTGTCTTTCTCCCAAAAGACCCTGAAGCCTATTCTGAGTGCAAATCTATTGTTGAAGATTGTATTGAAGAGCTTGGGCAAGAGTTTATATGTTGGAGACGAGTTCCAACTTTAAATGAATCCTTGGGTGAGACAGTTAAAGCTATAGAGCCATATGTAGAGCAGGTGTTTGTAAAGCGAAATCCTGAGCTTCAAGATGCTGAGGCGTTTGAGCGTAAACTTTTTGTTATTCGTAAATACGCACAAGCACAAGTAACTGCTTCACCGATTAATGGTACAGGGTATTTCTATATGCCCTCAATGTCATGTAAAACTATCTCTTATAAAGGTCAACTCATTACAGAGCAGCTGCCTCTCTATTTTGCTGATCTAAGCGAACCGGATTATGAGTCAGCTCTTGCACTGGTTCATAGTCGTTTCTCAACAAACACTTTCCCGTCATGGCCGTTAGCACAACCATTTCGCTACATTGCCCATAATGGTGAGATAAATACGCTCCGTGGAAACATTAACTGGATGCGTGCACGCCAGTCTATGCTTAAATCAAAACTCTTTAGTGAAGATGAGCTAAACAAAATTTATCCTTACCTCATCAACGAAGCTAAAGGCTCTGACTCTTCAGTTTTAGATAATGTTGTAGAGTTGTTAACACTAGCCGGTCGCCCTCTTCCTCATGTTATGATGATGATGATTCCTGAAGCTTGGAAAAGTGAAGAGATGGATGAAAAGCGTAGAGCTTTTTATGAGTATCACGCTACATTTATGGAGCCATGGGATGGTCCTGCATCTGTTGCTTTTACGGATGGAAAAATCGTTGGTGCGACGCTAGATAGAAACGGTCTCCGCCCTTCTCGCTACTCACTAACTAAAGACAATATTTTAGTTATGGCATCTGAACAAGGTGCTTTAGAATTCCCATCAGATGAGATCGTTCTAAAAGGAAGGCTACAACCAGGTAAGATGTTTTTAGCAGATTTAGAACAAGGTCGCATCATTAGTGATGATGAGATCAAAGCAGATATTTCTGGTGGTCATGACTATGGCAAATGGATAGAAAAACAAAAAATAAATCTCGACGATCTAGCACTCAATCAGGATGCAAAACAACCAAACCATAAAACTGTACTTCAGCGTCAAAAATGCTTTGGCTACACACAAGAAGATTTGAAAGTCATCCTGGCACCAATGGCAAATTCAGCTTATGAAGCAACAGGTTCAATGGGTAATGATGCAGCACTCTCAGTTCTCTCAAACGCTTCTATCAATCTTTATAACTATTTCCACCAACTCTTTGCACAAGTAACAAACCCTCCTATTGACCCGATCAGAGAAGAGTCTGTGATGTCATTGACTTCATATATTGGACCACAAGGAAATCTCTTTCAAGAAGTAGATGAAGACCGTAAGTTCATTAAACTTAAATCCCCGATCTTAACCAATGAACAGTTTGAAAAACTAAATGGGATTAATGAATTTAACTTCCGTTCAAAAAAAATCAGTATTCTTTTTGATTCTACTAAAAGTGCCTCAATGAAAGATGCACTAGACTCTATTGTCAAACAAGCAAGCGATGCAGTTAGGGAAGGATTTCAAGTCATTATTCTCTCAACAAGAGGCATTAACAAAAAGCAAGCAGCGATTCCTACACTTCTAGCAACAAGTGCTGTACATCATCACCTCATCACTGAGGGTATCAGAACCAATTGTGGTTTAGTTATAGAAACAGGTGAAGCAAGAGAAATCCACCATTTTGCTACACTTATCGGTTATGGAGCTAATGCGATCAACCCTTATTTAGCATTTGAAACCATTGAAGATATGCGTAAACGCAAAATGATTGATGAATCAGTCACACATGATCAAGCCATAGAGAACTACATCACGGCAATAGGAAAAGGAATCTTCAAGGTTATGTCTAAGATGGGGATTTCTACTATCAGATCATACACTGGAGCGCAGATATTTGAAGCTGTTGGTCTTTCACAAAATCTAGTTGATAACTACTTCAAAGGAACACCAACTCGTCTAGAGGGTATCGGTATTGATACAATCGAAGAAGAGACTCTATTGTGTCATGCTATTGCTTATCCTCATGAGAGAATAGAAGCAAATGACTTGCCTGTCGGTGGTCACTATGCATATCGCCAACGAGGAGAGAATCATCTCTTTACACCAGAGACAATCTTTTTACTGCAAAACTCTACAAAAAATAATGACTACAAAACATACAAACAATATGCTAAGTTAATTGATGAACCGCAAGAAGCTTTTGTAACTCTGCGTTCACTTCTTGACTTTAAGCGTCTTGACCCTATTGATATTAACGAAGTAGAATCTGTTGATTCTATTATCACTCGTTTCGCTACAGGAGCAATGTCTTATGGTTCTATTTCCGAAGAGGCACATACAACGCTCGCTATTGCTATGAACTCTATAGGTGCAAAAAGTAATACAGGAGAAGGTGGAGAAAATGCTTCAAGATTTGGTACAGATAAAAACTCTAAGATCAAACAAGTTGCATCTGGACGCTTTGGTGTAACGGCGAACTATTTGGTAAACTCTGAAGAGATTCAGATTAAACTAGCACAAGGTGCAAAACCGGGTGAAGGCGGTCAACTTCCAGGTCATAAAGTGGATGAGATCATTGGTAAAACAAGACACTCTACTCCGGGAGTTGGACTTATCTCTCCTCCGCCACACCATGATATTTACTCGATCGAAGATCTGAAACAGTTGATTCATGACCTTAAAAATTCAAACACTCAAGCTCGTATCAATACGAAGCTGGTATCTGAAGTTGGTGTTGGAACTATTGCTGCAGGTGTAGCAAAAGCACACTCTGATGTTGTTCTTATCTCAGGTTTTGATGGTGGAACGGGAGCATCTCCTCAAACTTCCATCAAACATGCCGGTCTGCCTTGGGAACTTGGTTTAGCTGAAACGCATCAAACCCTTGTGAAAAATGGTCTGCGCTCACGCATAGTCGTACAAACTGATGGTCAGTTGCGTACTGGACGTGATATAGCCATAGCAACTTTACTTGGTGCTGAAGAATGGGGTATCGCAACTGCTGCACTTGTAGTTGAGGGTTGTATCATGATGCGAAAGTGTCACTTAAATACTTGTCCGGTTGGAATCGCAACGCAAGATAAAGATTTAAGAGCTAAATATACTGGTAAACCTGAACATGTTGTTAACTATGTTAAATTTATCGCGCAAGATCTGCGTGAAGTGATGGCAGAACTTGGATTTAAAACTATTAACGAAATGGTTGGTCGTACAGATAAACTTAAAGCTCGTGAGGGAGTTGAGCACTGGAAAGCGAAACATCTACAACTAGACAGACTGCTTCACAGAGTTCACTTAAGATCTGATGATACAGCTTTTAATACTACCAACCAAGATCATGGTTTGGGTATTGCACTTGATAACGAGCTGATTAAATTAGCACAACCAGCACTAAAAGATGCTACTCAAATAAAAGAGGAGATAAAACTTAGAAATATCAACCGTACAGTCGGAACAATGCTCTCAGCTGAGATGACTCGCAAGTATGGGGAGGATGGACTCAGTGATGATACGATTCACTTTAAAGCGACAGGAAGTGGCGGTCAAAGTTTTGGTGCCTTTGTCAATAGCGGAATTACCTTTGAAGTAGAGGGTGATGCAAATGATTACTTCGGTAAAGGACTTTGTGGTGGTAAACTAATTTTATATCCACCAGCAGATGCAACCTACGAAGCAAATGATAATGTAATACTTGGTAATGTATCTTTCTATGGTGCTACAAGTGGTGAATCATATATTTACGGTCTTGCCGGTGAGCGTTTTTGTGTGCGTAACTCAGGTGCCAAAGTTGTTGTTGGAGCTATTGGTGATCATGGCTGTGAATATATGACCGGTGGTCGAGTTGTCATCCTTGGCGAAATTGGAAAGAATTTTGCTGCTGGGATGAGTGGTGGTATTGCCTATATCTATGATGAGCATAATAATTTATCTCAAAGAATAAATGACGAAATGGTTGATCTAGACAAAATTGAAACAGTTGAAGATGAAAATGAAGTAAAAGGTATGATTGAAAACTATATTAAATATACTTCTTCAAAAGAAGCATCTAAAATCTTAGATGATTGGGAAACTAATAAAGTTAAATTTATTAAAGTCATGCCAATAGATTATAAACGAGTACTTGCACATCTTAAGAGAAGAAAAGATGAACAAGATGTTACAGCACATTTAAGCGCTTAAGGAGAGTTGGATTATGGGAAAGATAACAGGATTTAAAGATTACGAAAGAAAAAACTTTACTCTATCACCAGTTGTTGAGAGAGTAAAACATTATAATGAGTTTACAACACCTTTAAGTAAAGAAGAGATGGAACTGCAAGGTGCTCGTTGTATGGATTGCGGTATTCCTTTTTGTCACAGTAGTTACGGCTGTCCACTAGGTAACCTTATACCTCAATTTAATGATCAGATATATAGAGGAAAATGGGAGCATGCTTTTCGCTCACTAATGAGTACAAATAACTTTCCAGAATTTACAGGGCGAGTCTGTCCGGCAACCTGTGAAACTGCTTGTGTACTTGGGATGAACGATGATGCTGTTAGCATCAAGGGTATTGAGTACGCTATCATAGAAAAAGCCTATAAAAAAGGGTGGATGAAACCTCAAATACCTAAAACACGCAGTGGTAAAAAAGTGGCAGTTGTTGGCTCAGGTCCTGCAGGTCTCAGTGTTGCAAATCAGCTTAATAAAGCTGGGCACAGCGTTAGTGTTTATGAGCGTGACAAACGTATCGGTGGACTTGTTCGTTATGGTATTCCTAACTTTAAACTAGATAAGAAAAAAGTAGTACAACGCCGTGTTGATCTAATGAAAGAAGAAGGCATAGAATTTATTACAAGTGCGCATATCGGTGTTGATATTCCCCTTAAAACGCTTCAAGACAAATATGATGCTGTTGTTCTTTGCGGAGGGGCATCTCTGCCTAGAGATTTACCGATAGAAAACCGTGATGCAAATGGTGTTCATTTCGCTATGGAGTTTTTATCACAATGTAACAGTCGTATAGAGGGTGAGACCATCCCTAAAGAAAAAGAGATCTTAGCAACAGGGAAACATATTGTAGTCATAGGCGGTGGTGATACCGGTAGCGATTGTGTTGGAAATTCAGTTCGTCAAAATGCAGCTTCCATCACACAAATCGAGCTAATGCCAAAAGCACCTCTGGAGCGTACAGATGAGATGCCTTGGCCACTCTATCCAAGAATCTTTAAGCTCTCTACTTCTCAAACAGAAGGGTGTAAAATGGACTTTAATATTCTTTCAAAATCATTTATAAAAGATGAAGAGGGTAATGTTAAAGGTATCAACTGTGTAAAAATTGAATGGGGTGCAAAAGGATTTACAGAGCTAGCTGGTACTGAGTTTATATTAAAAGCAGATCTAATTTTCTTGGCTATGGGGTTCCTTGGACCTGAGCAAACGGGTGTGATCGAAGAGTTATCACTTGAGACAGATACCAGAAGTAACATAGCAACAAAAGATTATGCAACTTCAGTAGAAGGTGTCTTTAGTGCCGGTGATATGCGTAGAGGTCAGTCACTGGTAGTATGGGCTATCTATGAAGGTCGTGAATGTGCTATAGCAGTTGACGAATATCTATCAAATAGACCAACAATGCTCAATGCAAGAAGTCAATCTCTGTATGAAAAGCGCTAGTTTAATTATATAAAGAAGAGAATAGCCTGTTTTAGGCACTCTTCTTTATCACCACCATATTCTTCCCATTATCCCCCACAAATTCACAACCATAGATCTCACATAAAACCCTAAAAGTCTGAGCGGTAAAAAAGACGATGTGTGTTGGGTCTTGATGGTAGTACCATTTCTTAAATGCTCCTACATCATTAGGATGGAACTGTGTCTGAAGAGCCAAATACCCACCCTCTTCCAATCGTTCCAATAGACTTTCAAATACAACTCTGTGTTGATGTAAGTGTTCAAAAACTTCCGTTGATACAATAAGTTCATATTTTTTACTATCATTTAGTGTATTGGGATGATAGATAGGATCATAGTAGTCACACTTAATACCCTTTTTTTCTAAAAGGGTTGCCAAAAGGCAGCTTCTTCCACAGCCAAAATCAAGGGCTGTTTTTGGTTTGCCTACCAAAGGTAGCGTAAAATCTAAAAAGCGTTTGAAATAGGCTTGATAACCCTCATCATTCTCATCATTCTCATGCAAGTTGTAACGCTCTTTTTGTATAGAGAAGTCCTGATGGTGTTCATGTGATTTAAAAATATACTCACATGTTTTACAATAACCATACTCAATACTAGTTTTTTCATCCACGAAGCCAGAACACTCTTTACTACAAATATGACACTTCAATTTTACCCCTTTAAAACGATTGTTATGTTACTATTTAATCTATTAATTAAGGATTTATTTTGCAAAGACGAGACTTTATTACCACAACAGCATTAGGTGCTACAGCTTTAGCATTGTCAGGTTGCCATAGAGCTGAAGAAAAAACAGCCGAAGGCACATCTGCCAACATCAACAGAAGTAAAAAAGTCACACTTAAACTTGCCACCTCTTGGCCTGCACATTTCCCCATCATGGGTACTGGGGTCGATACATTTGCCAAACGTTGTTCTGAACTCAGTGGAGGAAACCTTGAGATAAAAGTCTACGCAAAAAACATTCTAGTCCCTGCCCTTCAAGTCTTTGACTCTACTTCCGCAGCACAGATAGATGCTTTCCACTCAGGTGTCTACTACTGGAAAGGGAAAAATCCTGCATTTTCCATTTTCGGAGGGATGCCTCTTGGACTTACAAGTGAAGAGATGATCACATGGATGAAATTTGGCGGCGGGTATGAACTTTGGCGTGAGATGTACGGTAAGTTCAACCTCTACCCTCTCATAGGTGGTACTACCGGCCCACAGATGGGTGGTTGGTTTAAAAAAGAGATCAACTCTCTGGCTGACCTTAAAGGTTTAAAAATGCGTATCCCTGGACTTGGTGGAGAGGTGATGAAGAAACTCGGGGCAAACCCTGTACTGCTGCCGGCCGGAGAGATATACACTTCACTTGAGCGCGGTACCATAGATGCAACAGAGTGGGTAGGTCCGGCACTAGACAGCATGATGGGCTTTGCAAAAGCAGCTCCCTATTACTATACAGGTTGGCATGAACCGGGTTCTATCTTGGAGATCACTTTCAACAAAGCAAGATGGGAGAAGCTAAGTGCTGAACATCAAGCCATTATTACAGCAGCCAGCGAAGAGATGACAGGCAATATGCTTCAAGAGTTCAGATATAAAAATGCCAAAGCCCTGCAGGAACTTCCAAAAAATGTACAGATAAGAACATTCCCTAAAGAGATGATGGATGCTGCTAAAATTGCGCTTAGTGAAGTGCTGGTAGATGAAAGTGCTAAAAGTGATGATTTTAAACGTGTGTTAAAGAGTTATGAGGATTTTGTAAAGGTAAACAAACCTTGGGATGACATCTCTACCAAGAACTTTTTAGAGATCAGAGGGTAAGCCCTCTAAATCTGTCACATATCCCAGAATGGGAATAAAAACTCCAATTGCTCATCACTCAAGATGCCGATAGTATCAGAGATACATTTTAGATGTACTTTTGTCGCTTCAGCTTTATGTTTGGCTACATCATCTACTTTTGCATGTACATTTTTAGGATCTTCTCCATCTACCATCGCTTCGATGATTTCAGCTTCTAAAACCTTAACTTGCTTTTTGATCTTCATCACTGCACTCATCGTCTCTTTACGTACAACAAGTAGTTTCTCTTTTTGATCGCTACTCAAGCCCAGTGTAGCCTTATCCCAATTTTGCAGAAGTATCTTCGTCATATGAGGTAAATTCTCTTTGTTGATGAGAAACGGTGAGTTAAGCAATGCATTCATTTTATCGTTTCTTTGGATCTCTTTAATCATCGCAACAAATTTTTGTGCCGGATAATTATCGATCATATAGTCTGCGATCGTTGCTAAGTCTTGTTCTGATACCTTACCTTTAAGTGATGGCATGACTCCAAACTTTTGTACTTTGTTAGATTCACAAACCGATTTTGCTGCTGCCGGATTTTGCGTATAGTCTACAATGAAATCTTTGATATCTTTTTTCTTTTTTATATCCAATTTGATATGAAACATCACCGCATCCATGGCTGGAGCTTTAAGTGTTGGTATCATATCAGGTGTCGGTGAAGTCAACATATGGCATGATGCACAGTTTGTTTTTATAAGTTCGGCTCCAGTAGCTGCAAATATGATGCTAGTAGATGTCAAGAGTAATAGTAACGATTTTTTCATAATAATGAAAATCCTTTTAATAATTTTTAAACATTATAATGTATAAGTATTAATTCTATGTGAACCAAATATTCAAACATTTTTACTTCTTCCCAATGTCATCCACTGTTTTATCTATCTCACCTATGAAGCTTTCTATCTTTTTACCAAAATCCTCAATGAAACTTTTGGTTTTTTTTAAATCGATATTGATATTTTCTTTGTCTATCTTTATACCCACATTTTTAGACATATCTACTCTACCCTCTGAGATATCCTTCTGGATATTCTGAGCAGCTGCTTCAAATGTTTTCTTTAAAGTATTAAAAAAATCTTTGGTTTGGTTGATGTCTATATTGATTTTGTTGTCATTAATATCTATACCTAGTTTAGAAAAAAGGTCTTTGTTCTCTTCTGCCATGTTCACTCCTTAATAGTATAAAGAGTATAGCATATTCAGAGGACCTATTACAGAAATGCCAGTAAAGAAGCAGTGACAGCCACATTAAGAGACTCAACTCCACGTTGCATAGGTATGGCTATACTTTCATTACAAAGAGCTTCTACAGGCTTACTTACACCTTCACTCTCGTTACCCAGCACAAAGATGGTTTTATCACTATATTCTTGTTCTTTGTAACTCCCAGAAGCATGAGAAGAGAGAGTATAAAGGTCAGCACCATTTTTTTTAAATGATTCCAGTGTTTTTTTGAGATTGGACGTTTTGATGATAGGCATTTTGAAAAGTGTGCCTGCACTGGCTTTGATCACCAATGGTGATATCTGTGCAGCCCCCTTAGTAGGAAGCAAGATAGCATCTACATTTCCAGCGGCACAGGAGCGGATGATCATCCCTAAGTTCTGAGGATTGGTTACCCCATCAAGTGCGATGATACGATAACTTTTATGAGAGGAGATAAAATGCTCTTCATTACCAAAATGCTCTAAAACAATATCAAGTGCCACTCCCTGATCTTGTTTAGCATTTTTTGAGATACGAGAAAGCCTGTTTTTATCGTGATAAGCTACTTCTATCTCTCTTTTTTTAGCGATGCTTTTCATCTGTTCGAGCACAGAAGCATCTTTGTTTGACTTAGAGAGATGAAGTTTATGGATGGTAACGGCCTCATCCTCAAGTGCTTCAAGAACAGCATTACGACCATAGATAGTCAGCACTTTATCAAAAAAAGTTTTTTTCGCTAAGTATTCCAGAGAGTCTTTCATACAATTCTTTCAAATAAAGGCATTGCTTAGAGCAATGCAAACAGCAATTTTTAATTGCTAATTTTTAATTTTTAATTTAAAATAGGCAAAGCCTATTTAGACTCTCCGTTCCAAGCAATATGTGGTTTACCATTTTCATCAAACTCAACAGCTGGCATACCCATGATGTTATACCCGGCATCCACATAATGTACTTCACCCGTCACACCTGAACTTAAGTCTGAAAGCAGATACATACCGGAGTTTCCTACCTGGTTGATGGTTACATTCTCTTTGAGTGGAGAGTGTGCTGCATTCCATTTGAGCATGAATGAAAAGTCACCTATACCTGCAGCTGCAAGTGTTTTGATAGGACCAGCTGAAATAGCATTGACTCTAATGCCATCTTTTCCAAGGTCTTCAGCAAGATATTTTGTCGTCATCTCTAAAGCCGCTTTAGCCACACCCATAAGGTTATAGTTAGGGATGTATTTTACTCCGCCATAGTAGCTGAGTGTCAATACAGATGAACTTGTTGAAAGAATAGGTTTTAACTCTCTTACGATCTCGATGAGTGAATAGACAGAGATATCCATAGCCACATCAAATGCTTCTTTACTTATATCTACAAAACGACCACTTAATCCCTCTTTAGGAGCAAAAGCAATAGAGTGCACGATAAAATCTATTTGACCCATATCTTTTTCAAGAGAAACTTTGAGTGCTTTTATCTCTTCTGGTTTACTTACATCACAAGGATAAAGTCTTGCTCCACACTCCAGATCTTCTGCGATAGGCGCTAATTTTTGCTCAAATCTTTCATTTAGAAATGTAATGGCCATCTCGGCACCCTGCTCTTGACAAGCTTTTGCTATGCCGTACGCGATAGACTTTTTATTGGCAATGCCTAAAATGACACCTTTTTTGCCTTTCATGATCATAATTAGTACTCCTAAAATAAATTCCCGTATTTTACCATTATTGAGGTAAAATATAGAACAATCGATAAAAGAATTGTACAAATAACAGAAATTGAAATTCAGTATAGGAAGACAGAAAATGCCGACACCTAAAAAAATATTACTTATTAACACTGGTGGGACATTTAACAAAGTCTATCACCCACTAAACGGTGAACTTCTTATAGATAATACAGCAACTGCATTAAAAAACATCGCATCAAAATGGCTTTGTGAATTTGAAATTATAAATATAATAGGAAAAGACAGCCTTCACATCAACAATCAAGACAGGTTACTACTCTTAGCTACCATTAATCACTCCAAATATGATGATATTATCATTATTCATGGCACTGACAGCATGAATATTACTGCTGAGTATTTGGCTGATGGGGATTTGGAAAAACGCATTGTCTTAACAGGTGCGATGGTACCCTATTCTATAGACCCTGTAGAGGCTACAGCAAACCTTTCTTCAGCTTTCGGGTACTTGCAAACATTAAATAAGGATGGTGTCTATATCGTAATGAATGGAATATTTGGACCTTATAATAAAATCAAAAAAGATAGAAAAAACTGTAAGTTTATTCTTTCATAAATTTTGGTTCATTTTGATATACTTCATAATAAATATAAATAAGGAAACAGACATGAAGATGAAATTATTAATTGCCGTACTTGCAGGATTGAGCTTTACGGGTTGTACTGACTCGATGAACTCTCTTACTCCATCAACATCTGCAACAACTTATCAAAAACCAACACCTCAAAAAGAAGCCATTTTTAATAAAACTATGAAAGAAGTTGCACTAAGCACTAGAGACAATCCGAAATATAAGAGAATAGCTCTAGAAACAGCAGAAAAAAAAGCGTGGTTTAAGACACTGATGTATCGATTATGGGATAGACAGATAACCAGAAATCAATTTATATCTGAAGGATTAACCAAATATCCTACATATCAATATGAATTTGCATTTATCGCCAACGGCTTTCAGCAACGTTCATAAATAATGAACCCTATTGATATGCAATAGGGTCTTTCATACCTGCCTGTTCAAAACCACGTAAACGTAACCTACAACTATCGCATACACCACATGCTTTCTCTTCTTCCTGATAACAACTCCAAGTATCTTCTAATGGAACAGCAAAATCCAAAGACCTCTGTACAATTTCACTTTTCTTCAATGATACAAGAGGCATTTTTATCTCTAAATTAGTTTCCTCTTTTGTACCCATATTGATCGCTTTTTGCATCTGTTCAATGTAACTCTCTCGGCAATCGGGATATCCACTGCTGTCTTCTTCAACTACACCTATAAAAAGGTCTTCTGCTGCATGTTTTTCTGCTACTGCAGCTGCTATAGAGAGAAAAATACCATTTCTAAAAGGAACATAAGTAATAGGGACACCCTCTTCAACTCCTCCTGTAGGAACGTCTATACTCATATCAGTTAAAGCTGATGCGCCGATCTGTTCAAAGAAACCTAAGTCTATTTCATAAGATTTTTTTGCATTAATATCTTTAGCGATCTTTCGAAAGCACTCTAACTCTTTGGCTTGGGTACGTTGTCCATAATTAAAATGTAAAGCAATGATCTCATAGCCCTCTTTTTGTGCCATCTTGGCACTTAAGGCACTATCCATACCACCAGAAATAATACATACAGCCTTTTTCATTATACTTTCTCCTTTTTATGAAGCAAAGCTCCATAAAAATTCCTCTCACTTTTGGCTAAAGCCTTATGCATGAAACCACTAAATGATTTCTCGTAAAAGTTTCGCCTTTGGCTCAAATATAACATAATCAATATTCCTTCTTTAATTTACTGCCATTTTACCAAGATTTGGGTAAACTTCGAGCATGAAAATTATAGACTTAGAGAATCAAACCAGCCTACCATTAGATATTGATGGACTTGAAAAAATAGCCCAAAGTCTTACAACCAAAGAGATAGAACTTATTATCACAGATAATGAGACTATACAGGAACTCAATCAGGAACACAGAGACAAGGACAAACCGACAGACGTACTTAGTTTTCCTATGGATGCTCCTTTTACGGAACAATCTATCTTTGGCATGCCTTTAGGATCGATCGTGATCTCTGCAGATTTTGTGAAAGAAAAAGCAGATGAGTTTGGACATACCATACAAGATGAGCTCTCATTACTTTTCATCCATGGCTTACTTCATCTTCTCGGATTTGATCATGAAACAGATGATGGTCAGATGAGAGCTAGAGAAAAAGAGATCATAGAGGCATTTGATCTACCTTCAAGTCTTATAGTAAGAACAAGTCACTAATTAATAGTTAAGGAAATCAATGAATTTTGTCATTTTTGTTATCGCCATGGGCGTTTTGATCTGGGGTGCGGATCTGCTCATCAATCAAAGTGAACGTATCGCTTTAAAATTTAAGATCCCAGAGTTTATCATCGGGGCAACACTCATTGCTCTAGGTACATCTTTACCTGAGATGGCAGCAAGTATAGCTGCAAGCATGGATGGTAAACCAGATATCGCTATAGCCAATGTCATAGGAAGTAATGTACTCAACATTACCCTGGTCTTGGCAACCGTTTTTCTTATCTCAACAAAGATAAATCCGGCAAGAGATTTTTTTGCTAAAGACAGTACATGGGCTTTAGTACCTGTTCTTGTCTTTATTCTCATGATACTTGACGGTATTATCTCCAGATTTGATGCTGCACTTTTACTCCTTTTAATGGGAGCCTATCTACTCTTTTTACTTCAAGATGCCAAGAATATACCTGAAGAAGATCTGGAAGATCTTGATGAAAGTACTTTTTCATGGGCAAAAGTCATACCAATTCTTTTTGGTGGTTTCATCTTAGTGATCGTTGGCGCACACTTTACAGTAGAGAGTGCTTCTGAGATTGCTAGAGATTTTGGGATCAGTGAATGGATCATTGGTATTATTATGATTTCTCTAGGAACCTCTCTTCCTGAATTGGTTGTCAGTATCTCTGCTGCTATGAAGGGGAAAGTTGATATGGCTATAGGAAACATCATCGGTTCAAACATGGCAAATACAACAGTAGTACTGGGTGCAGCAGCTTTGGTAAACCCTATGGCTATCAATGCACCTATGTATCTCTTTGATATCGCTACGATGATCGTGGCTACACTGCTACTTGTATTTATTACCGCAAACAAACTTTATAATAAATCTGCGGGAATAAGTTTGATCATTATCTTAGGTCTCTTTTTAAATAATACTTTACAGAATATGTAATATCTAAATCCATCAATAGGGAATGTATAGTAGGCATTTCCTTTGGTGCAAGTTGATCTCGTTCCCAAACTGAGTTTGGAAACGAGAAAAAAATACTTCTAAAATTCATCTAATTCAGATTTTCCAAAATATCCATTGCTATAAAGCCACTTATAGATATCTGCAGCAATAGGGCCTGCAGTACTTCCTCCATGCCCACCATGCTCTACCAATACGGTCACAATGTATTTAGGCTTATCATAAGGTGCATACGTAGTAATCCATGCATGCGATCTACTGTAGTAAGCCAACTCCTCTTCTTTAAGACGCTTTTTCGTTGATTGAGGGATGGAAACTACTTGTGATGTACCTGTTTTACCCGCAACTATAATAGGCAACTTACTCATCGTTTTAAATGCTGTTCCCTTTTTACTGTTACACACATCATACATCCCTTTTCTTATCTCGCTTAAATTATAGGGATCAAACTGCATAGGAACAATTTTTCTCTTGGTGGGTTTTCCATCAACTATCCTTGCAATACTTGGTGTCACAAGATTTGATGTTGCCATAAGAGCGGTATATCGGGCCACTTGCAAAGGGGTCACAAGGTCATAACCTTGTCCTATGGATGCAATAACGGTTTCACCCATGTACCATGGTTGCTTGAAGCGTTTCATTTTCCATGCTTTATCCGGTATAACACCGTTGTATTCCTTTGGTAGATCTACACCTGTTTTTACTCCTAATCCAAATGATCTAAGGTGTTTTGCCATAGCATTGATACCTACTTTTAAACTTTTATTATAGAAATAAACATCACAACTTTCCCGTATTGCTTTTCGTAAATGGACATCACCATGCCCCCATCTGGACCAACATCTGAATTTATGCTTACCTTTTCCTTTTCCCAAAGTGATAAATCCGGAACAATATTCTTCATTGGCTAAAACACCTTTTAGAGATTTTGAAAATGCCAATGCCATTCCCATCTTTATCGTTGAGCCCGGAGGATAGGTTCCGTGGATAAATTTATTGGTGAAAGGATGTGCGAGATCTTGCTGAAGGGCTTTCCAGTCTTTAGAGCTGATCCCACCCACAAAAAGATTTGGATCATAAGAAGGGTAACTTACTGCAGATAAGATTTCACCGTTGGTTCTCATCACTATGGCAACACCTGTTGCTTCACCAAATCGTTCATATATCATTTGTTGTAGATTGATATCTATATTGAGCTGAAGATCTTTATTGTCTTCTGGTAATTTTTTTTCCAGTACATCTATTGCTTTATTGGTTGCTGTTACTTTACTTACTTCATAACCCAACTCTCCCTCTAAAACACTATTGTAGTACCTCTCTAAACCACTTTTTCCTATCTTGCCTACTTCCTTAACTACCGGGTCTTTCTTATTCTCTTTTTTATTTGATCTTCCTGTATAGCCGACAATATGGGCACCATACTTTCCATAAGGATAGTAACGTTTTGTTTCAGCCTCTATCTTGATCTCTTTATGTAAACTCAATTTAGGATAGGCACCCATCATATCAGGATAATGAATAAAATCCACTACTTTAATAAACGCATGATTATAGGGAGAATTGTACTTTTTATACACTTTCATCATAATTGTTTTATTGAGATCAGGAAAAGTTTCTACAAGTTTATCAACGATACTTTCTAACTTATTCTTTTCCCCCTCATCTTTTTTTACTTTTAGATGGGGTACGATAGAGATAGAAAAACCTATCTGGTTCATAGCAAGAAGATTACCGTTAAGATCACTTATTTCACCCCTGACAGGCTTTATAAAGCGTTTTCTCTCTATATTATCTTTCGCCAATCCTTCATAATAAAAATTGGATTTAATACTCACATGATACAGTCTGGCTATCATTACACCCCAAAAGAGTAAAAATATGGCTATTACGATCTTATATCTCATAGTATCACCACTATCAGGAGGTCAACAATAAGTGAATAGAGCAATATATTGTCTAACACAATACTATTGGTTTGAAAAATAAAGTCATAAGACAATAAAGATCCTAAATAGACTGCATCTATGAGTAATACACTTAATACCGGTCTACAGATCCTACATTTATGAAAGTAAAATAAAGAGTGATAAAAAAGAACATACACAAGCAGTGACGAAATAAAGATCAAGAAAAAAGGTAAAGAGAGATTCACTTCAAGATTGATAAAATAGATGATCGCTACAAAAATATAACGTGTTTTCCCTTTTTCAATACCTTGTATGAAAACATATCCCATAACCCCTATAAGCAGTGGTAAAAAAACATAAATAGAGATGAGCATCGGGTAAAACACTATAAATAGAAGCACTGATAACCAAATGAAAGAAAAATATAAAGATCTGTTTAATTTATCCATATATTATTACTCGATCCTTATGACAATTTATAGACTAGCGCTATTTCATTGCATACAGGAAAGTGAATACATTTAATACAATCAGCCCAAATTTTATGTTCATGTATTGCCTCTTTATTGATTTCATTAAACCCAATTTTTTCGAAGAAAGCAGGTAAATACGTCAGAACAAGTACCTCTTCTTCTACGCTTAATGCTTTCGCTTCTTCCAAAGTAAACTCAACAATTTTTTGTCCGATCTTTTGTCCACGGTATTTTTCAGCTACAATGAGACTTCGTATCTCTGCAAGTCGTTTAGAATGCACATGAAGTGCTGCATAACCTACTAACTTTTCTCCATCTTTAGCGAGAACATATGAACGTATATTGGTTGCCACTTCATCCTCACTACGGTTCAGGATGACACCTTCTTTTACTTCGGAAGCTACCAGTATTTGCATAGCAGGAATGTCACTCAGTTTTGCTTTTACAAGTTCTATCACTCTTTTGCCTCACCCTGCTTTTTAACTTCATCATTTACGCCAAAAATAGTTTGAAGTATCTCATAGTGTACTCTATCGTGTCCATTTTTTTTAAGATTTGAAACTGTAATAGAGCCTGGAAATTCTCTTTTGAGTTTTGCACGCTCTTTTTGATTGAGTTTATCTATCTTGGTAAAAACCGTCAAATATCGCTGATCGGGACGAATAAAGTCTGAGATATAGTTTTCCACATCATCATCGATCTTGGCATGAGGATGACGTGCATCGCGCAGATGAATAAAAAGTCGTATGGAGACACGGTGTTGTATGAACTCTACCAAGTTTTTCTGCCATACTTCTTTAAGTGTCTTAGAGACTTTTGCATATCCAAACCCAGGCAGATCCACAAAACGAACAGGATAACTTGTTTCGTTGTATAAATAACGTGTTTCAAAAAAATTGATCAGCTGTGTTTTCCCTGGAGTAGCTGAACTCTTAGCCAGATTCTTTCTTTGTGTAAGTGAATTAAGTGTAGAGCTTTTGCCCACGTTTGAACGACCTAAAAAAACAACTTCACTCATATCTTCAGGTAAAGAGTCTGCAATGCTTTGTGCTGACTTGATAAACTCTGCTTCTACAACACGTGGTGTACTCATTTTCAATTCCTTCTCATACGATATGAACAAAGTCCATATCGCATTTCAATCACTTCTTGCCCAACAGGCTGATGCATGGAAATCACTAAATGATTTCTCGTAAAAGCTTCATCTTCGATGAGAAAACTCATTTCGAGTTCTCCATATCAAAAATAAACTTTACCGGTTTTTTCTTATTACCTTTAACATTCGCATTACCCGTTATCATATCGAGTGTGATCTCATCACCATTTATATGACGCTTATTTATCAGATCATCTATGACTGCTTTCCCTGTTAAAATATATTGCGACTTTGTAGGATAATAGGTTACTTTGTCAGCACTGCCTTTATAAAAACTTTTCTCTTTTTTAAATTCAAAAGTCACTGAACCCATGGCTTCATACATTTTTGTTTCATTATTTTCATCAAAATAGACAATAACTTTATCTCCATGCAGCCAACTTTTTAACTGTTTGACCTTTACATTACCGATAAAATGCACCTCTTTTTTCATATCCTCTGCTTTCATAGAATCAGAAGTAACTTCTACTTTTTCAGCAAAAAGAGTAATAGAGATAGAAATAAGAAGTATAATTTTTAGAAATTTCAATAAAAAACCTTTGTTAAATTTAAAGATATTGTACCATGATATTACTTTTCAGCCGTATAAACAACTGCATCAATTCTCTTTCCAAAAGCCTCTTTCTTCTGCGTATCATAACGCAATGTATACCCATGTATTGTATTTTTATCCATTATCCCTGTAAAAGCCGAAGTAATATTAAGAATTTTTGTTTTTTTATCATAAACAGCATGTTGGGCACTATAGTCATAACCTTCTTTTTGATTTACTGTGATATTGTCATCCAAATATAGTTTATCACCCTTATAGGTACCTTTTTTTGCACGAAGTAATTCTATATTTTTTGTATGGTATTTGAGGTTATGTAAAGTTAAAACTCCTGCATCACGTATACCGTAGGTACCAAAAGCCCTACCCTGCATAGTGGCTGTATCCACTTCTATAAATGTTGTATTGGTAAATTCCAGCTCTTTGGTAAAACGTTTTCCATCAGAAGACTTATGGGTAAACTTTACCATCAATCCTCCTGATAAAATAGCTACAATTACTACAATGATCAGTGTTTCTAATTTTAATCCCATAGCTCCAAATACTTCTCTTCAAGTCCCTCGTTGATGATAAGGTGTTCTATCATTTCTCTGACAGCACCATCCCCACCTTTTTTAGAAAGAATAACTGTTGCTATCTTATCTACATAAGCACTTGCATCTCTGGGAACAAATGAAATTTTTGCCGATCTCAACATCTGTAGATCATTTAGATCATCACCAATAGCCGCAACATTTTCCATCGTTAGATCAAGTTTTTCCAAAAGTGCTTCTAGCACCTCTCTTTTATTGTGGATGCCTTGATAAAAATGTTCTATGTGCAACTCTTTGGCACGACGAGCCACGATACTCGAAGATCTTCCAGTGATGATCGCTACTTGTTTTCCAAGCCTTCTCCAACTTGCAATAGCCAATCCGTCTTTAACATTAAATGACTTTATCTCATCCCCATTTTCACTATAGGTGATATGACTGTCCGTCATTGTACCATCTACATCCAATACGATCAGTTCTATACTCACAGTACACCCTTCGTACTTGGGATACCAGCATTTTCATTGAGTGTAACTGCCCTACGCAGTGCTACAGCAAGTGCTTTAAAAGCTCCTTCTATAATGTGGTGCTTGTTCTTACCGCGATTATAGATAAGATGAAGTGTAAGTGGCAAGTTAAAGGCAAGAGCTCTAAAAAACTCTTCTACCAACTCCACATCAAACTCCCCTACTTTTCCACCTATAGGAAGTTCATACACAAGAAAACCACGGTTAGAGAGATCTATATCACAAGTGATACTTGCTTCATCCATCACTACGGTGGCATTTCCAAAACGCTCTATGCTTTGCACCGGATAGATAGCTTTTTTAAGGGCTTGTCCGATAACTATACCTACATCTTCTACACTGTGATGGTCATCTATATGTGTATCTCCTGTACAATTTACTTCCAGGTCAATATGTGCATGTTTTGTAAAAGCTTCCAGCATATGGTCAAAAAAACCTACACCCGTATTTATCTTAGCATCACCCTTGCCATAAAGGTTGAGTTTGACTGAAATTTGTGTCTCTTTTGTTTCTCTTGTTACTTCTATCATTGATTTTCCTCTTAATTTCTTACAATAAATGCACCAGCCAGGTCATTACTGTTTTTAAAGTCTCTTGCTTCATCTTCAGATCCAAACCCCATAAGCCAAACACGATATAAAGGCGCGCCATCTACATCAGAGAATTTCTTAATGACAGTCTTGTATCTAGGATATAAACTTGCATGCTTTCTTTTATAAATTTGAGCCCCCTCATAACGTCTAAATGCTCCAACCTGTACACCAAAGTTACTCAATCTTATACGTGTCTGAGTATGTGTACGTTTACGCTTCGCTATCGTAGCAGCAGACTGTACTTTACCTGCAAATCCAACCACTTGTATATCTACCTTGGCAATGCCCATTCTATCTAGTCCTATCTCTTTACCTGCGGTATAACTACAGTCAATAATACGTCCTCGTACAAAAGGACCTCTGTCATTGATCCGAACAATAGTACTTTTTCCATTTTGAAGGTTCTTTACCTTTACCATAGTATCCATAGGCCATGTTTTATGTGCAGCTGTTCTGGCATGCATATTGTAGACTTCACCATTACTGGTATATTTTCCATGAAAATTCGGTCCGTACCAACTGGAAATACCACGCATCTCTTGCCCAACTTCTACAAAAGTCGGATGATAACGCTTACCTCGTACATTATAAGAACGCATGGTTGATTTATGTCGTGCTGCACTCGTATATTTAGTAGGCTTTATTACACCTTTACGTTGAGAACAACCTGTTGTTAAAAATGTTAAAGTCAGCATCATTATAAGCGTTAAAATTGTTGTTAGTCTTTTCATTGAGCCTCTTATAAAATATTAGGTAATATTATCACTTCATTTGACTTTATTTTTGCTTGTTTTAGTTTTTTAACTTCTAATCCTTTAAAGTTTCTTCAAACAACCCTTGACTCACAGGAATCACTAAAAGTGTATCAAGTATAAGGAAATCATCATTCAACTGATTGGCTGCTTTTATCTCTTCAACACTACTATGATACTCTTTGGCAATATTTTCAAGAGTTTCCCCCAAGCTCACATAATGTGAGATCAAATGAGGTTTAATAGACTTTTTCTCCGCTGGAACTTCGTATCTTAAATAAAAAGCTATCATTTTCTCTTCAGGTATAGTAACGTTATAAACAGGTTTTTCTTTAGGAACCACCCCTTCCTTAAACTGCTTATTCAGATTTAATAGTTGTGAAGAATCCATCTCTATCATTTTGGCCAATTCTCTAAGCTTTGTTCCACCAAGTACCTCTACCTGTAAGATATCTTTTACCAACGGTGCAAAATCCAATGTCATACTTTCACCTATCATGGATACAAGTAAGATCTTTTTAATATATTCTCTTGTTTCCAGAGGCAAATATTTATCTCTATCATCTATGAGTATGGAAAGTTCATCACTACCCGCTTTTTTAATGGCTTTTTCAAGACGACCTTCACCACAGTTATATGCTATAGCCGCAAGATACCATTTTCCAAATTGACGGTGAAGTTTATTCAAGTAGTTTATCGCTGCATTTGTAGAGCTTATGGGATCATAACGTTCATCAAAAGTGTTGTACACAGAAAGATTGTAGTGCTTTGCTGTTGCAGGCATAAACTGCCATAACCCTACCGCTTTTTTAGGTGAAACAATGGCTGGGGAGAAACCTGATTCTATCATAGAAAGATAGATAAAAAGATCGGATAGCCCGTCATCCATCAAGTATCCTTTCATCATAGGCAAGAGATCTTTTCCTCTACTGAGTGAACGTTTATAAAATGCTTTTATCTTCTTTTCATTTTGCAATACAAACTGTTCAAAATCTCTGTCATAAATATAAGATTCATCTACACCAAACTCGGCAAATACATAAGCATAACTGGGATATTTATCTGTGATAGAGAGTGAAAAAGAGTATGATGATATCAACATCATAAGTAAGATAATTTTTTTCAAACTCTTTTTCATAAGATCCTCTTTAAATACCAAAAAGCTTAGCACTGTTTTGTGTAGTTATCTGTTCCATTTCAAGTCTGGAAACAGAGCTTAATTCAGACATTTTATCTGCCACAAAAGTCGTAAATGAAGGTTCATTGCGCTCTCCACGGTGAGGATGTGGTGTAAGATATGGTGCATCGGTTTCTATAAGAAGTCTGTCTTGGGGTATTTTAGGATACACATTGATAAGCTTCTTGGCATTTTTAAAAGTTAAAACACCACCGATCCCATAATAGAAATTACGATCTGCAAGCTTTAACAATGACTCATCTGCATTATAGCAATGCAAAACACCACCCTCTTCTCCTGCATATTTCTCCAGTAATTCCAAACAATCTGCACTAGATTCTCTTATATGTATGATCAGTGGTTTTTTCAACTCTTTTGCCCAAAGTATTTGATCTATAAAAACTTCTTTTTGCAGTTTCTTTTCAGCCTCTATCTCTTCTTGGTTTTCAGGTAACCTATAATAATCCAGTCCACACTCACCTATAGCAATACATTTTGGATGTTTCACAAATTTTTCAAGGGTTGATCTATCATAGTTTTTAGCATCGTAAGGATGTACACCTACAGCAAAATAGACTGAATCATACTGTTCAGATATTTCAACTGCTCTTTCCAAACTCTTCGGATCAGCACCGGGGATGATGAACTTCTCCACACCTTGTTGCTTGGCATTTTCTAAAATCTCATCAAGATCATTGTTATATCTTGCATCATCTAAGTGACAATGTGTATCTACTATCATTTCTGCCCTCTATTTTTTAATTAGAAGGTTCTATTATAGCAAAATCTATCATTGATCTCATTATTATGAACCTTTCTCTAATCTTAAATAAGATATAGTTAATCATATTATAAACTACAGGGTGTGTCTATGCTTGGTTCTATCATCATTTCTGTCTTTGTATTAATACTTGTTTTCTTTGTATATATTGAATATAAAAATGAAAAAAAATATCAGGAAGAGAGACGTCAAAAACGTCAAAATGTTAAAAAAGAAGAAAAAAAACCTGTAATAAAACCTAAAAAAGTATCAAGTGCAAAAGAGTTAGAAGAAGAAAAAGAAGTACAAAACAAGAAAGCAGAACAAAAGAAGAGACTTGAAGAAGAAAGACTCCAAGAAAAAAAGTCGGAACCAGAGTTAACTCCTAAACCTGTAATTACAGAAATAAAAACAGAGACTGTAGAGGTCACTGAAAAGCCAAAAACCATTGCTGTTTCTTTAGGGAAATATCCAAAATTTGATCATTCTCGTCTACTGGAAATGGGGCTTTCAAAAGCAGAAGCTAAAGAGTTTGTGGCAGAACTCATCCCTCAAATTGAGACACAAATACCACTTATCAAAGAAGCAATGGCAATCTCTGATTTTCATAATATGGAACGACTGACACATAGTATTAAGGGTTCAGCGACAACTGTCGGAACAGGTGGTGTTTCAGACCTTTTGGTTGATTTCAATACCTACCTCAAAACAGGTACAGAACTTGCCATAGTAGAAGCTTATTTGGAACAGTTAAACCATTATTGTGAAGAGTTAAAAGAGCAATACTCTTAAGTTCTTAACCTCTTTGCAAATTCAATGGCTTGTGAAGTCGGATTTTCTCCACCGATAATGCGGGCAATCTCCTGTACTCTGCCCTCATTATTCAGTATTTCTACCTTACTTAATATCCCCTCTTTCGTCACTACAATATGTTGATCAGCCTGGGCAGAGAGATGTGGTTGATGTGAGATGGCAAATATCTGATACACGTTTGAGAGTTTGGCTATCATTGTAGCAATAGCGATAGATTCGTCACCACTTACATTGGCATCTATCTCATCAAGTATAAGGACACCTTTACTTTGACTTTTATCATTTATAGTTGCAGCCATCAGTGCCAAACGAACACGGTTGAATTCACCACCACTGAGTGTAGCCATTTTTGAGTTACCTAGCATTATTTCTACTTTATCTAACCCTCTTTCATCTAGAGAGATCGATTCAAAAATAAAGGTAAGCGCCGGTAATTTAAGTGTTTCAAGATACCCTCTCAGTACACTTTCCAATACTAAAGCTTCTTGCTTTCGTGATTGAGAAAGCCTGCTTCCGATAATGGTAAGTTCGGTAAACTCCAATGCTAAGAAGGACTCTAACATACTTTTATCCTGCTCTATATTCTGATAGCCTGCAAGCTCTTCTTTTTTAGCTTCTTTATACACCAAAGCCTCTTCTATAGAACCATAACGATTTTTAAGTGTTGTCAGATCACTTAAACGATCCAATACTTCTTCTACATTCACCTCTTCGAGCTCATAAGCCAGTGTTTCAGTATCTTCAAAATCTGCTCTTAATTGATTCATCATTTCAGAAAAAACCGAAGTATCTTTATCTAAAAGGCGATACACCTCTTCCACAGAACTTTCACAGGCAAATATCTCAGAGGCAGGGGACATTGCCTCTTTTATCTTGTCTATGCGTGAGAGCTGCTGCTTGACTTTAAGTAGTTCTTCTTCCTCGTTAGTCTGAGGGTTGATGCGTTCTATTTTCTCTACTTCATAAGTAGCAAATTCTATAAGTTCAGCCAGTTTAACTTCATCTTCTTTTATCTTTTTAAGTTCTGCTGCTTTAGTTTTATAATTTGCATAACGTTTTTTATACTCTTTAAGCGATTTTTTATAGTTTTTATCTTTAGCTACCAAACTACTGTCTATCATCTCCAGGAGTGATTCTGAGTCAAAACCTCCTTTGTCACGTACAGAAAGATATTTTACATAAGGAGAAAAGAGTTCAGCCAGTGCTTTTTTAGAGATATTTTGTCCCTCTATAAAGTAACGAAGTTTCTCTTTTTTGAGTGTTTTAATGGTTAGATCATCTTCAAGCTCATAGGCATCACTCTGTAGCTGAGCAGGTTTAGCCAAATTCACTTCACATAAAGATGCTGCCCCTTGCGTAGTGTGTCCAAAACTGGAGAGTATGGCAGACATAAGCACAGATTTCCCTGCACCACTTGGCCCTGTGAGTACCACCAGTCCTTTATCAAACTCCAACTCTACTTCATCGAAAGTAACAAGTTCACGTAGATATAAACGTTCTATCAACTCTTATCACCCCATGAAAGTTTTTCTCTTAGTACTGAGAAGTAGTTACGCTCTTTTCTGTGTAAAAGTTTTGCACCTATTTTTGCACCCTGTATCCTCAATACATCTCCCTCATGCATTTCATAATCATCCTGCCCGTCTATCACAGCAATGACTTTTTCGCTTGGTGAACTCAATTCAATAGTAAAATCAGCAGGCACAACCAAAGGTCTTTGGTTTGTAAGCGAATGAGCAGAAACTGCAGTCATAATAAATGCTTGGGTTAGAGGATACATGACTGGTCCACCCGCTGCTAAGTTATATGCAGTTGAACCTGTAGGGGTAGAGATAATAAGTCCATCTCCCCTATAAGTATTGAACCACTCTCCATCTATGGCAGCATTTATCTTTGCCATTTTAGAGATGACCGGTCGTGTAAGTACTACATCATTTAATGCAAAAAATGGTTGTTTACTTCCCTCTTTTGTCGTGATGCAACCCTCCATCATCATACGATTATCTATACGATATTCACCTTCCAGCAATTGATCTAAAAAATTACTCACATCATCAATGGTAATATCTGCCAAAAATCCAAGGGTCCCTGCATTGATACCCATAACAGGTTTATGAAAAGCATAACTTCGTCGTACCAACGAAAGCAGTGTACCATCTCCACCAAGAGAAACAAGGAAGTCTGATTTTTCACACATCTTCTTAAAAGGCAAGCCCTCCAGACCTATCATTTTTGCTGAGTTGTCACTCACTAAAACAACAATCCCTTTGGCTTCAAACTGTGCTTTTATCTTCTCATACAAAGGTTTTATCTCTGGTGCATTGGGTTTGAGTATAAACCCGGCTGTTTTGATCTGTGCTAATTTTTCCAAAGTATGGTACTCCCTCTGTTTGATTAATAGTAGATTAGCATAAATGTACTTTAGGGTTCAGAAATATGTCAAATTGTAATACTTTTTGGATTGTATTTAACCTTTTCCTTCCCGTGCACTTGCATGAGATGCATCTGGATATGTTGCTTCATATATCTTACTATCTGCTTCTACCCATGTTTTTATCTTTTTTCTTGTATTATAGTCTATATGATTATGGGAGTGCAAAAATATGCGCCCTGACCAAAGGGATGAAGTGCCCTTGGGGTGCAAATTGTCATAGAATGGTAGATATAAGTATGCCTTCCCACGGAAACCGTGGAACGAGGAAAGTCTGATCCCAGAAAACCCTTCGGGATTTTCTGATATCATACTGAATGGCGATCAGCGCGCCCGTTATATATAGAAGGAGAAAAACATGACACAAGAAGAGTTTAAAACCCTAGATGAAGATTTTGAAGTCTGCTTATGCAATGGGATAACATTGGGCGAAATATTGATAGCTATAAAAAATGGGCATAATACAATAGAAGCACTCATGGAAGAGACAGATGCTGGGACATCTTGTGAACTGTGCCTAAGTAGAGAGATTGACGAAGATGACGAGAAAGAGCTTCATCTTGATGAGATTTTGGAGTTTTCAAAACAGGGATGAGAACATTAACTCTCAAGGATACAAGCATATCCAATTGATCTTAACCCTCTAGGTACAGTTTTTGGTGGGTGGGTTATGTCAATGATGGATAAAGCTGCATCTATTGCAGTAGGAGATTTGATAGATGCGAGTAACTGATGCAACTTTTACATTTGTAGCAGTTAATAAAAATGGTGAGCCAATTGATGTGAGATCTGTATTAAGAGAAAATCTGCCTCAAGGGGTAGAAAAACTATTATGATGAGAGGATAAATATCAGATATGAAAGAGATTATAAATATCTACAAGAAAAATAAAATAACAATAGAAAACTACATCTATGCAATCGCTGCAAGTATGCCTGGTGACTATATGGATTCAGCCGATAAGATACTAAAAAAATACAATTTCATACAACTTATGTATGAAGTAGATAAAGAATACAAGCAAACAAGTCCAGTGGTATGTCGACAAGATAAGCAGGAGGAAGGGATAGGCAATGATAAAAGTCACTATTTTATAAATTTAAAGTTAGATGACAAGGGTCTATTTATCTCCAATCCCTATATTCATTACCGCACAGGTAAGGCAAGTTTGTCTGTTGTTATGGCTGATAACGGTAACTATAAAGTCTTTGATATTAACTTAGTTCAGTTATTACAACATCTCAAGATGATAGAGCACAATAGCGTTTATGAATATTATAAAAAAGTAATCTACTCAACAGGGTCTGTATTTTTGTCAATTGTATCTATTATGTTAATAGTATATGGTGGATATATTTTTGGAAAAATTTTATTTAGTTCTGCCAATATGGATTTTCTGCAAGATATCTTTAAATCTATCATCTCAATAACATTGGGCTTAGCAATATTTGATTTAGCAAAACAAATATTTGAACACGAAGTACTCTTTCAGTCATTTCAGCATCCTGAAAATAGGCAGTATAAAATACTGGGGAAATTTTTAATCTCTATCGTAATCGCTCTATCCATAGAGACTTTGATGGTTGTTTTTAAAATAGCACTTGATGACTATACACAGATGCTGGCAGCTTTTTATCTTATGATAGGTACAACTTTAATGTTTGTTGGTTTAGGACATTATTATAAAGTACTTAGTGACACTGAGAAGCGTGACAAATAATAAATCTTACAACATAGCAGAGGAATTAACAAGTAATCAACGAGCTTTTAGTTTTAAAATCTCATAAGGGTTACTTGTAGTTCATTTTAGCCGTTATCTCCACAATATCCAACTTAATCTACAAAAATCATTCATTTTCCACACCAAATTCAACCCTAAACTACTTTTAGCTATAATCGCGTCATTATAAATACATAGGATAGTTGATGAGAACACATTATTGTGCCCAGATAAATGAACAACATATCGGTGAAGAAGTCACTGTAGCAGGCTGGGTTGCCAGCCGTAGAGACCATGGTGGGGTTATCTTTATAGACCTTAGAGACAAAGATCAAGTCGTACAACTTGTATGTGATCCCGCAGACAATGCGGATGCACATAAACAAGCTGAAGACATTAGAGATCAGTTTGTTGTCATTGCGACAGGAAAGATAAGAGCCAGAGGCGAAGGACTTGAAAACCCTAACCTCAAAACAGGTAAAGTTGAAATGGTTGTGGACAAACTTGTCATAGAGAACCGTTCAAAGCCTATGCCTTTTGAGCTTAATGATGAAAAAGTAAATGAAGAGATCAAACTCAAATACCGTTACTTAGAGCTTAGAACACAAAAGTCTTATGACATCTTCAAACTTCGTTCAAAAGCAACTATCGCAACGAGAAATGCACTTGATGAGCTTGGCTTCTTGGAAGTCGAGACACCGATCATTACTAAATCTACACCAGAGGGTGCAAGAGATTACCTTGTACCTTCACGTGTACATGGTGGTGAGTTCTATGCACTTCCGCAGTCTCCACAACTTTTTAAACAACTTCTTATGGTTGGTGGTTTTGACCGTTACTTTCAGATAGCAAAATGTTTTAGAGATGAAGACTTAAGAGCAGACAGACAACCTGAATTTACTCAGATAGATGTTGAGATGAGCTTCTGTGACCAGGAAGATGTTATCACTGTAGCAGAGAAGCTCATTTCTGATGTATTTATCAAATGTGGTTTTGATGTTCCAACCAAATTTAACCGTATGACACATGCCAATGCTATGGAAAAGTATGGTTCAGATAAACCTGATATGCGTTATGACTTAGCGATGGTAGATGTGATCGATATCTTTGAAAGATGTGATAACGAGATCTTCTCAAGTATTGCAAAGACACCTAAGAAAAACCGTATCAAAGCACTTAAAGTACCAAAAGGTGATGAAATATTCTCAAAACGTCAGATGAAAGGTTTTGAAGAGTATGTACGCAAGTTTGGAGCATCTGGTCTTGGTTACTTCCAGATGAAAGAAGATGGTCTTAAAGGACCTTTGACCAAATTCTTTACAGAGGATGACATCCAGGCTATCATTGACAGATGTGAACTTGAAGTGGGTGATGCAGTCTTCTTTGGTGCAGGTGACAAAAAACTTGTATGGGACTATATGGGTCGTTTCCGTATCTACCTTGCTGAGATCATGGAGATCATCCCTAAAGATACATTTGAGTTCTTATGGGTAATGGACTTCCCTATGTTTGAAGTAGAAGAAGGTAAAGTAAAAGCACTTCACCATCCATTTACACAGCCTAAAACACTGGACTACGAAGATATCGAAGATATCGAGTCTATCGCTTATGACATTGTACTGAACGGTACAGAGCTTGGTGGCGGGTCTATCCGTATCCATAAAGAAGAGATGCAGGCAGAGATATTTAAACTGCTTGGCATTGATGAAGAAGAGGCACAAGACAAATTTGGTTTCTTGCTTGAAGCACTGAAATTTGGTGCACCGCCACATGGTGGTTTTGCACTGGGTCTTGACAGACTTATCATGATCATGACAGGGGCAAGCAGTATCCGTGAAGTCATCGCTTTCCCTAAAACACAAAAAGCACAATGTCTTCTTACACAAGCACCAAGTGAAGTAGATACGGAGCAGCTTAAAGACTTAAGTCTTAGAATTAGACAGCAGGCACCAACAGCGTAGCTGTAGGGTGCGTTGGCAAACAGCACCCTACGAATTTGCATAAAAACACACAAAGGAACGTAAATGAAAAAACTATTCTTAATCATCGGAGCGCCAGGTTCTGGAAAAACAACAGACGCAAGCATCATCGCTGAAAAACACTCAATGAACATCGTTCACTACTCGACAGGTGACATGCTTAGAGAAGAGGTAGCAAGCGGATCTGAACTGGGTCAGACTATCGAGAGTTACATCTCTAAAGGTTCACTTGTACCACTGGAGATCATCGTAAATACGATCGTCTCTGCGATTAAAAATGCACCTGTAGATACTATCCTCATCGATGGTTACCCAAGAAGCGTTGAGCAGATGACAGCATTTGATGCACTTGTAGAAAAAGAAGATGACATTGAACTTGCATCAGTGATCGAAGTAAGAGTAAGTGAAGAGGTAGCCAAAGAGCGTATCTTAGGACGTGCTGCAGATGCTAAGCCTGGTGAAGAGCGTTCAGATGACAGTGTAGAAGTATTCTTTGACAGAATGAAGATCTATACTGATCCATTGGCAGAGATTCAGGAGTTCTATACAACAAAAGCACTGCTTCACGTGATTGACGGTGAAAGAGCACTTGAGCCTATCGTTGCAGATATGGAAGCATTTGTATTGTCTAAATAGTCTAACTATCAATATCCTCGTTCCCACGGTTCCCGTGGGAATGCATATATCAATTTAAATTATTAATATTATTTCAATCACCCATCACTACTCATCACTATAAACCGTAACATTCTATACTTCAGCTAAACACTCTTTCTTAAAAAAATTTTATATATCAATAATAAACACTTTTAAATATTTTAAATAATATTTTATTTTATACAATTTCTTTTAAGTATTTTATTATAGAATATAAATATTACTTATTTATAATTATATTTTAAATGAGTTAAACTATATTAAAAAGGAATAGAATGAAAACAAGATCTGTTAAATTATTGGGGAACGGTATTGTACTGTCACTATTGACATCTACTCTACTACATGCAACAAATGGGGATACATTAATAGCAGTAGGTACAAAAGCTAGAGGTATGGGTGGAGCAGGTATAGCTGTTAGTCATTGTGCAGAATCAACTTTGCATAATCCAGCATTGATCACTTGTACTGAGGGGACTTCAATTTCATTTGGGGGCACTCTCTTTATGCCTGATATCAGTGCACAGATGGGTGCTGCTGCTTTACATGACAGTGATGCTGATATGAATGTTATTCCTGAGGTCTCCATTTCACATAAACTCGATGAGAATTGGTATCTTGGTATTGGTATGTGGGGAACTGCCGGAATGGGTACTGATTATCGTAATGCAGCTCAAACCCCACAAGACTCAGGTAATATGCATATGGTAACCAACTTACAACTTATGCAGTTTGGTGTATCTCTTGCATATAAAACCGGTGGTTTAGGTTTAGCAGTTACACCTGTACTACAATATGGTTCATTAGATATAAACTATAATGGTTTTGATGGAAGCAATGTAGGTGACGGTGTTGCACAAGATCTAAATTTTGGACTCAACTTAGGTGCTTATTATGATTTCATTAATAACGGTGTTGACGGTCTGACACTTGGTGCAGTCTATAAATCTAAAATAGATATGGACTACAGTAACCAACTCTCAAATGCTACACAACCTTTTGTAGATTTTGGTATCTTTCCTGGAGCAATGGGTAATAACCTAGAGCAACCTGCTGAAGTTGGTATAGGTATAGGATATAAAATAGATCAGCACACCTTTGCATTTGATTATAAACAAATTCAATGGTCTGATGCAAAAGGCTATAAAGATTTCGGATGGGAAGATCAGGATGTTATAGCCATAGGGTATCAATATGCACAAGATAATTGGGTATTCAGAGCAGGATATAACCATGCTACACAGCCTATATCAGAAGCACCTAGCGGTCCACAAGTTATTACACCAGGAAATTATGCACAAGCCGGAGGAAATGCCCTTAACCTCTTTAACCTTTTAGGATTTCCAGCTACTGCAGAAGATCACTATACTATAGGTGGGAGTTATGCATTTTCAGATTCTTTTGCTATAGATCTTGCATATGTATATGCACCTGAAACAACAACAACTATGAACACCATCGTTGGTATTAACCCTGCTACAGGAGATATGTATACAGGACCATCAACTGTATATCACACAGAAAACAGTTTGTCATTCCAATTGTCTTACAAATTTTAAATTATATTCCCACTTTTAAAGTGGGAATATAGTATCATTTATCCTATGGAGGTAAACCATGCTAAAAATTATCCTTCTTCCCCTACTTTTAACACTTAACTTATTCTCAGGTTCTCTTTCCATTACAGGTACAGTCGTCTCTGACAATCAAAAGATGATCGGTGCCCGTTTTATGGGATATGTAAAAAATATCTATTTTAATATTGGTGATAAAGTAAAACGTGAAGACACCCTGTTTGAACTTGAGTCTGCAGAGTTTGACATCTTGAAAAATCAGGCTGATCTGGCTCTGGAACAAGCAGAGATCATGGTTGACATGTATAGAACCAGACTCGACAGCATTCGTCGTGAAAAAGCACTGATGCGTGTAAGAGGTCAAGACAACTCAATTGATTGGCAAAATATGGATCTTACAGCTGACAATGTACAAGCTGGTCTTGCTGCAACTCGTACGATGGTAAAAAATGCTGCCGAAAAAGTAAAACAGATGGCAACCATTGCTAACTACCTTGAAGTCAAAGCACCCAATGACGGTATTATTGTACAAAAGCGTATTCGTGCTGGTGATCTTATTGTCCCCGGTATGTTGGCTATGGTACTGGTTGATCTCGATCATCTTGAAATAGAAGGACAGATCTCAGAAGCAGACCTGCTCAAAGTCAATGCAGGGGATTTTGTAGATGTTGCCATTCCCTCTATCAAATTCAGCACACGTGGTCGCATTAAATCCATCGTTCCCAGTGCAAACCCTATGACACACACCTTTACCATCCGTGTCTCTTTTCATAAAGGTCATAAAAAGATCTTTCCTGGTATGTATGCTAAGATAGGTATAGAATACGGTGATGAATTGGTTCAAAAGTAGATGACATCATGGATGTTAAGAGAAATATAATAGTTAGTAGTTTTGCATACACTTCCAAACTAAGTTTGGAAGTGATAAAGATTTAGTTTGCTTAAGCTTCACCGTATCTAGCCAACAAGGCTAGATCACAGTTGCATCTTTATAGAAGTCTGTAGAAATTCTCTAAAGTGTATCTCCTTTTCCCATCAACTTTTTTCTGCATCAGATAAAAAACTAAAAATACCCATTCTATTCTTCTTTTTTTGTTAAAACTATTCTATTATTTCAGTGTTGAGATATAAGTAGAAACTGCATCAATATCAGCATCGCTCATTGAAGCAACCTGACCTTTCATCAACGTACCCATACCTGCTACATTGATCGTTCCTGCTTTGTATCCATTAATCTTTGTAACCAAATCTTCTTTTGACTGAGCAGCGATCACTGAAGACTTCCCGAGTGCCAGAGTCTTACCGTCTGCGCCATGACATCCTTTACATTTCTCATAAGCTGCTGCACCGGCAACATTTTTTGCTGTGTCGGCAACTGCAGCGGCAGCTGTAGCTACAGCTGCAGTTGCACCTTCTTTGACACTGTCAACAGCTTCAGATACTGCTTCTTTTGTGGCTTCAACAGCCTCTTTAGTAGCTTCTTTCGCTACTTGTTTCGCTTCTTTTGCCTTATCAACAGCCTTGTCTGCTGCCTCTTTTGCTGCATCCACTGCATGGCTTGCTGCTTCTTTTGTACTCTCTACTGCTTTAGTTGCAGCATCAGTTGCCTTCTTTGAGTCTTCTCCACATCCTACAAACAGTACTGCTGCCGCCACTACTGATAACATTATAATCTTTTTCATTTATTTTCCTTTTTATTTTAATACCATAAAGTATACTCTTAACAGAATAAGCAGAGGCTTGTCATCGATTTCATACCTGCTCTATACCTATAATACACCCAACATTACTAAAATATCAACCCTTATTTAGGAAACAACATTGTGAATACAAATCTTACTCCACAACCCTCTGGTCCACCATCAGGACTCTCTGCATAGTAAAATGCTGATTTATTTGATATATCGATGAAACAAATTATGCATAAAGGGTTTACAGTTGAGCTTATTACCGGACCATGAGGTTCCAAAATAATACTTGTCACTTCTATGTCCAATGTAATATTTATATTGCGTCTCTAATTATCTAATTTTTTTGTAACTTCCCGTTAAAATTTACTTTCAGTACCCATACATCACTGTCTCTTCTTCGATCTGTCTTTTTATCTCCAACGATAAGATAACCATCTTCTGTCGTTAAAATATCATAACCCGCATCGTCGCTCTCTCCCCCATATGTTCTCTCCCAGACCAATTTACCCTTTTTATCTATCTTGATCAGATAGAGATCAGAACCGTTTCGGCGCGTAAAACTCTCCGACTTCCCAACCATAACATAGCTGCCATCCGGAGCCTGTGTCACGGCAAAGGCCTGATCATCACGACTGCCGCCATAGGTGCGTTGCCAGAGCATTTTGCCTTTTTTATCTGTTTTTACCACATAAACATCTTTATAATTATTATCGAAGCTCTCTGTGGTCCCGACCATCAAGTAGCCATCATCTGTTGCGATCACATCAGAGGCACAATCATTATCTTTACCGCCATAAGCTGCGTACCACTGTTTTTTACCCATTTTATCGAGCTTTACGATGTAGCTGTCAAAATCTCCATATCCGTAACTTTCAGTTTTACCTGCCATTACATAACCATCTGAGACAGAGATAATTGCATGGGCATTGTCTTCATCTTCACCACCGTAAAAACCGCCCCAGAGTTTATCTCCCTCTTTGTTCGCACTAAAGATATAAGGATTTACCTTAGCCCCAAAAAACTGTAAATGTGTCTCTGTACCGGCGAAGATCAGCTTATCTCCATCAGCCACCAAAGCATTACCATTGTATTGGTCATCATCATCTCGATAATAGGTAGTTTGCCAATCTACTTTCCCTTCACTATCTATTTTCACCATATAGAAGCTGAGATTCTCATTGCCGTATGTCTCTGTAGAACCGACAAATACAAAATCCTTTCCGAAACGGGTAATAGCATTCGCCTCTTCATCATCTTTCCCACCGTAGACTTTGGACCATAGTTTCTTCCCATTGTTATCGATCTTGATCACATAGGCACCAAAATCTCTATGATCAGTAAAACTTTTGGTCTTACCTGCGATGAGATAACCATCATCCGTTTTAACCACTGACTTTGCCACATCATCCTCTTCACCACCAAATACCGTCTCAAATACAACAGAGCCCTCTGCCCAAATGAGTGATGAAGCTATAAACAGCATTCCTAACATTATTTTTTTCATATTTTCCTCCAATTTATGTATTTGTAGTTAACAAACCATTCTACTTTCTTCTAAGTGGCGGGAAGAGTGATTTAATATTATCCGTAATGATGCACCACGTACCTTTTCTCACCTTTATCTCACTCATGAAATACCCATCTGGCATCATCGCTTTAGCATTATCCATAAGCACCGGTATAAAGAAGAGAGAAACAAGTGTAGCCGCCATACTTCCAAAAATAAGTGCAACACCAAGCCCACCAAAGATAGGATCCGTAGCCAACAAAAGACTCCCCAGTATGATGGCTACTGCTGTAAGCATAATAGGCTTTGCTCTTGTTGCTGTAGCTACTGCTATGGCTCTTTTCTTCTCCACCCCTTCATCCGCTATCAAAGACTTCGCAAAGTCTATGAGCAGCAAAGAACTACGTGCAGAAATACCCATAAGGGAGATAAACCCTATAAGTGACGTTGCAGTAAGAAAGAAATGTGTATCTGTAGCATAGAGTTGTATCTTATCTGTTACCCAGTGCCCTACTATCACCCCGATAATAGAGAGGAAACTTCCAATGAGGACGATACCACTTAAAGCAAAAGATTTATAGTATACAACCATTAAAAGAAACATTAAAACCAATGCTGATATAAAAGCACCACCCAGGTCACGGAAAGTATCGAGTGAGACTTTCATCTCTCCATCCCAGCGAAGAAGCATTTTAGCATCTGTTTGATTATCTACCATATTCAGATCAAACATGAATGTCGTAATGCCCGGTACTTTGGTGATATTATAGTCTGCTGCCAAGACTTCCAGCATCTTCTCCCTGGCTTCAAGCAGTGGATAGACCTGACTGACCATATCACACTCAGCAGTAATGGTTACCATATTTTTAAGGTTTTTTCTAAAGATGGTAGGACTTGAATTGGTTGATCTTATTTTTATCACTTCACTTAACGGTACCATCATGCCTCTTTGGTTCATCAGCTTAAGAGAAGAGAGTTTATTAAGCAGTGCTGTCTCTGTATCGAACTCAACCAGACGCGTTTCATCATCCAGTCGTAAAAAGATAGGGATCTGATCTTGCTGGTCTCGCGTATTTTTCACAGCAATAGGCATCCCTTTAAATGCAAGAAAGACGATCTGATTGACCTGATCTACACTCAAGCCACTACGTATGATCTTCTCCTTATCCGGAACAAGATCATACTGCGTATAGAGATCATCTTGCATGACATCTACATCTACAAGTCCCTCTGTATCTGCCAATACTCCTGCAACTTTATTTGCTGTTTTACGTAAGACAGCATCATTCTTACCATAAAGCTCTATGACTATGGTAGCAAGTGTAGGAGGTCCGGAAGGCATCTCTGTAAAACGTATGGAAGCATTTTCAACCAATGAACCACAAGCCTTGTTGATCTCTGGGCGTATACGATGAACCATCATAAAAGAAGGTTCGTCTCTTCCATGTTTATCTGTAAGGTTTATGACTATCTCTGCCTGGTTTTTGAGTGATTTGAGTGCTGCACCTTTTACCAAACCGGCATAATCCAAAGGAGCACCCTGCCCTAAAAACACTTCCATATCAGTGATCTCTTTTTCTTTTTTAAGGGTGTCGACTATGCAGGTAGTAACCCGTTTGGTCTCTACTATGGAAGCATTTGTCGCCGTATCTACATAGATAGTAAAAGTATTGGCACTTTTACCCGGTAGCATTCTGGCAAGTACCATCCCACTTGGTATCATCATGACCGCCCCAGCCATAGAGAGAATGACAAGAAAAGTAACGATCCATTTATTACGCTTGGAGCTGATGATCGCATAGACAAACTTTTCCATTAATCATGTCCTCCCTTTTTAAACTTGATAAACTTCCGCGCCAAATAAGGAGCAAACACATAGGCTACAAAGAGTGAGACACCCAATGCTACAGGTACATTCAGAGGGATAGGTTTCATAAACTGTCCCATCATACCACCCACAAATCCCATAGGTATCATCGTTAGCATGATGGCAATAGTGGCGATGTTTGTTGACGGACCTATCTCATCAGTTGCTTGGATGATGATCTCATCAAACTCCATATCTTTAGACTCAGGCAGATGTAGTCGTCGGTGGATATTTTCTATAACTATAATAGCATCATCGACAATAAGCCCAAGACTCAGAAGAAAGGCAAAAAGTGTGATACGGTTGATGGTCTGATCCGTCATCAAAGCGATAAAAAGTGTCGTAGCCAAGATCATCGGTACTGCGATCGTTACAACCATAGACTCTCTCCACCCAAGGAAAGGTACCAAAATAAGTGCAATGATAAAAATAGTAATTACCAGGTGATGCACCAACTCATTGACCGCTTCATTTGCACGTTCACCATAGTTACGTGTGACTATAAATCCAACTCCATGCTTTTGCAACTCTTCTCTGGCTGCATGCAATTCTTCTATGGCACTTTCGGCTGTCAATACAGCATTGGTACCTTTGAGTTTAGATACTGTCATCGTGATCTGGTCACCTGCATCACGGAAAAGTACATTTCTTTCTTTACTATCCTCATCATGACCTGCCTCTTGATGCTCTGCTTTACTATGTTGCTTAATGACATCATAGGTAATAGAAGCAGATTGATAGTTCTGTATATCATAACTATAATCCACTCTAGCAATATTTTTCAGATATATAGGTGAGCCCATATATTGGGCAACAATGAGTTCCTTGAGATCATCTATATCATCTATGGCATTCTTCACACCAAAAACAACCAGTTTACCTGTGTTAGTCGTTGTATCTATCTGAGGAGCATTGGTGGCAATGGATCTGATCGCCCCGGCGACCTGCCCTAAAGAGATGTGGTAACCAGAAAGCTTATGCAAGTCTATCAAGACATTGAACTGTGGTCGTTTGACCCCTTTGAGTGTAGTTTTGGAGACATTATCTAAAGCATTGATATTTTGTTGTATGTCACGAATGGTTTTATAGAGTTTGATCGTATCATTTTTTTTATCACTAAGTTTGTAAAAGGCTACTGTCAAGATGGGGATATCTATATCTATGTCAAAAGGTTTCACCAAAGGAGGCATCGTACCCTTTGGAAGCTTATCCATATTTTGCATCACTTTATCGTAAAGCTTGAGGTTGGAGGATTCTCTATTCTCCCCTATGAAGTATTGTACATTCACCATTCCAAAATTATTCATGGCTGTACCATAGACATGCTCTACACCCTTAATTTCACGAATACGGCGTTCAAGAGGTTTAATAACAACATTGGTGATCTCTTTAGGTGTAGCCCCTGGGATCGCTACGATAACAGACCCGCCACTCACTTCTATCTGTGGATCTTCTTCTCTGGGCATCACTTCCAGGGAAACATAACCTAACAGTAAAATGGCAACAGCCAGTACAGGAGTAAGGGGGTTACTCAAAAAAGCTTTAGCAAGATGTCCGGCAACGTTTTTAATTTTATAGAGTTCCATAGATAAATTATATCTATTTTATTTATTTATATAAGTATTATTTATTAAATAAATTTACAATAAAAATATTTGTATCATTTGAACACATCTTTTAATTAGATAAGCATCTCTTCTAGTGTCACTTTCACATTTTTACCTAAAGCATCCACATCATATCCACCCTCTAAAAAGAAGACAAAAGGGACATCTGCACTATCCAGTATTAAACGTACTATCTTTGCAATACCTTCAGTAGTGACATTTAACTGAGCCAAAGGATCACTTTCATGTAAGTCATAGCCTGCCGAGACTAAGATAATATCGGGGTCAAAACTTTCAACATATGGGGGCATATCATTTGCATAGATATCCAATACTTCATCATCTCCACCATCTGGCATCATCAAAAAGTTAACGGTAAAGCCCTCACCTGCTCCCGAACCTTTATCTCTTTCAGAACCTGTACCAGGATAAGCAAAAGCTTGATGAGAAGAGAAGTAAAAGACTGAATCATCTTCATAAAAGGTATCTTGGGTACCATTGCCATGATGTACATCAAAGTCAATGATCATCACTTTTTCATAGCCTAGACTTTGTGCATATTTTGCCGAAATTGCTATATTGTTAAAAAGGCAAAATCCCATCGCTTGTGTAGGTGTGGCATGATGTCCGGGAGGACGAACAGCACAAAAAGCCCTCTCGAACTCTCCTGCTTTTATACCATCTATCGCTACGATACCTGCTCCCACTGCTTTGACCGCAGCCCTATATGAATCAGCACTGCATATCGTATCTGAATCGATAGGTGTTCCATATTCACTTGCATCTAAGATAGTTTGGACATGTTCCTCAGAGTGTACGGTTTGAAGTATCTCTTTAGATACCCAGATAGGGGATCTATTCAATAGTTTATGCTGAAGCGGTTCAATGGCTTTATTGATAGCCATAAGGCGTTGCTTTGACTCTGGATGAGCCATACCTGTATCATGTTCAAGATAGATATCATCTGTAATATATGCTACTTTCATTTTGTCTCCTTTAAAGAGATCTCTATTACATAGTTCGGATCTATATTATAGCTTCTTTTTCAGTACCTCTATCTCTTCACGTAAAAGTTTTACCTCTTTTTGCAATACCTTAACTATTTCCCTTAGTGTTAACTCTTCTTGCTTTTCTATAGGCACAATGCCACCTTCGATCTCTTTTTCTATAGCTTCATCAAGTAGAATATAAGTAATTTCTTTTTTATTCTCTTCAACGATCTCAGTCTTTAATTTACCTGATTTTACCATCTTCATTACATTGAAAATACTCAACTTATGTTTGACAGCATACGCCTTAATAGTTAGTTTATTCATTTCTATCCTTATAGTGATAGCATTATACACAATTGCTTAACATTTATTTGTTATAATTCATAAAATTACCTAAAGGATCTTTATGAAACACAACAAATTTAACCCTCTAGCACTTATCGCTTCTCTTGTACTACTTGTAAGTAGTTACTCTATGGCAGAACCGGCTTCTGTCATTGAAGCTAAATCCAACGAAGCACTTAAACAGTTTGCAAGAGAGGTTAAAGGCAGTGAAGAGTTTCTTGCAAAAACCAAAGGCTACCTTGTTTTCCCTTCTGTTGTTAAAGGTGGATTTGTTGTAGGTGGAGAATACGGAGAGGGTGTATTGCGCGTAAATGGTGAAACAAAAGCTTACTATAGCATCGCATCAGCTTCTGTGGGATTTCAACTGGGACTGCAGCAAACTTCTTATATCATCGCATTTGGTTCCCAGTCAGCTTTGGACAACTTCATTAAAAGTGATGGATGGGAAGCCGGTGTAGATGGGTCTATCACTGTAGCTAAATGGGGTAAAGGAAAAGATATTGGGTCTATTAGTTTTGAAAAGCCTATCTATGCTTTCGTTTTTGGAGCAAAAGGTTTGATGTATAACCTTAACATTGAAGGAACTAAATTTACGAAAATTAATCGTTAATATATCTTAAAATCTAAGAGAGGTTAAACCTCTCTTTATAACTACATTTTTGACAAAGCTTTTTATCATTGGACGCTTATAGGCAAATCCCATCAAGCTACGCCAACGCTGAGTTGTCTTCAGCAGACAGCTCACGCAACTTGTTGCGTTAAGTATTAAATCTTTTTTTATAACTACATTTTTGACAAAGTTCTTCTACAGCTTTGCCTTCCTTAAAGCCTTTTATCATATTTGTTGCACGTCTATCAAACAAATAACGTCCTGCTAGGCTTTAGATAGGTATTGATACATATTTTGGTATTTATTTTCTTACAAGACAATCATAGTATTTATAGCATTTTGTGTGGTAATTTGTGTACCAATTTGTGTACCAACTTTTACAGATGTATCATAAAGTGACCATCTATTTAAAGCTCTTAATGCCCCTACCCTACAAAATCCTCTTGAAGCAAAATAAAATACAAGTGCAAGGCGATAGTATTTATGACAATTTGACATACAATTGAATATTTCCTCGTTTTTCTGTCAAAATACTAAAAAAGTATTGGAGCATGACATAAAGCCTACATCAAAAGAACTTCTTGAAGAAGTTAGTAAACACTGTTCTAATCAACTTACACTCTATAGGTTCAACACTACTACACTCAAAGTAAGTAAGAAGTATAGAGAAGGTAGGCTCACTGCATTAGAGTACATTGGTGAGCTTAGTTTTCACTATCTACAAGAAGAGAAGAAGATTCAACAGCATTTTCATGAACAAGTACTAAAGCAGATAGAAAGATATTCATGTCTCGAGGATAGTGACTATAAGAGTGGACTTTATGATGCACTTACTGAGACGTTAGATAAGGTAAATATTAAATAGTTATAACTCAATCCTCATTAGTAAGAAGTTTTTTAGCAAGAGCTCCAAGTTCATCATTTTTAATATAAGAACTATAACCAATTAATGTCATTGCTAGTTGTGCATTACAAATTTGAAGTAATCCAATTAATTCTTTATCCTCGAATGCACTAGTTATCAACTCACCTTCGACATCAAATTGTTTTCCTAATAATTCCATACCTCCATGAGTCATACCATTGAGTATATCTTTATTACTTTTAAATGTTTTATAAAAAGTATTACCACCTATAATATCATCAATATTTTGAGCAAGTTCCCATGTGGGTTTAAAGTTACTTGTAGAAGAGTTTATTTTCTCACATATTTCATCATCAGCAACTAGTGATATCCAATTACCCCTGTAGCATGCTTCTACCAAAGGTCTGGTTAATGCAAAAGCCGAACTATGAAGCTGGTGCTCAATAAGCATTATGATAGAACGATGATGATACATAGCTATTGACACAAATCCAGCTATTATTCTTTCTTTTAATATATCACTTACAGGCATACCGCTAAGTGCATGTCCAACTACATTTTCTACCTTTTTGGCTTCTAATATAGCTTTATCTAATCCAGCCATCAATAACACCTCCAAAAAAAGTTATGAAAATAGTATAGCTAAAGTGAGTTAGGCTTTAGAGCAGGTTTAAATATAAAACAATAAATAAAGTCTAGTTATCAATAAATGGTAGATACTAAAGGTATCATCCTATGCTACCGTTAATGTAGTAGGTAAATGCCGTCAGGTTAACATAACTCCGATTTCTATAAACGGTTAAGCAAGTGGTCAGCGTCAGCTTGGCACTTGTCAGTTGATAGAAATCTTGTTATGTATAATGAAGTGAAGTCTTAATGGTCATCATCTTTGATGTGAGCTTTAATACTTTACTGAACTTGCCCACTTACCTATCGCTCTTGTGCTTGCTCCTACTATGACGGAACGGCATCCAACATCAACAACACAAACAAAAAAATATAATATGGATGAGACCCTCTGGTTCTATACTGGTACGAAGTATGAGTATTAGTATGGCATCAGATGGCTCAGGAACTGTTGAAAAGACCGTAGGAGATGATTGAGATGGCTGAAGGATGAAACCTTCTTAAACGGCTCTGTAGGGCTTGGAAACACAGAGACAGAAGAGATCTGGTTCTGGTGGGGCAGATGGAAACACTCTTCATTGACAGCACAAGGTGATGGCATTGATGGGTGATGTAAGCTGCGTAACAAGAGTGGAGACAGGAAGAGACTCATCTACTTGCTGAGGCACGAAGTATGTTGATGTGGCTATGGAGAACTTGCGAGTGAAAGCACCTTGTACTTGAACTGAGAGTAGGAGATCCTGCTTAGCAGAACTCCGAAGCGAAATAGGCATATGTAGATTAAGCAAATGTTGTGGAGAGCAGATCACCATTTGAATGAGAGGAAGTAGCGGAACGAAGTGGAGCGGTTGGGTGTTATAGCTCAAAGAATGCAGTCTCATACTACTAAGATTTCATTATATCAACCTCTTAAAAATATGATAGAATTAGCTTTACGCTAAATCAACTGATTATTTTTAGAAAAAATTATTTCAAATATGTCCTTGTCATTCAATAAATAATAATGATATACTTATTACTATATGTCAAGTTTACACCAAAAAAGTTTTATAATAGAAGTAGATTACAAATAATCAACTTTAGAAAAAATAAATAGGAAATTTTGTTGAGCTTACTTAAAATTTTGTTGATAGCTGGGATCGCCTCCCTTTTATTTAACTTTATCTACCTATCCATACTAATATTTTTCATTATTATCTCCATTTTTTTAGTTGATGTAATGCAAAATAACTACAATGAGAAAGAGCTCAAAAGAACATATATTTGGGTTCCCGATAAGAAAACAAATCATGAAAATAAGGATAAATCAAACAAACAAGCAAACTATCAAA
>CBFCXZ010000002.1:0-179803 GCA_965602275.1 uncultured bacterium
GTATCATAGTGCTATTTATGATGTAACTAAGACCTTGGAAATTTTAAATAAAATGAAGTGTAAAATTATTTAGCTTTTTCTCGCTTGTATCATCTTGATGGGAGTGTAACTATCAGTTTATTTGCACGTCTATAATTCTATTTACTTTATAGCTTATGATATGCATTCCCATCGGGACGATGGGAACGAGAAAAGTGCCTGAGCTTCGTCAGATTATGGGTATCATTCCTATGCTTGTAGGTGGGTATTTGATTACTAAGCCTGTGGAGGATTAAGTGTTTATCTCGTAAAGGAATAATGCATTAATCTAGCCTGCCCTCCCTTTTTTTTCCTAAGTATTTTTTCATCATTTATCTATTTGCTTGATAAACCTATCGATTTCATCAGCCGTTTGTTCAGGATCTTCAAGTATAGGTACATGTCCTATCTCTTTCAATATGACCAGTTGGCTTCCTTTAATGGTTTGATGAAAAAGTGTTGCATCATCTATATGTGTCATCCTGTCTTTTTCACCCCATAGAATGAGTGTTGGGATATCAATACTTTTGCCTACATCACTCACATTAACATCTTTATACATGTCCTCATACATCACTTTTTCTAACTCTCGTCTTGCACACTTTTCAGATAGAAGAGCATCCTTGATTATATCCGGGATATATGGAGCCCTATACATAGAATAATTTGAAAGTGTCTCAAGTCTTTCTCTAGTGCACACATCATACAGCGGGTTTTTATCGGACTGTTCCACCAGTATGACCCCATCACTTTTTGTTTGCTCCATCCCCATAGAGTCTATGAGAATGAGGGCATTTACATTTTTTTTATGATTTACTGCATAACGCAGAGCGATTGCGCCTCCCATAGAATGACCAACCAAATAAAAGTTCTTAATCTTTTTAGCTTCTAAAAATAGATTTAACCTTTCTGCCTGATCTGTAATCGTGTAGCCTAACGTCTTCTTTGAAACACTCTCCCCATGTCCAGACAGATCAATCACAATGATATGATATTTATCATCCCACTCAGCTACAACTCTATTCCATGTATCCTTGTTCCCACCAAATCCATGAATCAATACCAGCTTCACATCACTCTTTACATCATTTTCAAGATAAACTATTTCACCAAAGTCCAAGGTCATAGATTTTCTCTCCAGTCCTGCACTATATTGCTCATATCTCATGACAACATCATATAATTTTTTTGAACTAAAACCACTAAAACTCAGTATTGCAACCAGTAGTATGAACACAACTTTTTGGATTGACATTTTTTATCCTATTTTCTATACAAGATAAAAGAGATAGAGATAAAAGGGATCATGTGAACGTAATCGTATTTCATTTGCTCATCCTCTTTATAGTTGCACTTATTGTTGATTGTGCCATACTCAATACTTTAGCAATCATATGCTGAGAATACCCTTGTTGGTATGCTTTGGCTATCTTCGTATTTCTCTCTTTTATATCTGTAATGTTTTGAAAAAAGAATAATGGGGACAAGCTACTTTTATAGATAAATCACACTCTTTTCATAGTATTTATTACGTATAGTTGTACAATAATCATCTGTATCTATAATTAAAGTAGCCTGTTCCCTTTATCTATATATTACTATAGTAATATATAGATAAAATATCTTTCATCAAAAAAGGAGTCTTCATGTCCATAAAAAAAGAGATCTTGATTCTTGGCTACGGCGAGATGGGTCATGCAATGCAGACACTTTTAGAACCTTTTCATGAGGTCTCTATCTGGAACCGATCAACTGTTGATGGCAAAGACTTTTTACCTCTAGAGAGTTTAGTGCCAAAAGCTGAGATCATCATCTTTTGTCTGCCGGTCAATGCACATGAAGATCTTGTCAAAACACTCTTGCCTCTGATGGATAAAAGCAGACTCTGCATAAGTATCGCCAAAGGACTTAATGAATCAGCTCTTACAGCTGCTGAAATCTTTAAAAAGTATCTAGAAAACTATTGCCTCATCTATGGACCTATGATCGCTGAAGAGCTTTCTACAGGTAAAGTAGGCTTTGCTGAGTTTGGATGTAGCCACCCTACTCATGAGGCAACAATTTTAGAGCTTTATGAACCCACAGCCCTTCATCTTAAAACAACGGATGATATCACAGGTATCTCTTGGTCGGTGATTTTAAAAAACGTCTACGCACTAGCCTTTGGCATGATCGATGAGCTTGATATGAGTAAGAATGTACTGGGTTTCTTAACGGTCATGGCTTTAGATGAGCTTGATACGATATCTGAGTCTTTGGGCGGTAAAAAAGGGAGCAGTTACGGTCTGGCAGGGTTAGGTGATCTGATCACTACAGGAAGCAGTGAGGATTCTCGTCATCATACACTGGGACGAAGAATCGCAAGAGGTGATTTTTCAGACATGAGAGCCGAAGGTACCCATACCCTTTTAATGGTGGAAAAGTTTAATCGTTTTGAGTGGGTGGAGTATCCACTTTTTATAACGATTAAAAAGATCGTCTCACAAGAGATAGAAGCTAAAAGTGGATTAGAGTCTCTTTTTAAAATTACACCCTGAGATAAGCAGCCTATTGAGGTGTAAATGCATTTGGCATATATTTTTTACTGATAACTACAGACAAAGGTATCTGCACGACATAGGCAAACATGATAGGCAGTAACATAGAGACCCCAAAGGTACCCACAGAGAAAGTTGAAATGACCAGGGCAAGGGTTAAGTAGCGTGTCACAGAGTGCCAAAATGCTGCTCTCTCCTGAGGTGAATTAAGATTATATACCAGTTTTGAGACAAAAAATGTCAGCATATAAAATACAAAGACCGCTATGAATGAAATGTAAAAAAGTTCTGGCTCAAAGTCGTAAACATCTACAAGAAGTTGAGAACTTTGCAAACCAAAGAGGTAAAACAATATGATGAAAATACTAATATGACTGATGTATCTACGATAGTTTTGTATCAGTGTCAGTAACGGCGTGATGTAACGTACTACTCTACTCGCAATAAACGGAATGACGATCAAAAGCTCGATCACAGCTTCTGAAAACCTGCTAATGCTTATCTTGTCGTTATAGGTGACTCCAAAATACCCTGCACTATAGGTAGCAAACAGATGCAGCATCAGTAGAGAAAGTGAGATAAAAACAAGATTGATAAAGAGTAGTAGAAAGCCAAAAGATGTGTCTCCACCAGAGCGCTTGATCCAGTGCATCACCATACCTCCACCAGACAATACCGCGATCAAAAACAACCCGGAAGTAATACCAAAATCATGCGTCATAAGACCAATAACAACTGCAAAAAACGGTAGTATCAGATAGTTAACAAAAAGACCTTTCAGCAGAACTGCTTTATGTTCCCACACCAACTTCACATGTGCCAGTTCAAATTTAAAAAGTGATGGCATGATAAGGGTAATCCCTGCAAAAAGACATATATTTGTACTAAATATAAACCCATCCGTATTATACCCATACAAAAACCCAAGCACAGCACCCAAGATAACGATAAAAATTAATTGCATTTAATGTACCGCCTTTTTAAAATAACTATTGAGCTATCAATCTTTCATGATGCTCATTATTTGGGTTTATACTGTTATCATACATTAAAAAGTATGATATGCCAACTAAGATCACAAAAAACATACAGATTTCTTTACTTCTTGTAGCCACGCTTGGTGTAATGTCGGGTATCACAGTCGTATCTTCTTTACCCCTCATAAGCCACACTTTCTCAAGCATCCCTAACATTGAATTCCTCTCAAAGCTGATGCTAACCATACCTTCTATCATTATCGCTCTTTTTGCACCCTTTGCAGGACATATAGTAGACAAGTGGGGACGACTCAAACCTCTCTATCTTGGCATACTTCTATTTGTAATTGGCGGGAGTTCTGGTTTCTACATACATGACTTTTATGTTATTTTAGTGGGTCGAGCGGTACTTGGCTTTGCGGTGGCACTCATAATGACCTCTTCTACTGCACTTATAGGCGACTACTTTGATGAAGAATCACGGTATAAATTTATGTCTAAGCAGGGTTTAGCAGTGGCACTGGGTGGCATATTGTTCATCACAAGTGGCGGGTTACTAGCACAGATGCACTGGTCTTACCCTTTTGCTATCTACTTCATACCTTTGCTCTTTTTACCATTTTTGCTTACGACTCTTTATGAACCCCAAAAGCACAAACACAGTGATGACCCAGAACTGGAAACCAAACTCTTACCTGTGTACATCACGGCATTTTTTGTCATGGTACTCTTTTACATGATGCCCACACAGTTTCCCTACCTCATCGTCAATGTTTTAGGCGGAAAACCGCAAACCATAGGTTTCATCATCGCTACGGCCATGGTCTTTAATGCCCTAACCTCCATGCAATACGCAAAAATAAAGGCTAGACTCTCATTTGTGCAAGTCTACATCATGACCTTCATACTTTTTGCAATTGGACTCTTCTTTATCTCACAAGCGACTAACATACCCCAACTTTACTTTGCTACCCTACCCATAGGTATGGCATTTGGACTACTATTTGTCAATACTAATGCATGGTTCCTCTCCAAAGTCTCCGCAAGCAAACGAGGGAAAGCATCTGGTATTCTTACTTCCAGCCTCTTCTTAGGGCAATTCTCTTCACCTTTGCTTTTCGAGCCTATAGTCAGTGCTTATGGCATACAAGGGTTGTTTCTTATTATCTCTGGGGTTTCTGTGTTGGTGGCTTTGGTGCTTTTTGTTAAGAGTAGGTAATCTTAGATCTCTCAAGCACAGACAAATATGCATCTATATATTTCTGCTTCTCTTTACGCTTATACTGCATCACCCAACGTGGATGAGGGACAACTTCTATACTTCCAAAACAGTGATGTTTGTCATTAAAGGCTTTAAGATATTTGAAGTTTTTACCTTGTCCTACACAGATGATGTTAGGTTTGGCTTGGGGAAGTGACATTTGTTTGAGGAGTGTATCTTCTATGAAAGGTTCTAAGGCTGTTTGTGTTTCTAAGTCATCATAGTAGTTATAATTTTTGTCATTTTTCAGAAGTCCTAGTGGCATGACCGTAGTAAAGAAAAAGTCTTTATAAAACTTCTCTACCCCACCATACGCTTCCATGACTTCAAACATAAACGCAGCAGACATCTCTACACGTTTGTCAAAACTGTTGGGTATGTCACAGTACTTTTCCAAATGATACGCATCTGCAAAACCGATGCCTGTTATGCCAGAACCAAGTCTGCCCGGGTTAATACCAACAAGATACGTACGAGGTTTAGTGTCATTGTAGTACTTCGTGAAAAAGGTTTGCATGACCTCTTTGGTCTCTGTATAGTCAAATGGGTAAATGGTCTCCACTCCATTAGGTAAAGGTAACTCTTTTGGTAAATTGAAATAAAAATCCAGTATCTGTTTGGCAAAAGTCATTATTTACCCCAAAAACAACATACAAACCCGTAAGTCATCATAACTCACCTCTCCATCTAAAGCTTCATACACAGGCTTTAGACGCAAGGTACCATCGTCAGAAAAGTTCTCTTTGATGTTCTTGGTTTTTAACTTTAATACCACATCATCTACGCGTTCAAAGATCTCATCTTTAGGTTTGTATTTGTCCAAGTCTATATCAGGATTTTCTTCTTTGATGAGTGCGAGATGATTGACTATGGTACTTTTACCCAAACCTCTGTTTTGTGCTAGTTTAATGAGTGTATCTGACTTGGCTATGAGGTGTTTTGTCTTCATATATGTGGGAGTGACATAAGCAGAGTGTGAGGGTTTACCCTCTTTGATGTTTTGTATCTCTTCGTCTATCTTCTCTTTGCTTACTATGCCACCAAGACTTGAGACATGGCTTTCAAAAAGCTTCTCCAAGCTCTCGTTACTCAATGCCTCAATGCTATCAGCCGCCTTCTTTGAAGCCATTTTAATACGCTCATCTATATGCAAAATGAGCGGATCTACACGCAATGCCATAGGGTTTAAGCCCATAAGACGTAAACCTTCTATGTTTTTTATACGTGAAAGTGCCACATACCCCTGCCCTGTCTCAAAGGTTTTACTCAAGTCTATCTCTGCAGCGTCCAGTGTCATACCTTGTGACTTATGTATGGTAATGGCCCATGCCAAACGCAAAGGTACTTGTGAGACGGTCGCTGTGATCTTGCCACTGTCATTTTCAAGTGACCAGTCTTCGGGTTCCAACTTGATTTTTAACCCCTCTGTAGTTCGCACTATAGGCATATTGTCTATGGGGCTGAAACTGAGTACTGTTCCTGTGGTACCGTTAACATACCCTGCTTCTGCATTGTTCTTTATGAAGATGACAACTGCCCCTTTTTTAAGCGCCAACTCTTCCAAAACCAGAGAAGATTTAAAGATCTTATCTATGTTCTTTGCGCTCCCTTTAGACTCATAAACAAAACGTTTAGGCTCACCGTCAAGTTTGTCCAGCTCATCCAGGTTTATGCGGTCTACATCTACATTGTGCGTATAGAGTTTGGTAGGAGTGGCAATACTGAGTTCTTTTTCATGCCTGCTTGCCAGTAGTTCTTCCGATGAGGCTGATATTTCACCCGAACGTATGTCATCGAGTACGCTAATGAGTCTGTCGTCATCTTGTCTAAACTTCTCTTCTAGGTAACAGGTATGTAAGTCCAGTGCCTTCCATGCAGGAGACTGCCATGCAAAACGCTTCTCTTTAGGTACTTTAGAAACTGGAGGTAACTGAAAGAAATCTCCACTTATCACTACTTGAACCCCACCAAAAGGAGCATCTGTACCCTTAAAACCACGCAGTATCAGATCCATAGAAGAAAATATCTCCGGTGAGATCATAGAGACTTCATCGATGATGAGAAGTTTGAGTTTGGAAAAACGTGTTTTGAGGTATTTTTTATCTAAGAGAAAATCAACATAGCCCTCATCTATGCTGTCACGTATACCCAATGCAAAAAATGAATGTATCGTCTGCCCACCCAAATGTGCCGCAGCTATACCAGTAGGTGCCACGATAGTCGGGTACACCCTACGCTCTTTCAAGTACTGCGTATACAAGTTAAGAAGATACGTCTTCCCCGTCCCCGCCGAACCGGTGATAAATACATTTTTGCCTGATTTTAGTATGTCTAGTGCTGTTTTTTGTTTCATGGAGGCATTATAGCTTATGGGTGTACATATTCAAGAACACTGCTATTTATGAGTAGATTTTATTTTCAGTATTCATTTTACAGGATACCTTTTCAAACTACTTCAAAAGGTGTAAAAAATCATCTTTGCTGCCATACCCTATAAAGGTATGTTCTATCTTCTCACTACTGGCGTTGACAATGTAAATCGTGGGTGTAAAAACAATTTCATGAAACTGAGCAGGAAACTTTTTTTCATCCAAGTTAAGCATAAGAGGGATGTATTTTTGTTTAATTTTTTGGTCTATACCTGCTTTCGAGAGTACCCTGCTTTCAAGTTTACGACACCAGGGACAATAGTTCGTCGTCATAAATATCATGAGTGGTTTACCTGCTTTTTTTGCTTTAAGCAGAGCAGTTTTGTAGTCCGTTTCATACTGCATATCAGTGGCAAAATCCTTATGACTCACAACCTTTTTTGAGTTAGAGATATTCTTGTTATCATCTTTGTACTGTAACGCAAACTTTTCAAGCATCTCTTCGGCATTGTCCAGTAAGTCTTCTTCCAAGTCTTCAGGTTTAAACATCCTGGTATCTACATATGTAAGTGCAAATACCTTCTCTTTGCTACCCTCACGAGGCATGTACTCACCCATCTCTAAGTCCATCTTTACCGCAACTGTGTCACCCACAGAAAACGGTGTGAGTATAAACGCCAAGACACGTGAAGGATGCCCTTTTGTATCTACGCCCAACTCCTTAGACATCGTTTGCATCAACTCTTTGATCTCTTCGTTATAATCACCTGCCTTAGGCACAGAGTTCGCCACGATGGGATCATAAATTTTGACGCCTGTAAGTACATAAAAACTTTGTGCGTTTAGAGTTGTTAGGGTAAACAATAATAGTAGTAGTGTCAATAGCTTCATTTGATTTCCTTGGCGAGATAATGAAGATAATTATATCGTAAAAATGTTGTCAAAATTTAAATTTAGCTTTCAACACATGTAACTCATTTGGCTGCAGCACCCTTGCATCTTCTCTCGCATTACTTGTTTCCAAACATATCATGGTTTTATAGCCATCTTCGGTCATATCAGCCATTTGTTTTGATTTTTCTATCCAGGGATTCCAAACGACCAGTGAATTTGAACCTTCTTGTTCTAGATTTATTTTCGCATCACCATCAAGTAAAGTGATCGTCTCAGAAGGATTTACATAGATTCTATCTACCTCTTCCTGTATGAGAATGTCACCGTCCTGGATAGAGGTTTTTTCTTCCAAAGCATCATAATAAGCCCTGTTCTCCAACCCTTTTATGGAAACATTGTCAATATCTGAGACAGAAAAATACGTATGTAATGCTGTACTGATCTCAAACGGCTTTGTATCTATATTGGTTACACTCAAGGCAATGCTTAATTCATGACCGATAGTGATATCAAGAATAACATCAAAGAGATATGCCCACTGTGATAAAGTATGTGCATTGGGTTTGAGTTGCAGTCGAATATGGGTCGTACCCTCATCCGTCTCTTCTTCTAAAACAACCGTCCAAATCTGTGTACGTGCAAAACCATGTTGTGGAAGGCTGGGATCATCTTTGTTTTTACCAAACCACGGAAAGCAGACAGGGATGCCACCTCTAATGGATTTACCCTCTTCAAAATAAGCCGCCTGGCTTAACCACAACAAAGAAGGTTTGTCCTTCACTTTATAATGAAACAGATGTGCACCTTGCAAGGCTATCTTGGCTTCTGCTTGGTTGTTCTCAATCTCTATGTATTTAAAGCCGTTATCAAACTGTTTGTGTGTGATCAAAATATGTTCCTTGTATCATAAATTATTCTATAATGTTCATACGCTTTGCTTTAGATCAGGGGAATCGACCATTTTTTATAATAAGCTACTATCCTCAGCACAACACCTACTACAAAGATGATGGCTATAGGATAAAAATGCATCATCTCCAGCACATTCAACACATATAAACTCATCCCTACCAATAAGGCTATCGTGCCATAAAAACCCGTCTTAAAAACAAATGGGATTTCGTTGATGATAACATCTCTAATGATACCACCACCCACAGCTGTCACAAAGGACAAGGCTAATACTCCTGTGAGGTTCAACTCCTGTTCGATGGCGATGAGTGCTCCGGTAATGCTAAAAGAGATGAGCCCTATGGAGTCACTGACGATGAACAGTGGTCTGTTTTCTATACTGTCTCTCTTGTGAAATTTAAAGAGTATCAGTAACAGCATCACAGTAATGATGATCAGTGCAGGAGTATTATGGGCAAAAGTGTACGGTGTCTTGTCCACAACTATATCTCTGATGATGCCGCCACCAAGTGCTGTTAAAAAAACCGATATCAAAACCCCAAGAAAATCCAGCTTGCTTCTTACAGCAACAAAAAATCCAGAGATCGCAAAGGCGATAATACCGATGTATTCTGCTATTTCAAACATTAAGAGATAAACTCTACCACTTCATCAAAAGGCAATCTTAACTGCGTAGACTGTTCATTTACCCTGTATCCAAAAGGTAAAAATGCAACAACTTGATACTTACTTGTATCTAATCCTAAGATCTCTTCAACCTTATCTTTCTCAAAGCCTTCTATGGGACAAGAGTCTATACCCACAAAAGCTGCAGCTGTCATCATGTTGCCCAGTGCAATGTAAGACTGCCTGGCTGTCCATGCATAGGTATTTTTATCTGTACTGAACGTCTCTTTGAGATGATTTGAATAGAGATCGATATACCCGTCTAATTGTTCTTGTGACAGTGGACGTCTGGCAAATCGTTTGGCAGGTATACCACTCTGGGGCTTCACATTTTCTATGGCTGCCAAAACCACGACCAAATGAGAACAGGAAGTGATCTGTACCTGGTTCCAACAGGCAGGACGTAACTTTGCTTTTAGTTCTTCATTTGTAATGACTAAAAACTTCCAACCTTCCATCCCAAAAGAAGAAGGTGACTTTCGCCCTGCTTCCAGGATGTAGTGCATCGTTTCATCATCTATCTTTTTACTCTCATCAAACTCTTTGCAGGCATGTCTAAAATCCATGGCTTTTGTAAAATCATTGGTCATCACTTTTCCTTTAACCCGAATTATGCAATAGGATTGCTAAAATTAGTGATAGTGCTTGTGCTGTGGGTGTTTGCAAAGAATTTGAGGTTAACCCTTAGGTTAATCGATGATTATTTGTAAATGCCCACGGCGCAATGACTTTTACTAGTTTAGTAATTTCTATTGCATAATTCGGGTTTAATTTAATCTAGCACTATACTAGCATAAAATTAAAAAGTTCATCTTTGAGGGAAAATTTCTCTTTCATAACAAATTATACTAAAATAGTCACTATGAAAACAACAAACTACTGCATTATCACTACAACCATAGACGATGAAAACATTGCCGATAAGATCAGCACTACCCTGCTTCAAGATCATCTGATAGCTTGTGTACAAAGTCACTCCATACAAAGCAAATATCATTGGAATGGTACTTTGGAGACAAGTGAAGAGATACTCCTACAGATGAAAACCAAAGCTTCACTTTTTGAAGAAGTTAAAGTTCAGATAGAAGCACTACACTCTTATGATGTACCTGAGATCATTATGACACCTATTCTTGATGCCAATGAGAGCTACCTGAACTGGATAGAGAAGGAAACAAAATGATAAGAATTACAAGCGTTAAAACGCAGTGCAATAAATCACTAAATGATTTATGTGAAATTCAATACAAGCGAGGCACTAAATGCTGAGTCGTACACGGATTCTCTTCGTCTGCTTAGGCAACATCTGCCGTTCCCCTTTGGCTGAAGGAGTAGCTCAATACATTTTAGAAAAAGAGGGTTTGAACTTAGTGGTAGACTCTGCAGGCACTAGCAACTGGCATCAAGGTGAAGCACCTTGTGAGCACTCAATCAAAATTGCCAGACAAAATGAGGTAGACATCAGTCAACAAAGATCAAGACCTGTTACAAAACAAGATATAGAAGATTTTGACTATGTCGTAGCGATGGATGCACAGAACAAAAGTGATCTGGAGAATTTTGGATTTAAAAATGTCTACAAACTAGGTGACTTTGGAGACTATAAAGGAGCCAATGTCCCTGACCCCTACTTCTTTCCTGGTTTTGAAGGGTTTGAGAAGGTGTTTAAGATGGTAGATGTTTGTGTGAAGGATTTTCTGCAAAAAGAGTGTAAATAATTCCATCCCACCTCGTTACTATGGTGTCCGTAGTAATGCATATATCAGTTTTTTGAGTTGTCAAGATGTGTTTTGTAGTTAGTATTGGTGTATGCATTACCACGGGAACCGTGGCAACGAGTAAACATAAAAATACTTTTGATATACTAAGAATACGGAAATGATGTAATAGTAGGCCATAATATCCACTAATAAATAGTTATGCGCCTAAATGAATATGATTGGTAAATATAATATGAAGATAAAATTATTTTTTATATTGTGGCTTTTATTTAGTAATGCTGCTTATTCCGATATAGATAAAAACCAACAAATGGAAATAGATTTTCTTATTTCCTACGTAAATAATTCTGAATGTATATTTAATAGAAACGGGATCGACTATAAAGGTAGTGAAGCTATTACTCATATAAAAAGAAAATATGACTATTATAAAAATGAAATAAAAACCACTAAGGATTTTATTGAACTGGCAGCCACTAAAAGTGAAATAAGTGGTATAAATTACACGGTCAAATGCAAAAATAGTGAAATTCAGGAGTTAGGCAAGTGGTTACTAAAAGCTCTAAGCACTTTAAGGAAAAATGGTCATGCACATAACAAGTCGCTCAAGCAATGATGCAGCATAGCTGTGCTACTTAACTTAGCGTTAATCTAGTCTAATCTCATTTAAAGTATAATCCCATCATGTATAACCTACCCATAAACAAAGTCATACCTCAATCAAAACAAGAAGCACTTAAATGAAAAAAATACTAGTGATCGGTTATGTATGGCCTGAGCCAAATTCATCTGCTGCGGGTAGCCACATGATGTCTATCTTACGACTCTACAAACAACAGAACTGGGAAGTAGAATTTGCAACACCTGCGCAAGCAACAGAACATATGATCGATCTGGCTGATGAAGGGATTTCAAGTCAAAGCATTGCGCTAAATTGTGATAGTTTTGATGCTTATATTACGCAGTACCAACCAGACATAGTCATGTTTGATCGTTTTATGATGGAGGAACAGTTTGGGTGGAGAGTCGAAAAAAATTGCCCATCTGCGCTAAAAATACTGGACACTGAAGATCTGCAATGTTTACGTAATGCTCGCCATCAAGCCCATAAAGCAGGAGGTAAGTTTACACAAGCGGATCTGTTTAGCGATCTGGCAAAACGTGAAATAGCCGCCATATTACGCTGTGATATTTCTCTGATCATCTCCAGTTTTGAAATGGAACTGCTGGTAAATACTTTTAAAGTAGATGCCTCTTTGCTACATCTCTTGCCATTTATGGTTGACTTGGCAAAGTGCCCAGCCAAAACAACCCCTTTTTCTGAGCGTAAACATTTTATGACCATTGGTAATTTTCGCCATGCTCCAAATTGGGATGTGGTGTTGTACCTACAAAAGATCTGGCCTTTGATCAGAAAACAAATCCCTGAAGCTGAGTTACACATCTATGGATCTTACCAACCACCAAAAGCTACAGCCTTGCATAATCCTAAAACAGGGTTTTTAATCAAAGGTTGGGCTGAGAATGCATTCAGTGTGATGGAAGAGTCTCGTATCTGTTTAGCTCCCATACGATTTGGTGCCGGTATTAAAGGTAAATTACTTGATGCCATGATCATGCAGACTCCAAGCATTACAACATCGCTAGGCAGTGAAGGCATGCATCAAGAAGAGCCTTGGCCTGGTGTCATAACAGATGATATGACTGAATTTGTAGAAGCAGCAGTTAAACTCTATAACGATGAAGAAGAGTGGCTTAACGCACAACAAAAGGCTACTGTACTTTTAAAGACACGATACAACAGTGAAGTGTTAGGCGCTCGGTTAATAACCAAGATAACAGAAGTAGAAGAAAATTTAGATCAACATCGTTTAAATAATTTTACAGGTGCTATGCTTAAACACCATACAATGATGAGTACCAAATATATGTCCCAGTGGATTGCGGCAAAGAATCAAAATATCTAAACTACTCTTGTTTCCATACTCCACGTAGAAATGAGTAACAAACCATCTATTAATCACACAACGTGTGCTCTGTCATGATGAACGACCTTGAAAGCAAAGCGATTCGAGAATCATGACGATTTTTTGCTTCGTTTTTTCTAAAAAAATGAAGAGAGAAACAACGCTTCAAGTCAAATAAAAGGCATTTCGAAAAAATATTGAAATACTATTTAAATCGTCTATCTACTAAATCATCCAACTCTTTTCTCTGATGACCACACTCTGCTCTTCATCCATCAAAGTAAGTTCATTATCTGAAATGTTTGCCTGTAAAGACATAGCACGCTTTGCAAGTAACTCTATGTCTCCATCCATCTCAAGATGAATCACCTGAAGATTTGAAAAACGTGTAAGTGAGGTTTCTATCTGCTTCCACCAAGAGGTAGCCATACCCTCTTGATAAGTGTAGATAATGACTTGTTCTGAACGACCACAAGCTTTTTTGATACGCTTTTCATCTGGCTGTCCCAAGTCTATCCATAGTTTTATATCTCCACCTAAAGACTTTTTCCACAGGTCAGGTTCATCTTCCTGAGAGATACCTTTACAAAAAACCAACTCTTCATCTGCATTAAGTATGAATGCAATCAAACGAACCATCAGACGTAAGTCCGTTTCAGAGGGGTGTTTCGCCATGGTCAAGTTGTATTCTGCATAATAATGGCTGTCCATGTTTGCTATATTGAGTAGTGCTTTGTATATAGTTGCTTTGGTTGCCATAGAGGTCCTTGTGTTTTAGAGAGTATATTATAATATAAACTTTGTATAATGCCCCATGATAAGAATCAACAATTCAATGCAGGGAGGCACTAAATGCCGAGTCGTAAAAACTTAGCCCTAAATAACATTTTTATCCCCTCGCAAGTGCCTTCTAAGAAGCTGATGATCATTCTTCATGGCCGTGGTGATTCATCGGATGGATTTACTTTTTTGCCAGAATACCTAAACATAGATGACATGAACTACCTTTTACTCGATGCACCCTTCGAGTATTATGGGGGATTCTCCTGGTATGACTTACCTCCTCATCAGTTAGAAGGTATCACGTACTCACGCAACATACTCACAGAGGTTTTAGATACATTATTTGAAGAAGAGTTCAATGCACATGAAAGTTTCTTATTTGGGTTTTCACAAGGCTCACTCCTTACCTTTGAGTTTGGTGCCAGATATAAAAAAGTGCTTGCAGGGTATATTGCAGTTAGCGGATACATCTACGATGCAAACAAACTTCTTCAAGAGATGAACCAAAATGTGAAAGATTCAAACTGGGTATGTACACATGGAACCTATGACGAAGTTCTCACTTATAACACTTCAAGAGAACAAGTTGAAGTATTGCAAAATGGTGGGTTCGACATAGCATTTAAAAGTTATGCGAAAGATCATACCATCGCAGAAGATGAGTTGGTGATGTTGGCGGAGTGGGTGAAAAATATCAAAACTCAGGGTCGCAATATGCGACCTTAAAACAATAAAACTGATGAAAAAATAATGAAGTTCACAAAAGACAGGTAACGTCATAAAAAGTAATAGCATACAATCATCAATTTTAAAGTATAATCCTATCATGCAAACCCTACCCATAAACCAAGTCCTCCCCCAAGTAAAACAAGAACTTCTCTCTACCAATCGTCTCGTTTTACAAGCCCCACCAGGAGCAGGAAAGACTACAGCACTTCCTCTTGCACTCTTAGATGAACCTTGGTTAAAAGAGAAGAAGATCATCATGCTAGAACCTAGACGGTTGGCAGTTCGTTCTTCTGCTGCTCGTATGGCAGAGCTTTTGGGTGAGAAGATAGGTCAGAGAATTGGCTATCAGATAAAGATGGAGTCTGTGCAGAGTAAGGAGACGCAGATATTGATAGTCACTGAGGGTATCTTGACGCGTAAGCTTCAGGCTGACCCTAGCTTGGAAGATGTTGCTTTGGTCATCTTCGATGAGTTTCATGAGCGTAGCCTTCATGCTGACTTATCTTTGGCACTTACCATTGAGTCTCAGTCCATTCTTCGTGAAGACCTCAAAGTACTTGTGATGTCTGCCACACTCAACACTTCTGCCATTTCAAAATTGCTTGACCATGCACCCATCATCCAAAGTGAAGGACGTTCTTACCCTGTAGAAGACATCTACCTAGATACAAAGACCCCACAGCCTACGAAAAAAGAACTGCCTACTTTTGTCCATACACTTCTTCAAAAGGTTTTAAAAGAGGAAGAGGGAAACATTCTTGTGTTTTTACCTGGTGTGGGTGATATTAAGAAGTTAGAGAGCAAGTTAAAAGAGAGTAAACTCAAAGATGTTTTTATTTCACCCTTGTATGGGAACCTAAGTAAAGAAGAGCAAGACAGAGCCATAAAAGCACCTCCTGCTGGCACGAGGAAGATCGTCCTTAGTACGAACATTGCACAAACATCTCTCACCATAGACGGTATCAAGATAGTCATCGACTCAGGTCTTCAAAACAGATCTGTATTTAACGCTAGTTCTGGTATGAACCGTCTTGAGAGTACTTTTATCTCTAAAGATTCGGCTACACAAAGAGCCGGACGGGCTGGACGTTTGTCTGAAGGAAAAGCTTACCATCTTTGGCATAAGGGGAAGATACTCCTGGAACATGATACCCCTGAGATACTCTCAGCTGATCTTACACAGATGCTGTTAGAACTCTCTCTTTGGGGCAATGATGACATCTCTACACTCTCATGGATGGACTTGCCACCATCCTCTGCCATGGCTCATGCAAAAGAACTTCTTTCTCAACTCGGAGCCATAGATAGAAAAGGTCACATCACAAAACATGGGGAAAAGATGACCTCTTTTGGTCTGCACCCTCGCCTGGCGCACATGATGATAAAAGCCAAAGAGATGGAACTCTCTTATGAAGCCTCTTTACTCTGTGTACTTGTTTCAGAAAAAGACATCTACCATAGCTCTTATAGGTCATTAGATATGCAAGAGAGGGTGTCCGTCTTACATGATGTGCAAAGAGGTCTAACACTAAATGCACACTATATAGACATCAAACAATGTAAGTTTTTACTTCAAAGTGCCAAACGCATAGAGAAGATACAAAGAGATGATATAAACTTGGAGATGCTAGGGGTCTTACTGGCACTCTCCTACCCTGACCGCATCGCACAACAGAGAACTCCAAACAGTAACTCTTACCTTCTTTCAAATGCCAAAGGGGCTTTTCTACATAAAGAAGATGACCTTTTTACTGCTCCATATCTGGTAGTGAGTGATTTAGATGCAAAGTCTGAGAACGCCCACATCTACAAAGCAGTACCTCTCTCTAAAGCGCAGATAGAACTTCACTTGAGCAACCTCATAGAAGAGAAAGAGCAAGTAACATGGAACGCTGAAGCACAAAGAGTTGAAGCACGTAGAATAAGTACTTTAGAAGCTTTGGTTCTGAAAGAGACGCAAAAACAAAATACTTCTGGTGAGGAAGTAGCTACCATTCTTATAAACGCCATACAAGAGCTTGGATTAGATGCTTTAAACTGGAATAAGGAGTCTCTTGTACTCAAACATAGACTTAACTTTGTAAATGCGCACAAGGCTCTTTTGGGCGATTCAAAGTTTTTGGACTTTCCAGACTTTTCAGATGAGAGCCTCTTAAAAACCATGCATGAATGGCTTCTTCCTTATATTGAAAGTAAAAACTCACTAAAGTCGTGTCAAAGTCTAAACCTACATACCATCCTCTCAGGGCTACTCACCTTTGCACAAAAACAAGCACTTGATACACTTGCCCCACCTAAGATAAAAGTCGCCAGTGGTTCAAACATCTTCATAGACTATACAGACATACAACAACCAATCTTAGCTGTAAGACTTCAAGAGATGTTTGGAACGAAGTCCACACCTACAGTGTTAAAGGGAAAAGTAAAGTTGATGATCCACTTGCTCTCCCCTGCTTCAAGACCTATGCAAGTCACACAAGACTTAGAGAACTTTTGGAAAAACACCTATGATGAAGTGAAAAAAGAGTTAAGAGGAAAGTACAAAAAACACTACTGGCCAGATGACCCGCTTACAGCACAGGCGACAAGTAAAACTAAGAAAAATATGTAACTTATTTTGATTATACAAATAAGGAAACACACGGTATAAAATACTTTCTTACTTTTATGTTCTACACAGATATTGCACTGTATTTCAATATGCTAATGACAATGAAGTAGCTTTATAAGGAGTTCGTTATGAATCTTTTTTCACCTATAAAAATAGGAAATTACACTTTAAAAAATAGAATTTTTATGGCCCCGATGACACGATGTAGAAGTGTCCAAGATAACGTACCAAATGAGTTGATGGCTACGTATTATGCTCAAAGAGCCTCAGCTGGATTGATCATATCTGAGGCAACACAGATATCAACCCAGGGCATCGGGTATCCTTGTACTCCTGGCATTCATACAGCCCAGCAGGTACAAAGCTGGAGAAAAGTAACTCAGGCTGTGCATGACAAAGGGGGAAAGATATTTTTACAACTATGGCATGTAGGAAGGATCTCCCATTCGGCATATCATGGCGGAGAACTGCCTGTAGCTCCTTCTGCCATAAAGCCCTCTGGCGAAGTCTACACCTTTGAGGGTATGAAAGAGTTTGAAACACCAAGAGTACTTACGGTAAAAGAGATAAAAGAGATCGTTAACGCCTATGCAAAAGGTGCAAGAAATGCCATAGAAGCTGGATTTGACGGTGTTGAGATACATGCTGCCAATGGATATCTGCTAGATCAGTTCTTACGCGATGGTACGAATATAAGGGAAGATACATATGGCGGAAGTATAGAAAACAGAAGCCGTTTTCTTTTTGATGTGATAAAAGCAGTGACGGCAGAGCTCGGTGCAAATAAAACAGGAGTTAGACTCTCTCCAAGTGGTACTTTCAATGATATGACAGACTCTGACCCACAAAAACTTTTTACCTATGTCTGTGAAAAATTAAATGCGTTTGATCTTGCTTATCTTCATATCGTAGATGCTCTTGAAGGTGACATAAGGCACGGAGCCAATGTCGTAGAACTTTCCATACTTAGAAAAGCCTATAAAGGGGTTCTCATCACCAATGGAGCTTATGATAAAGAAAGAGGAGATACAACTATAGAAAATAATCAAGCTGACGCAGTAGCTTTTGGAGTGCTCTTCCTTGCCAATCCTGATCTACCTGAGCGTTTTAAAACAAACTCAGGATTTAATGAAGCAGATCCTGATACTTTCTATACACAAGATGACAAAGGTTATACTGATTATCCTGTTCTATAAGATTTCCAATATTGTATCAGGTCAAATCCTTTCATCTCTTATACTGATCTTATGCAACTCTATATATCACACTAATAGGAATATGTCTCATCATAGTAGATACTCTCTAAATAATCCCAAAATGACTTGCCTACTATATCGGCTTGGACTTTATAGACCAATGTAGTAGTAATGTCATAAAAGTATGTATCATAAACTGTTTTTCGTTCATGTGCCAAAGGTGTATCGCAATGACATATTTCATACCAGGAGAGTGTCTCATCATCTATCATAAGAGCTTTTTGCATCGCATTTACGATTGTGGGACCATCAGGCTCTTGATTGGTGATGCTTCCATCCGTTAAAGCAGTAAAAAAATCTTTCATTTTGCCTTCGCGCATTTTTGCTTTTACTTTGTATAACATCATATATCCTTTCGAACTTATGATTTATCATAGCTATTCTCTGTGCAATACTTATGCAATGAAGATTTTAACTCTTATATACAACCTTTTTTAGATGTATTCTTATATGGTACTTCTAAACTAAAGATCAATAGCATATGTCTTTAATATCTCGAGGTTTATAAGTTCCAGCATCCTTTGATGTGTCGCGTGGATGAAGATGTGTGGTGCCATGCCATCATTATGTGCCTGGACAAAACGAGGGCCGGATAAACACCAGCTCTGCCCTGCTTTCACACCTGCAAAGTTGTACTGAGGCATAGGCGTTGAAAGGTCATTGCCCACACTTTTAGAATACTCTAAAAATTCGTCTGTTGCATAGATGCAGATGGCATGCACACCATGGTTGTCTTCTTCTGTATTGCACGATCCGTCTCTGTAAAATCCTGTAAGCGGTTTCAAAGAGCAAGGTTCTAACGGTTCACCTAAAACATTTAGCGTTTCATTCATAGTCTATCCTTATTCTTTTTCATACAGTACACAGCACACATGAGGTGCAACAGGTTTCTTCTCTTCTTCTTGTTTACTGTATACAGCTTTAAACCCTTTAGACAAGAACAGATCAAACTCATGGCTGTACAACGGCCATGGCGGTCCACCATAATCATCTTCATCATCCTGCCCATGGGCATAGACGAACAGCTTCCCACCCTTAACAACCAACTCGGAAATAATATCTACCACCAATGTTCTCTGCTCTCTGGGCAGAGACTGTATAGTGAGTCCTTCATACACAAAGTCATAGGCTTCATTAAAGTCCTTTGGCAATGCAAATATATCCTGCACAGAGAAATGTACCCCACTCTCCCCAAAACGTTTTTTAGCCATCTCAATAGCCGTAGATGAGATATCTATGGCATCTGTCTCATAGCCTTTCTTTGCCAATGCCACAGCATCATCTCCCAGACCGCAACCTATGACCAATGCCCGTTTACATTTGACATCTTCCACTTCTTCTAAATACTTTACCAAATGGATATTAGCTGACATCGTAGCCCAAGGTATACTGCTTAATTCATCATTCGCATTCTGATACACTGTTTCAAAAAAATTCTCTTCTTTCATCTTGACTCTCTTTCCATTGTATAAATCATCGCATTTTTAATCTTTTTATCGACCGATCCTTCAAAACCCTCTTTTTTGAGTTCCGCAATAAGCACATGCATAAACAATCCATGTGAGATAATAAGCACATCTTCAATATCTTTTATTTTTTCTATGAAATCTCTGGCTCGCTTGATCGTATGATATCTATTTTCTACGCTACGAAAATTAAGATACCAACGTAACCTGTCAACAAACAACCAAAGTTTCTTTGGCAATTTGATCTTCCAGGACATAAAACTCTGTGCATCTACCTCAACCAATAGATCACTTGTTTCACTTTCATATGCCAAATATGCAGCACTCTTCAGAGCTCTCTGTTGTCCACTCACAAAAACCTTATCGATCTTGACTGGCAGAGCTACTTCATTGTATTCCAACTCCATGTTATCATACTGCTCTACCCATGCTAAAAACTCTTCAGAATTCATAAGACCTTCAGTCTGGTCTTTCACACGAAAATGTCTTAATAGATAAATTGTTTGCACATATTCTCCTACTAAACATTCTACTTCGGAGGGCAGACAAAGTAACGCATATTCACCTCTTTAAGCGTATCACTCCACCCAATATAGATCGTTTGGTCTTCTTTCTGAATGATTTCATACTTTTCAATAAAATAATGCTTCAACAGTCTGTTAAGGTCTATGGATTTAGGTACAGTAGCAACCCAAATGAAACCTATCTCTTTAACGGAAGGTACTTCTTTACTACTACGCATAATATCCCGTAATTCAGACTCTATTTGACAAATATCTTTGTTTGCATCATAGTTTGAAAGTTCAATAACAGACTGAAAATCACCGGGGTTTTCCACTTTTTTCCAGTAGTCATGAGGACGTTTCTCATTAAACGTATATGAAGTATGAGTTTCTCCTTTTAAACACATGATATCTACTTTCTTAATGTAGCGTGGTGCAGAGGAGTCTAATATTGTTATCATTTCATCTGTATAACGGTTCGGGCTAAAACCTTTACTATTTAACAGTTCCTTATCTCTTAAGGACTCTACTATATCTTTCTCTTTGATCCGTACACTTTCATGTACTACAGCCACAGGATAGTCTTCTTGCCAACACAAAAAAGACTTTTTATTTAAACCTTCAATCAAACTTTTGTTGGTTTTCAATGCCACTTTTATTTCATCAATTATTTCTAACATCATACACCTTTTGCTCATTTCGACTATACATGACATTAATCAATCAAAGCTTTAATATGGCTTGAGTACCTCATGCTTCAAAATACAATACAGATTATGCTTCCAAATGTTCCAATAGAGATTTTTGTTTTTTTGTTAACGTGGAAAACACCAACTCATACGAATGATCGATCAACTCTTTAACACTCTCATCATCTACATCACTATCGGTTAAAGTGACTGTATTCCAATGCTTTTTATTCATATGATACCCTGCCCTTACTCCCTCATAGATAGAACGAAGTTCCAGTGCGTAGATAGGATCACATTTGAGATTAACTTCCAGAGGTATCTCATCGGCAGTCAAAGCAAACATTTTTTCTGAGATGCGGTACACACGCACTTGTTCATCAAACGGATAATCAAAAGTCGCACCTTGTTTCTTCAATATATAACTGTTTAATTGTTCAAAGTTCATCTTGGCTCCTTAGGTACACTTATGGTAAATACATTCTCTGCATTGCTGTAAGTATACTTTAGATTCAACTTCAATATCTCCATAATATTCTGAACGATATAAAGTCCCAAACCCAAGCCATGACCTTTTCCGTGAAATGGTTTGGCATAGGTATCTAATGTCTCAGTGAACTGCAACCCTTTGTTAGCAAGTATCAGACTCTCTTTTGTGATCGTAATGGTAACCTTATGGTCAGGGGCATATTTCATGGCATTATCTATAAGATTTTTCAGTGCCAAAGCAAAAAGTTTAAAATCAGTATGCATGAGCAACGGCTCTTTTTCTATGATGGTTACCTGTTCTTCTATCTGAGCTTCATCCATGATCATCAGTTCCAAAGCCTGCTCGACAAGATCTTTGGCATTGTATGATGCTAGCTTGAGAGCATAGCTCGAAGAGAGCATCTGCTCGATCTTTGAAAACTCATCTATAAGCAGTTCAAGCCGTTCAAAGACTGCATCATACCCCTCTTCAAGTTTTTCATCTTCCAAAAAGGTATTGAGCAGCTTTCCTTTGCCTATGGGAGTTTTGAGTTCATGCATGATGGTACGCAAAAAAAGTTGTCTGGAGTTGATGAGTGATTCGAGTTTTCTCAGGGCATCATCAAAAGCATTGGCTACTTGGGCTATCTCATCACGCTGTTCACTTTTAACCGAAACACTCAAGTCACCCTCTGCAACCTTTTGTATCTGACGTTGCAGGGTTTTAAGTGGTTTCAAACTCTTGGTAAGCCAAAAGTAAAGTCCCAACAGGAACAACAAGGATAAAAGATACCCACCCACTAACTGCCATGGTGGGGTAGTGAGTTGTTTATCTTTAAGAAGTAGTTGGAAATTCGGATGTTCCAAAGAGAGATAAAATTGATTTTTTATTCTAAGTATTTTAAACTTACTACGCAATACACGGTTCTTTCTAATAAGATGTGCTTTTTTTCGGATCTTACGCTCTTTTTCTACATCAAGAATAGGTTCAAAGCTACTCTCTTGTAAAAAAAGGTCAAAATCGGGTTCCTTATGGTCTCTTTTACTTTGTCTATAATGTTTATGTATAAAACGAGAGGTTTGCACATAACGTTTTTGCATCTCTCTTAAGTGTTCACCTTTTTGTATATAAAAAGAAGCACTAAAGAACGCCGTTACAAAAAGTACAGAGACCAAAAACATAATACGGATCTTGCTGTAAATACTCATGATAACAACTTGTACCCTACACCACGTACGGTTTTGATATGCACATCTTCACCCACTTTTTTTCTAAGACGGTTCATAATGACGGAAAGTGAACCATCCGTCCCGAACTGAAACACTTCAGAGTCATAGAATATCTGCTCTTTTGAGACGGTTGAACCCCGTTGTTCTATAAGGAGTTTCAACACTACGAACTCTGCAGGGGTAAGGTCAAGTTCTTGTCCATCAAGAGTAATCTCTTCTTTTTGCTCATCCAGCATCAGAGGGTAGCTTGGTTCATCTTCTGTTTCGTTGATCTTCTTATAACGTCGCAGAAGAGAGATGATACGTGCATACATCTCTTGAGGGTCATAAGGTTTAGGAAGATAGTCATCTGCACCCAGCTGTAAGCCAATGACCTTGTCACTCAAGTCAGAGCGTGCAGATGATATGATGATAGGGATGTCATACTTATTTACCACCTCTTTACATACTTCAAGACCATCCATGCCAGGCAGGGTAAGGTCAAGTATAAGAAGGTCAAACTTATCAACCCCTGCACTAAGTCCAAGATAGGGGTCCTGGTAATTCGTGACTTTGAGGTTATACTTTGCTAAGTAGTGGGTAAGAAGTGATGCAAATTCTGCATCATCCTCTATCATCAAAATATTTATCATAAAATATTATAACTTATTTTTCTGCTTTTAGCAGTTCAACAAACTTTAATCTCTGCTCCGGTGTCAATACGCCTATCATCGTCTCAAACTTATCTGCACGCATCTCTATCATACGCTTGGAGTTTTGAGTTGCACTCTGGATAAACTCTTCTCTGTTAAATCCATCTACAGTTACAAATCTTTCAATCTTACGCTCTTTAAACATCTTTTCACGTTCTGCTTTTCTCTGCATTTTTGTTGCTTGACGATTTGCTTTGAGTGTTGCTCTCTGCTCATTCGTCAGGTCAAGTTCTTTAAATATCTTCATCATAGGTTTCTTACGCATCTTATGATGTTTATTCATCCCTTTATAAGATTTACCTGCAGCATTTTTCTCTGCATTGTAATATTGTTTCATCATCTCACACTTTTCCATATTCATAGGTTGTGCATGTAGTGTCATCACGCCTACTACGCCTGTGACTGCTACGATTGTTAATACTTTTAATGTTTTCATGGTTTATCCTTAATTATTTATATTTTGTCTAAGGGATTTAACTCCCTTTTGACTCTGTAAGTATGCACCATGAATCTAAACGAAGATCTACACTTTTCTTAATGAAGTTTAACCACTATCTCTGAGAGTGGGAACGAGGATAAAACAGTCTCTATGAAAACAAGCAACTACTTTACTCTACTCACACTGTGGCCTTTATTCTCAAGATGTTCAACAACACTCTTCTGCCCCAAGAAGTGCATAACACCAAATGCAAACAGATAACGTTTTGTTGGATGCTCTTTGAGTAACGATTCTATCCGCCCGGCCATCAGTCTGTTTCTATCATAAAGAAGCACTTGCATAAACTTCTCTTCAAACTTCTTATACTTCTCTATCTTGAACATCGTCCCTTCGATGAAGGTCATCATCTTCTTTTCATCACCTAGCATATAGAGGCTTTTCATCTCCTCCATAAAGTCACTGTTCTGCTCAAGATAATCCAATGTAGACTCAAGCCCCATGATCTGCTCTTCTAAAGAAAACGTATCTATCGCAGTTATCTGTTCTTTTATGGTCTCAATACCGCCTACACCCTTGTTTTTACTCTGTGCATAGTGATAGATCTCACTGTCAATGGCTTGCAACATGGGGTATTTGAGTTGATTTTCCAACATTGAAACCACCGCAGAGAGTGCCCAGATCTTCATTTTGTCAAAAGGTATAAGGTTCAGTTGCGGATTGATATGCTTGATGTACTTTTCTGTTCTTTGGTAAATCGATTTAGGGATGATCTCTTGCAAACCTTTATCATCACTCCTTATCATCAAAGCTGCACTCTTCATCTGCAAACTTACATCCATAGGAATCTCTGTACGAACCTCATCACTCTTGTCTATGGCAACTTTAAGTGATATAGGAAGTGTCTGCAACTTCGGATCACCCAAATGCATCGTTCCAAAAAGATAAAAAGTATGTTCCCCTTTTTTCACTTCCCATAAAAACGGATGTTTGATACCCTCATTTGCTGCTGTTAAGATCGTAAGACTCAGTAAAAGTGTTAATAGTTTCATTTTTTTCATTTTTTGTTTTTACAAGTATAGCAGAGTTTATAGTTCGCCAATAATACTCTATTGTTATTTTTATAAAGTTCAATAAAAATTGTTGTAATCTTAAAATTTCCAAATAGATTGAATAGTTATAGAATAATGACAATTCTGCGAAAAATAAAAACCTTATAATATTTTATAAGGTTTTAAAGAATAACGTCGTTCACGTAGAATGGTAATGAAATAGCAAAAAAACATTATAAAAACTACAAATAACTATATAATGGGACTTTCCAGACTCTATTAAAACTCTTCAAAATAACTATTTTGACACAATGACGTATCATTTTCGAAGATAGAATTGAAAAAGAATTGAGATTCTTTAATAAATTCCACAATACAACCTTCTTAACATAACGTTTAAAATCAGCAATCATGACCCGCTCGCGGGTTGTGATTGGCTTGACTGCTTTGATATAATCATTTACAACCTGAAAGCTCTGATTTCAATAAAGTGGGCAGTTTATTGTTAGACAGCGGTCGGTATAGTATTTTCAACTGCATCAATAGACACATGAGGGTAGTTCGCCTGGCGCTTTTGAAACAGCAGAATATTTGGTTTTTGAATCACGCCTGATTCAATATTGACAGCCTGTCGAATGGTCTCATCTTTGTGCCAGTTTGCAGGACCTGCCATCACAGCTTCTATATGGACAATGAGCGCCGCAGAGATGGAGCGTGTAGCACTTTCCCAAAGATAATTTGGCGAATGATCCACGGCATAATAATCGACCATTCCTACTTTAAACATCGGCTCTTTAAACGAAGTCGGTTTGGCAAAATAAAAGCCCATACCCTCATCACAGCTGACATCAATAATGAGACATCCCGGCTTAAGGCATGACGTTTCTGCTTCAATCACATAGTCAATAGGATTATCAGGCTCTTGGAAGGTTCCGTTTATAATAATTTCTGATTCGCTTATGAGATCGCACAAAGGCCGTCTCCTGCCATCGTGTTCAACTACAACCATTCGCGCTTCATCCTCTTGGCCTGGAAGAACAGTCACATACTCACAGTCAAGTACCTCTTCTCTTACCTCGTAATTTGGACGCTGAATACAGATAGTAATATCTCTAAATCCATGAGCTTTAAGTGCATAGATAGCCCCACGGCTGACTGCACCAAAACTGAAAATGATCACTTTACGCTGGTTTCCGTAATGTCCGTCAATCCCTTTTAACTGTAAGGCGTGCAGTACCGCACAGTAGCCGGCCATTTCATTATTCTTGTAAAAGGTGTGACGCCCTATCTCTCCGTTAGGTCCCCATACAAACATATCTTCAAAAGCGATGAGCGTCTGCTTGCGGTCAATAGCGATCTGAGTCATATCACGCTGCTGTACACAATGCGGATAACCCCATAATATGCCGCCTTCACGAAGCTCCTGTAAATCAGCCGGTACGGGTTTGGCTAAGATGACCACACTGCTGTTAGAGAGCAATTCGCTACGCGAGGCAATACCGCCTGTTTTCTGTGCAATAACCAAATCTGAAATTCCAAATGGCTTTCCATAGCCCTCTTCAAATATCATCTGGCAGCGAATATGCTCAGGAATACGCGCTAAATGTTCCGGGTGAATGGGCATACGCTGCTCATCTTCTTTTTTTGAAGTCCCAATGACTCCGAATGTAAATGTACTGATAGTGTTTCCTTATTTTGAAGCCATCAGAGCGTACGACGCTATAAAGAGCGAAACAGGCTAAATAAACTTCTTTGTTATGATTGAAAAATCTTTTGTAGTGCAATGTAGCAGTCGTGTCAATGACGGACAATGAAATTTCTACTTTGTGTAGAAAGAGAAGAAAAGAGAGAAAAAACTTGTCTGTTGGAGCATCCATATGCTCAAGCAGTTACTAACTATACCTTTTTGTTCCTAAGTAAGAGCTTCTGCACCGTTGCGAATAAAAAAGTGTCTACTGTTTAGGGGTCATTACACTCATTTTGAAAACCTTATAATCTAACATATTTTATAATGTTTATCGCTACAACGATACCTTTTGACTATTTTTAAAAGAGTAAGAATACATAACATTATAAAACATGCCAATATGGAGGGTTTTATAATGTAAATATAGCAAACAGGTTAAGACGATTTACAGTTTATAATCCTCTAATAATCGCTTCTATCTGCCTTCTATGCACCACTTGATGAATGGCACCCATCACAGACCAATCTTTAGCTTTAAGCTCTCCAAACCATGGATGTTCATGACGATTCTCAAGGTAAATATTGTCTACATTCTCTTCCAACTCTTTTCTAAAACTGTGTAAAAATATTTCATATTGATCGATAATTGTATCATCTATTTCTATATAAGGTTTATACTCCTCTATCTTTATCTCTTTATCAAGTTTTTTTCCTTGACTAAGCGATGGTATACGCTTTTTTAATGCCGTTCCTACAATGATTAGATGCTCGATAACCATCGCTACACTATAGTAACGTGAATTATCTTCCAAACCAAAAAGTTTAGGTACAAGCACACGTTCAAAAAGTTTATCTTTTTCCATAGAGCGAGCTAGTGAAAGCACTTTTTCTCCTTCTTTTTCAAAGATATCCAAAGCACGTTCCCATGAGATAATGCTGTTGAGTAACGGAAAGCCTAAATACTTGAGAAAAAATGCCCTACCTCTACTTAAACCACCACCAGCTTTTCCAAGATCTTTAACAAGCTCTTGTGAATCTTTCGTTGAATCATTCATATTCTATCCTGTATTGCTATATACTTTTTAACATACTCCAACGCTTCCTCTTTTGTACTCACATCTCCCTCCATCTGCAAATTATACACTTCATCCAAGATCATTGTAAACTCCGGAGATGGCTCTAACCCTAAGTCTATGAGGTCTCTTCCCTGTAAGAGATTATCGAGTGGTTTGTTTTGCACCTTTAAATTTTTTGCTTTTTCAAGTAGCCACTCCCCTGCCTCATACTTACCTCGAAGAGACTCTTGGGTAGTTCGCCCCAAAAAGTCTGCTTTTGCAACGGTCACAAGTTCTTCTATATTGACCTTCATGGCCAGCTTTCGGATAGCCTTATCTTTAGACTTTGCAGCGTAAAACTGTGAAGGCTTCAGATGATATTCTACCAACGGTAAGATACTTTCTATAAAGTCATGCTCACTTGTCAACCTGTACATAAAACTTTTTGTAAGTTCTATGCCCTTATACTCATGTCCTATGGCTCTTATGTCTCTATCTTCTTCTATGGTGGTAGTAACCTTACCAAAGTCATGGCAAAGGATGGCAAACATATATTTCAGGTTTTGCTTTTTGTCCTCTCCTAAAAGTGCTACCATCGCATCGACACACATCATGGTATGAACCCACAGATCCCCCTCTGAATGCCATTTTGGATCTTGCGGTACATCGATGATGGCTTCAAGTTCTGGAAAATAGTGCAAGATAGCAAGTTCACGTAGTAGTTCAAACCCTACAGATGGCTTGGGAGATTTCAGAAGTAACTTGACAAACTCTTTATAGATACGCTCTTTAGGCAGCTCCTCAAGTAACCCTTCTTTAACCATATTTAGACACAATTTCTTCGTTTCAGGTGCAAGTTCATACCCGAACCTTGCACAAAACTGTACTGCTCTATAGACACGTAAGGGGTCTTCTACAAATGAGTTGTCATCTATATGCCGAAGTAGATGTGCATCTATGTCTTCCTGTGCATTAAATGGGTCTAAAAAGGCTTTTTCCTCTATATCATAGCCCATGGCATTGATAGTGAAGTCACGACGAAGAGCGGCTTCTTCAAAAGCCATACTTCCATCCGTCTCTACATCAAACCCTCGATGTCCTTTCCCCACTTTAGCCTCCAAGCGGGGAAAAGAGAAATCATACTCCTCTTTTTCATGAGCAAATTTAAGTACACCAAAACTTTTACCTACCAGATTGACCGATCCAAACTCTGACAGTATCTTTTCCAACTGCTCTAGATTATCAAGCCCATATACTTCTATATCATAATCTTTAGAAGGGAGTTTTAAAAAATGGTCACGCACAGAACCGCCCACTATGATGGCTTTGGCATTACATTCTTGAAGAGAGCGAGAGATGGTTTTTAGTATATTTGGTATTTGCATAATTGTATTGTAACTATTACTTACTTGAGGTTGTATGTAGGTAAATATGGAAAGAATTGAATTTGATTATGTTTTTTAGATGAAGTATGCATTCCCACGGAGACCGTAGGAACGAGTTTGATTATATATGTTATGCTGACTTTTTGTTAAAGAGTTTAAAAAGATCTGATAACGTTTGCTTCATATCAGCACGATCTACGATCATATCGATGAGTCCATGCTCAAGTAAGAATTCTGAACGTTGGAAACCTTCTGGTAGATCAACACCAACGGTTTGTTTAATAACCCTTTGACCTGCAAATCCGATAAGTGCATCGGGTTCAGCCATAATAATGTCACCAAGCATTGCAAACGATGCCGAAACACCACCCATCGTAGGATCTGTTAAAATAGAGATAAAAGGCAAACCTTTATGGTGCAGTCTGTTGAGTGCTGCTGATGTTTTACTCATCTGTAGTAGAGAATAGGTACTCTCTTGCATACGTGCACCCCCAGAAGCAGACACGATAATAAATCCACACTCTTTTTCAATGGCTCTGTTGATACCACGAACAATCTTCTCACCCTCTACAGAACCAAGACTTCCTCCCATAAAAGAGAAGTCAAAGACTGCGATCTCGATTTCCTGACCATCTATCGTACAAGAACCGCTCATCACAGAAGATGTTTTACCTGTTTTGGCTTTTGCCTCTTCAAGACGTTTTTTATATGACTTTTTATCTGAAAATTTCAATGGATCCACGGGGGCTAGCGTAGAATCAAACTCAACAAAGCTACCTTCATCTACAATAGCTGCGATTCTTTTCTCTGCAGAGATACGAAAATGGTGGTTACATTTTGGACATACATTTTGTTTTGCTTCTACCTCTTTATAGTACATCAATGAATTACATTTTGGACATTTTATCCACTGATTAGGTGCTTCTTGCTTTACTTCATCTTTTTTAAATAAATTTCCGAACATCTTCACTCCTAAAATATTATAATTTTATCTTTCGTATCAAAGCTTCAATTTTATGTGCTATGTTTTTATCTTTTGATACTATAACATAATCCGCCTCAACAATCACTTCAAGCCCCTCACAAAGTGCCAAACCAGCAGCGAAATCGTAGATACGAAACTCTCCCATAAAGAGTACATAATTCACAGACCTTGCATAAGCAAGTGAAAGTGCTATGGCACCTGGTGCTCTGAATTTCAACTTCTCTTTACCCAGTGCTGTAACCACAGCAGGATTAGCATAGGCTTTTTCAAAAAGTCCTATTTCTGAATGGGGAACAGTATGAGGAGTATGAAAAACATCTGAAAAAAGTTTTCCCTGCTGTACATCAGTAGTATCAGACTTCAGAAAAAGATCTCCATTGGCAAGATTACAAACCACCGCAGCATCTAAAATACCCTGAGCATTTACCTTTGCAACAGAAGTACCGTAAAAAGGGAAAAGAGAAAGTGCATTTGAAGAACCATCGAGGGGATCGATGATAATTTTTTCTTCACCAGAACCAATAATACCTGACTCTTCAGATTCTATTTGACCAAAAGGAGACAAATACTTAACAAATATCGCTTCAGCAAAGAGATCAAGCCTGGAACTCACATCTCCACCTGCACCGACAACAGTCTTTTCAAACCAAGAGGGATCAAAGCCCTCTTGTAGAGCTAATGATATCTCTTCATTGGCTTTGATACAGGCTTTGATAAAAGAAGTCATATTATGCGGTAAAACTCTTCACCATTGCTTTAGCCGCGTCACGTCCGTCACGTACCGCAGTAACAACCAAATCAGCACCACGATGGCAATCACCACCGGCATAGATACCTGGTTTAGTTGTTTGGTAATTCTCATCAACCAATACACCACCCCATTTATCTGTCTCTATACCGTTACTCGCGAAGAATGGATAATCGATCGTATCAAATCCAAGTGCAAAGATAACCACATCAGCATCTATATTGTATTCACTACCTGTAATCTCTTCAACACGTTGTCTTCCAGATACATCAGGTTCACCAAGTTTTGTTTTTACCATTTCAACAGCGATAATATCACCTTTATCATTGGTTACAAGTGACTTAGGCGAGACATGAAATTCAAACTCAACACCCTCTTCTTTGGCATTGATATACTCTTTTCTGCTTCCTGGCATATTGTGTGCATCTCTCCTGTAAAGACATTTGACAGATCTTGCTTTTTCACGAAGTGACGTACGTACACAGTCCATCGCTGTATCACCACCACCAATGACTACTACATTTTTCTCTTTTACTTCGATATTCTCAGATCTTGGTTCATCAAAGATCTTCTTTTGGATATCGACAAGGAAGTCCATCGCCAAGTGAGCATTGGATGCATTTTCACCTTGAAGCCCGGATCTTCTACCTTTTACTGCACCTACACCGATGAACACTGCATCAAAGTTTTCTGTAAGTTCTTCAAAAGTTTTATCTTTTCCTATTTCAACATTTTGATGAAATACAGCACCTGCTTCTTTAAGAAGTTTTACTCTTCTGGTGATGACATGTTTGTCAAGTTTAAATCCTGGGATACCGTAAGTAAGAAGACCACCTGCTCTTGCCTGTTTGTCAAATATCTCAACATCCACACCTTCTCTAAGTAGGAATGTAGCCGCAGAAAGACCGGCAGGACCAGCACCTACGATAGCTACTTTTTTACCTATTTTGTTTTGTGTAAATTTTGGTTTAAGCCCTTTTTTAAAACCCTCTTCACTAATAAAAGTCTCTACTGAACCGATAGTGATCGCTCCATGACCATCATTGAGCGTACAAGCACCTTCACATAGTCTATCGTGAGGACAGATACGCCCCATCACTTCCGGAAAAGGAGAAGTCTCATTGGAGAGGTCAAATGCAAATTCCAAGTCATTATTTGCCGTTGCTTTGAGCCATTGAGGAATAAGGTTATGAAGAGGACAACCATTATGACAGTATGGATCACCACACTGGATACATCTATCTGACTGTTCACTCCCTTTTACAGGTTTAAACACTTCGTAGATCTCATCAAAATCTTTAGTTCTCTCAACAACATCTCTTTTTTTAGCGTCTATTCTTTCTAAATCAAAAAATCTTAACATCTTATTCTCCCTCCTCTATCTTCAAAGGACCCTTCATGTCTTTTGGTCTTACTGTCCAAAAGTTTCTGATCTCTACTCTAAAGTTATCTAGTATCTCTTTGGCTATAACACTCTTTGTCTCTTTATAATAATCTTTAAGAAGCTTTTTGAGGTAATATCTTTCGATATCTGTATCTTCTGTATCGATACGTCTTGCCTCTACCAGTTCCTGGTTGATATTTTCAACAAATTCATGCTCGGTATCATACACAAATGCAACACCACCTGTCATACCCGCACCAAAGTTCACCCCAGTCTTACCAAGTATCACTACAGCACCACCAGTCATGTATTCACAAGGATGGTCTCCTGTTCCCTCAACGATAGCGATCGCACCGGAGTTACGTACACCAAAACGCTCACCTACCTGACCGTTGATATAAAGCTTACCGCCTGTTGCACCATAAAGACATGTATTTCCGCCTAAAGCAAACTTCGGTCCACTCTTCTGGGCTGTGATGATGATACGTCCACCAGACATACCTTTACCGATATAGTCATTACCTGCACCATTGATATGTATGCTTATACCAGGGCTAAGGAAGGCACCCAGTGATTGACCTGTTGTACCTTCAAGTCTAAGATCAATCGTTCCATCAGGAAGCCCTTTATCACCATAATACTTCGCGATCTCACCAGAAATACGTGTACCAAAACTTCTATTCAGATTAGAGATCTTCTTCTCTAGAACAATAGGATCATTTGGATTTTTGATCGCCGGCATTAACTCTGCAAGTATCTCCTGCTCAAACTCATTCTTGTCATAAGGTTCATTGGACTCTACTTGACAGGTGTTGTCACCATCTAACTTATAGAGAAGATTTTCAAAAGAGAACTTCTTCGCAAACGCATCATCTATCACTTCCAACAGATCATTTTTACCGATGATCTCTTCGAGTGACGAATATCCTAAAGATGCCAAGATCTCACGTACATCTTCACCAAGCAGTGTAAAGTAATTAATAACACGCTCTACTGAACCTTCATAATGCTCTCTAAGCTTCTCTTCTTGTGTTGCGATACCTACCGAACATCTGTTCAAGTGGCAGATACGAAGGATCTTACATCCGATAACCGTCAAGGCACCTGTACCAAAGGCATAAGATTCAGCACCAAAAATAGCCGCTTTAACAACATCAAGACCTGTTTTAAGGCCACCGTCTGTTTCAAGCTCTACTTGTCCTCTGAGATCATTGGCTTTCAGTGCATTGTGTGCTTCTATCAGTCCAAGTTCCCAAGGGTTACCTGCAAATTTGATAGACCCGATAGGTGCTGCACCTGTACCACCGTCTGCACCGGAGATAATGATCTTATCTGCATAACATTTCGCTACACCCGCTGCGATCGTACCTACACCTGCTGTTGATACAAGTTTTACTGCAATTTTTGCCTCAGGATTGATCTGTTTAAGGTCAAAGATAAGCTGAGCCAGATCTTCAATAGAATAGATATCATGATGTGGTGGAGGTGAAATAAGTGTCACTCCCGGCATCGTATGTCTGAGTCTGGCGATCAATGGACTTACTTTATGTCCCGGAAGTTGACCACCCTCACCCGGTTTCGCACCTTGTGCTACTTTGATCTGAAGTTCTTCTGCTGAACGCAGATACTGAGGGGTTACACCAAAACGTCCCGAAGCGATCTGTTTGATCTTAGAGTTTTTGATGGTACCAAATCGTACTTCATCTTCTCCACCTTCACCTGAGTTAGAGCTACCGCCAATGGTGTTCATTGCTTCAGCAAGACACTCATGTGCTTCAGGAGAGATAGAACCCAAACTCATTGCTGCTGTTGAGAAACGTTTGAAAACTTCATTTAATGGTTCTACTTCATCCACTGAAATTGCTTGTCTATCACTTTTTAACGCAAAGAAGTCACGGATGAACTTCTTATCTCTACCGTCTACAAGTGTTTTAAGCTGCTCAAAGTCCTCTTTTTTACCAGATTTGGAAAGTGCATGGATCGCATGTACTGTTGCCGGAGAGTAGTCATGGAACTCTGCACCATCCAAATACTTATAGAATCCACCGATATTAAGCGGGAAGATACGGTTTTGTGTCTCTCTCGCATAAGCATCATCATGTGCTTTAGTGATACGTGCTTCAATATCTTCATAGCTAAGTCCTGAAAGAAATGCATGTGCTCCTGTAAAACACTCTGAAACGATCTCATCACTCAGACCAAGTACATCAAAGAGTTTTGAGTTTCTATAACTTGAAATTGTTGAGATACCCATCTTTGACATGATCTTAAGAAGTCCGGAATTGATAGACTTACGTACTTTTTTAAGTACTGGTGCAAGATTTACATTTTCATCTTTTCTATGTTCTATCATCGCTACTGTTTGGTAGAGCATATATGGGTAGATCCCCGCCACACCAAAAGCCAACATACATGCTGCCATATGCGAGTCATACACTTCACCAGTAGCAGCAACGATACTCACCAGGTGACGTTCACCCTCTTCAAGCAGTGCCTGGTTCAAACGGCCTACTACCATAAGCATCGGCATTACTTTTGTATTTACATCCAAAGCTCTGTCATCTAAAACAACCGTTCTAATACCTTCATTTTTTACATCTGAGACAATCATTTTTACCAAGGTTGCAAGTGTTCCTTTAAGGTCAGAGCTAAATGTTGTGTCATAGCATCTTGCCTTATAACATGCATCATACTTAGGATCTTTTTCATTTCCAAACGCCCTAAGTAAGTCCAACTTCTCCAACGACAAGATAGGAGAAACGGTTTTAAGTCTTTTTGCATGTTCTGCATCATCTGAAAGGATATTTCTCGTCTCACCAAATCCTGTATTGAGACTCATGACCACTTTTTCACGGATAGGGTCTATCGGAGGGTTGGTCACCTGTGCAAATTTCTGCTTAAAGAAGTCAGAGAAGTTTCTTTGCTTTGTAGAGAACGCAGCCAATGGACTGTCATCACCCATAGAAGCAGTTGCCTCTTTACCCTCTTTCGCCATCGGTTCAAAAACTTGTTCTATCACTTCAAGTGTGATGTTAAAGAAACGTTGTTTTGCTTCCATCACTGTTTTTTCAGGGATCTCAACGTTTGAGAATGGATCAGCCATATGCTCTTGAAGATAGATCATGTTGTCATTGAGCCATTTATCATAAGGGTCTATGTTTTTAAGATAATTATTTATATCATCATTCTTAAGTACTTTGCCATACTTCAAGTCTACACCCATCATCTCACCGGATTGCAGTCTTCCTCTCTCTAAGATCTCATCTTCAGGTGTTTCAAGTACACCATACTCAGAAGAGATAAGGAGTCTGTTATCTGTAGTAATGATATATTTTGAAGGTCTAAGTCCATTTCTGTCCAGTACACAACCGATATAACGGCCATCTGTCATACTTACAGCTGCTGGTCCGTCCCATGGTTCAAAACATGTACTTGCATACTCATAAAAGGCTCTCAGTTGTGCATCCATATGCGGTGCATTTTGCCAAGGAGCAGGTAAGATCGATCTTGCCGCTTTAAAGAAATCCATACCGTTAATACGTAAAAATTCAAAGAAATTATCCAAACTCGCAGAGTCACTCATCTGTGACTGGATGATAGGTATTAGTTTCTTCATCTCTTCATCTGAAAATACATCACTCTCAAGTGCTTCCATCTTTGCTGCTACATTAAATCGGTTGGCTGTAACAGAGTTGATCTCACCATTGTGTGCGATGGTTCTAAAAGGTTGAGCCAATCTCCACTCCGGAAGTGTGTTGGTTGAGAATCTTTGGTGGAAAAGACAAAATGAAATTTCAAAATCTTCATGTGCCAGATCCTGATAGAACTCTTTGATGTGCGTTGGCATCACAAGTCCCTTGTATGAGACCACAGAAGTTGAGAATGACGATATATAGAAATCTCTGTCATCTGAGATCTTCGCTTCTATCTCTTTACGGGAAAGGTAAACCAAAGCATCAAATCTTCTTGCACCCATAAGTGAATATGGTGCTATAAAAACCTGTTTGATCGTTGGGAGTGACACAAGTGCCTGCTCACCAAGTGCATCTGTATCTACAGGTACAGTACGTGCATAAATGACTTTAAGGTCATTGTTCTCACATACTTCTTTAATGACGTCAAAATCTTTCTCGTTTTTAGAAAAAATCATCGCTACAGCATAGACATCAGGAAGTGTTATCTCTTCTTTTTTTGCCACTTTTGCAAAAAACTTTCTAGGGATAGAAAGAAGAAGTCCAGAACCGTCTCCTGTCTTTCCATCTGCTGCTACAGCCCCTCTGTGCATCATACGTGACAAAGATGTCACAGCGTCTTCTATATTTTGATGTGATGGAGTATTATCGATGGAAGCAAGCAATCCAAATCCACAATTATCCTTGAACGAGGTAAATAAATCTCTCATAAGCCAACCTTTATTTTAATTTCGCTAGGGTTACGCAAAACACCCTATAAATGGGGGCTATTATACTGAAAAGGTGGTTAAAAAAAGATGAAAGGATTTGTGTTAGGGCTTCGTAAAGCCAAAAATGAAGACAGCATCGCCCTTGTACTCAGTCCTAAAGATATAAGAACCTACTACCGTTTTTTTGGTGCCAGACACTCCATTTTACAGCTTGGAAACCTCATAGACTTTGAGGTTGAGGGTGAAGGTTCCAGCTTCCTCCCTCGTCTCAGAAGCCTCTCTCATATAGGCTTCTCCTGGCTCTTTGACAAAAACAAACTCCTGCTCTGGCACAACTTCATTAAGCTTTTTGAACCTCATCTCAAAGATGCAGAAGAGATAGACTCTTTTTACTATGATCTACTCCTCTCTGCAGCCAAAAAATGGGACAGACAAAACCCTAAACGTATCGTATGTGAAAGCTACATTGAACTGCTGAACTATGAAGGAAGACTTCATGATGAAGAGAACTGCTATATCTGCGAAAACCCTATAGAATCTCAAATGGCTCTCATGCAAGCCTTCATACCAGCTCACCCTGAATGTCTTTACTCTTCTTATTTACCTAAAGAGAAAATACTTACCTTTTTCAGAAGTAAAAAAACCATTCATTTGGAAGATTATGAAGTGGAATATCTGTTTGATATTGTGATGAAAGGATTATAGATCCTCAAATATTCACACTATCCTTTATCGTAAAAATTCTTTAATAGTCTGTTTAAATATTTTGTGCATTTGTGATGTTGGATGTGGTGCATAACGGAGTTGATGATAGTGTTGATTTATCATTGTTAGTTTATCAGATTTATGATCAAGTTGAATACGTGTAAAAAACTGCTGTAAGCTCTCATCTATTTTTCGATGATAGCCCATTTTTCCAAGTTTTGTGAGAACAGGCTCAAGGAGACAAAGCAACTCATCTTCACATCTTTGACGTCGCAGTAATTTCCACCCCAGTACGGTAGCAATAATAAAAAACAGTAATGCCAAGGTAAATTTAATAAGGAACAAAATGTCAGATCTAAGATACTCAAAAAGTTTCATCTGTCTAAAATGGCTGTACTCAAGTATCCATGTTTCAATTTGGTACTTCAGATAAAGAAGATTTAGATTAAGTTTAGCTAATACAGTTTCAGATGAATCCATTTGTCTTTGTTCATCTTCCCCTATATCTATATGAGTTGCCAATGCTGTAGACTCTATACGTCTCCATTGTGAATCAAGATACACTTCAACCCATGCATGGGCATCTTTTTCTTTGATGACAAGATAGTTTTCTACACTGTTCTTCCCATCTGATTTGTATCCTGTTACGATACGAGAAGGTATCTCACACATGCGGGTCATCGTAGCAAATGCTGCTGCGAAGTGTACACAATATCCTCTCTTGGTATCAAAAAGGAAACTATCGGTACTGTTGTTAAGATCAAGAGGCTTCGGGCGCAGTGTATAGGTAAGTTCCTGCTTTTTGAAGAGACTCTGTACCTCCATAAGCCTTTGTAAAGGTGTATCAAACTCTTTGCGTATATCTTCTGCCCTGCTTTGACTTCTAAGGTTGGCATTTTTATCGTAGGAGAGTGCTGCTTTGATACTTCTGGCATCTAAAACTTTTTTCGTTTGGCAACTAAGCACTGATGTGGCTACATAGCGTTGGACCTCAGTGATATTTTTTTGCAATTTTGTCTCAAAATCAGCATTGATAGTTGCACCTTTGGGTGCTTCAAAAGGCATATCGAGTAGATAAAGCCATCTTTTATGTGTAGGATAGAGAGTGACTTTATACTGGGTAAGCTGTTGTGTCGTATCAAAAACTGATCTGCCAGAGTAGTCCTTTCGCTGCATGATGGGTTCCCAGTGATTTTGCTTATCTTCGTAGAGTACACTCCCCCTAAAGTAAAGTTTATCTGAAGATGGGATAGCCCCATTAAATCCAACTTCCATGACAATACGTTCAGAAGGTACAAGCAAAGCCGTATTATCAAGATGCATCTTTCCATCATGACCGGTCCTCTTAATAGATTCTCCTTTAAATCCATAAGTGGCATGTTCAAAAGAGATACGAGGAAAGAAGATAAAGAGCAATATTACCCAAGGTAAAGCGCTTAGAAACAACAATGATGTCACACGAAATACACGACGAAGATCACTCTGCATAATTTGCCAAAGAATAAGCAGTATAAGAATAAATATCTCCACCACAATATAAAAAAGCATTGGAATGGAGTGAAAGAAAAAAAGACTCAAAGCAAGCAGTAAAAGTGGTGATATCTTTAGATAAAAATTAATCACTCCGGTAAGTCTTTGAAGGGCTACAGCGATAAAAAGTAGATAGGTCAGTAGTTCAATAAAAAGTTTAAGACGTGAGATACCCGCAAAATTAAATGATCCGTACAGAGAAAGAAACAATGCAAAAGCACCTAAAAGTCCTACACTTGTCAACGTAAGTGCTGTAGGTTTTTTACTTTTAATAAGTAGCACAAGTACAAGCAGTAAGAAGAGTAGCATCGGTACTTTTATCACTAGCAGTAACGGCAACAGTACTACGATGTAAGCAATATCAAGCAGCCTTAATGCGGATGGGTTAGGATCAGTAGAGAGCCAATTTGGTAAGAATCTCATCTATCTCCATCCTTTGTGAGTGTAGTCTTTCCTGCGGCAACAGGATTTCAAAACCTAAACTTCTCTGTTCGCACTCCAAAACCCAAAGTGTCAGTTGTGAAAGACGCGCTTCATCACTTTCTCCTGCGCTTAGAAAATCAAAATGCAGTGTATCATGAGGAAGTTCATGATCAAATACTTTAATGGCAGATTCCCCTTTTGCTACAGAAGGCCAGTGAACTCTAGCTAGATTGTGTGCCTGTTCATCATAGCGTATACCATCAAAATCCTGCTCATCTCCAAAAGCAGTTTTACGTTTTGCCAAATACTCTTGTAGTGAAACCCCTGCTGGTCGCGGATAGACAGTTCGTGTCACTTCACACTCCAGGGGAAGAATAAAACGAATCGTGTAAAGAGGAAAAATACTTTGCAAAAAGCACTCTTTAATTTCAAGCTTGCCACGTTTCCGTGGGATAAGAGGCAGTTTAACAGGAATCGTTTTGTGTGCCGGGATACGAGAGATGGGTGTATGTTGTTCCATACAGTGAAGTTCGATAGCATAACTCTCAAAAGTAGCCGGGTTATGACATTGAAAATAACAAGAACTCTGCTCTTTCTCAAACAGTCGCTCACAGTTTTTCAGTTTTACCTCAAGCCTGCCGATATTGAGTATCCCTAGAGGACTGGCACTCATGGCAGCTCCAAAGACAAAAAAGAGTGTGATATAAACAAGGTTGAAATTATGCATATAAGCTTCCAAAAAGAAGCCAAAAAGCATGATCACAACAAGCAGACTATACCATGTAGCACGTTGTTTAAGTCGTTTACGTGTCTGATTGAATGTTTGAAAAAAGTTCATCTCTGATACGTTCTGGGGTCGTTTTTCCCTCTTTAAATTTCAGACGATGATTGCATACACCAGGGATGATCGCCTGTATATCATCAGGTATAGCATAAGTGCGTCCATGTAAGAGTGCCCATGCACAAGTCATGTCTCTCAAGGCAAGTGCACCGCGTGTAGAGAGTCCATAGTAAAACAACCCGCTTTCACGGGTAAAAGCAATGATGGCTTGAAGATAATCCAACAAAGCATCAGAAAGATGTACTTTCGTCACATCATTTTGGATCGTTTGAATACGCTCTGCATCTAAAAGTACTTCACTACTTTCTTTTTCTTTTGAAGTATTGGTCGATAATATCTGTCGTTCAAATGCATGATCAGGATACCCGATACCAAAAGAGCAGATAAACCTATCGAGTTGTGAATGAGGCAAAGCAAAAGTACCTACTTCTTCAAAAGGATTTTGCGTACCCATCACAAAAAAAGGCTCTTCAAGTTTATAGGCAGTGCCATCAAGTGTAACCTGGTGTTCTTCCATGGCTTCCAGTAGAGCAGACTGGGTTTTTGGCATAGAACGGTTGATCTCATCTGCAAGTAAGAACTGTGTAAAGACAGGTCCTTTTTTAAATATAAAACGACTCTGCTTCTGGTCAAAATAGTTAACGCCCAAAATATCAGAGGGAAGCAGATCACTAGTAAACTGTATGCGTCCCAGATCAAGTCCAAGTACATGTGCCAGTTGTTTCGCCAATGTGGTTTTACCTACACCGGGAATATCTTCAAGCAGTACATGCCCTCTGGCAAAAAAGGCTGCAAGGGTCATGGTAATAGCGTGACGTTTCCCCATAAGTTTGGATTCCACAGCATCAACAATAGAATTGAATTTTGGATCAAGATCAAGATTTTTCATATCTTATCTTATCATAAAGAGTGGATAAAACGAGAGATGATTTAAAGAAAATTATAAAATAGACAAAAGTGATACGAGGTAGGTACTTTAGAGGTTCCATCAAGGAGCACTCTAAAGTGAAATAAGGGTACCTCTAATTTACAGCTTCTTTAAAAATGCAGAAATGATGAAGATCATAGTTCCGTTCACACGTCCTTGTATATGTGTTGGGTCACCTGGTACCATACGGATGTTTTTCACTGTAGTACCTTGCTTGGCTGTAAAGCCTGCACCCTTTACCGGTAAATCTTTGATGATACTCACAGCGTCACCCTCTACTAAGATAGTCCCATTGGCATCACGTGTTGGTTCTTGCTTCTCATTTGCCAAACCTTCTTCAGCCCATGCTCTCACATCGTCTTCCAAATACATCATATCGAGTTGATCTTGTGCACCAAGTTGTGTCAAGAGTCTAAACGCCATCACCTGTACTGCCGGCTCTGTACTCCACATACTGTCATGCAGACAGTTCCAATGTTTCTCGTTGCTGGTTGGTTCTTCTATAGATGCAGCACAGGTACTACAGATAACAATAGCCTCATCTTTAGGTGCTACTTCGTATGCACTGAGTCCATCCTCAGAACCACACAACTCACATTTGCCACCAGATCTATCCATCAATGCTTTATCTATACTCATTTTGTTTCCTTGTATATTATTGGTCGTATTTTACTCTATTTTCATTAAACATCACGTCATCCTCGGGCTTGTACCCCAAGGGCATTTCCTTCCTACGGTCACAGCACCCGGGGATGACGAAGTCAAACATAAAGCTACTCTACCATCTTCAACCTAGCCAACAAGCCAGCCGTTGTCGTATATCCTACTTCAGTAAACCTCAATTCGCCTTTACCATCATAGATAAAAGTTGTAGGATAAGCTTCTACTTTAAACTTCTTTGCCCATAAACCATCTACATCATTCAGTACTTTAAAACGCAAGCCATTCTCTTTCATATACGCTTCTACCTCCCTGTCATCTCCAGACTGCACTGCGATAGTAAGTACCGTATATTTTTCTGAGACACTCTGGATGTTTCCAGCTTCAAGCTTACATGTGGGACACCAAGTAGCCCAGAAGTGTATGATGATGGGTTTGCCTTCCATGGCTTTACTGGAGAATACAGTGCCGTCTAGCAATTTCATCTCTATATGAGGTAACACATTACTCTCTAGTGTTGGTTTCCGAAGATAACTCATTACATTGCTCACTACAAAGATCATGAGTAGTGCTATGACTATCTCTTTGAGCATCTTTTTTATATTCCAGTTTTTAGGATTCATACTTTTAACCTTTTAAGTACCTGTTCAAGCTGCCCTGTATACGAACTACCATAGAGTGCAACATGTACTAAGAGTGGATAGATCTGATAGAGTGGGACTTTGGTTTCATAAAAATCCTCACTCAAAGGGTGTACTTTTTGGTAAGCATCAAAAAACGTCTCTCCAAAAGTATTAAAAAGAAGTATAAAAGCCAATTCCATCTCTTTGTCTCCATAGTAGATGGCAGGATCAATGAAACAAGCTCCTTGTTTGTCAAAAAGTACATTACCTCCCCAGACATCACCATGCAAAAGTGAAGGTGTAATGAGACTCATGTCTATACGCTTATACAAATCTCTGTACAAACCCTCTAATCTCTCTAGCGTCTGTTTAGATATCTCACCTTTGTCATAACAGAGTCTTGCTATGGGCATGATGCGCATCTGCCCTAAGAAAAGCGTCCAATTGTATTGTGTCTGTTCGTTATGTTGCATAAAAGGTCCGATTGTCGTGTCATAGTAATAGCCATACATACGACTCTCATTTGTCACACTATGCAATTTGCTTAAAAGCTTCGCAGCTGCCAATTCCTGCATGTCTTTGGCTTGTAGATTCTCTTCTATAAATTCTAAAAGTAAATACGTTTCACTAAAGGCAAAAACTTTAGGAACACGTATATCATATTTATTAAGATCTTGAAGCATATTTGCTTCTGTTGTAAGTTTATCAGAAGGTTGTGAGGTTTTAAGTATGTAACTTTCATCTGCTGTTTGGATTTTATAGATGTCACCTATCTGTCCCTCAGTAAAGAAGTCTACGTATAAAACTTCTTTTCCTAACTTACCGGAGAGATGTTGTTTGATTTTCTCCATCTAACCCAGGTCCAACCCATCCCAAAACTCATCATAGTCTAGATTTGTCATAGAAGCATCTTCTTCTATACCTTTTTCTATAAGCTTTTTCTGCTCATTCTCAAAATACTGTTCTAATGCCTCTTCTATGATGACATTGACATCCTTTTTAAGTATCTCAGAAAATCCCATGAGATCATCAATAGTGCTTTGTTTGAATTCTATTTTTATATTTTGTTCCATATTGGTATTTTACTGTAAGAAATCTGTTTTATTCTTTTTTAGATTTTGATATACTGTTGAAATGACATTTATTACCACATCAAGAGGAACATAATGACCGCAGAAGAATTAATTGAAGAAGCACGTAAAGTTGTGGGGAAGTACAAGCTTAGCAACGCTGATTTTTCTGCAGGGACTGTTGGCGCTGCACTTTTAACCACAAAAGGGAATGTTTACACTGGAATCGATATCGATGTAGCCTGCGGCATCGGATTTTGTGCAGAGCATTCAGCCATCGCTGAAATGTTAAAAAACCGAGAAACAGAGATCGAGATGATCGTTGCAACAAACGCAGAGTCCATTATACCGCCATGTGGACGATGTAGAGAACTTATGTTTCAAGTCAACTGCAAAAATGCAAACACAAAAGTCTATCTGTCTAAAGAGAAATATATGACCTTGGACGAACTGTTACCAATGCGTTGGGAACCCAGTGTATAGCAGATCATTTCTCTTATTTCCACTTACAAAACAGTAATAAAACCAAAGAAAATCTAGATACAATGACATATGGAACTTACAGATAAAAATTATGAAAAAATCATCAAGAATAATGAAAAACCTGTCTTCATAGACTTCTATTCTCCTACCTGTGGACCTTGCCAAATGCTCACTCAACTTATAGATGAGAGACTTGAAAAGTATGGGGAAGAAAATGGTGTCGCTGTGGTAAAGTGCGATGTCTCCAGAAATCCAAAATTGGCTGAAGCATTCAAGGTACGGTCTGTACCGTTTACCATAGCCATTATGCCAAACGAAAAACTCAAGTACCCGGAACTTGGGCTGAAACATGAAACGTATTATTTTGAATTGATTGATAAGTTGGCTGGGAAAGGGTCTTTTTTTAGTCGGTTGTTTACTTAGACACATCCAATAAAAAGTACTCCAAACCATTATCACACTTTAAATGCTCTCTACTAATTATCTGAATTTGTTTACAAGGTATAAACCTTGTTTTTATACTAACTCCTGTTTGAGTTTTTTCAATTTTTGGATCATCCACTATCGAACTAAATTCACCATTGTGTGACGGAACCAATATATTATCTTTTATTTTATAGCCTGAAGAAGAATACCCTTTTATTGGTTTTTTTATATCTCGATCTATTCTTTCTTCTATATTTTCCAAAGACATAGATTTAAATTTATCATCAAACTTTTTCTGCTCTTCCTCTATTATTTGCTTCATACCTGCTACACTCGTTACTTCAATATCTTTCGATATAGCTTTAATGTCATAAAAACGGTACTCATCTGTAAATATAATATAATGGTATAACCCTTTTCTAAAATGACCATCTCTCACCAAGTTGGAACGATACACCCTATTCATATGTATTTTAGATTTATCTTCTATCTCTTTCATTCTAATTTCTGAGTACGCTATACGCTTATAGTCTATATCTAAATTTTTTTCACCTAATATGTTTTTATACACAAGGTTATTTTTGTCAGATAGCTCTATCTGTCCAGTATCCTTAGCATCTTTTACTAAATATATTTTTTTAGATTTTTTATATTCCCAGCTACCTTTAACATCAGAAACAAGAGGATATTCCAATACCCCATCCTCTTTAAAATCTAACTCTTTTAAAATACCATGAGTAATAAGTCTTTCTATTAAAAATCTTTCCTCTTCTGGTACAATGTTTCTTATGGTAGAGATAGCTTTTTCTTTATCCACTTTCCATACTCCTACTATATCATCAGCATTTATACTGGTTAAAAAAATCAGTGCTATACTCAAAAATTTCAAATATATACTCTTAGTCATTGTATTCTCCAAGGTTGAGCTATATTTCTCTCTTTAAAATCATAAAGTGGTTTTTGTGTATATAAAGCTATTGTTTTAGCATCTTCAAGTAAATCATCTCGATTAAATAATTCAGCTATAATATGCCTTACAGTTCCATCTCTTAAAACCATATTCAGTTTATAACAGGCCGTATCTTCTGCACCATCAGCACTATATTGAACAAGTATATATGTGAGAAAAAATCCATAAATATCATCAAATAAAATACAACTATCATCATCTTCAAAGCTATAAACATACTCAATTGCATTAAAATAGTGCAACTCATCACTTTTCATTATTTCACTATATGGGACACTTGACCAGCCAATAGTGAGAACTAATGACATTAAAAAACCACTCAGCGTGATAGTATCATAATTTTGAATAAGAGCTATTAATATCATCATTGTTATAAATAGTAGAAATAGACTGACTATGATAGGAATAATAATATTAAAAAGCTTTTTAACCCGTTTAATTCTTATAATGTTCGATGTTTTAATCAACTCATAATAATCATTAAAAGTTTCCGAATCTTCTTTATAATCTTTTAACAATACCAAAAGTTCCGTAAACTTCTTATTATCTTTTACATAGTCATAATATTCAATAGTTTTAACTTGCATTCTATTTCCCAAACAAATAAATTAACTCAGGAAACAAAACAATAATCAAAAGAGCCAACAACTGCAACCCTATAAACGGTATCACACCTTTATAAATAGATCCAGTACTCACTTTATCCCCTGCTGCACCTTTAAGATAAAACAATGCAAAGCCAAACGGGGGAGTAAGGAACGAGGCTTGCAAATTCATCGCTATGAGGATGGCAAACCAAATAGGGTCTATGCCAAACGATGCCACGATGGGGACTAAAATAGGCACAACTACAAAAGCTATCTCGATGAAGTCTATGAAAAAGCCCAGCAAGAAGATGACCAGCATCGCTATGAGTATGAACATCCATTTGTCACCCATATCTCCCGCGAAAAACTCCATCGCCATGTCTCCACCACCCAGTTCATTGAAGACTAGTGAGAATGCAGTGGCTCCGATGAGTATCATAAAGATCATCGCGGTGAGTTTGACTGTTTCTATGGCTGCATAACGTACCATCTCAAAAGAGAAATTTCTTTTCCCTACGGCTAGTAGCATCGCTCCCAATACACCGATGGCAGCAGACTCTGAAGGTGACGCGATACCTGCAAAGATGGAACCAAGCACCACACCGATGAGCAACAATGGAGGAATGATCTCTTTGATTGCCTCTTTAAGCACAGCACCATAGGGTTCATCTGAGACGATGGCAGGTGCGACATCTTTGTTGATGTATGAAATACCTAGGATGTAGATGATATAAAGTGCTATGAGCAAAAGTCCAGGGACCACAGCCGCACGGAACAAGTCACCCACACTAAGGTGCATCTGATCACCAAGGATGATGAGGACAATGGAAGGTGGTATGAGCTGTCCAAGTGTACCACTCGCAGCAATGGAACCAGAAGCCAATGCTGGTGAATAGTTATGTTTGAGCATCAAGGGAAGTGCGATGAGACTCATCATCACCACCGATGCGCCAACGATGCCTGTACTTGCCGCAAGTATAGCCCCCACAAGCACCACAGAGATAGCTAGCCCACCTCGCACAGAACCAAAGAGTTTCCCCATAGAGATAAGCAAACCTTCTGCCATCTTGGACTTTTCGAGTATAAGTCCCATGAAGATGAAAAGTGGGACTGCCATGAGTGTAACGTTCCCCATGATGCCATAAGTTCTGTAAGGAAGCATCTCTAACACATGCAACCCTACTTCATCAGTAATGAGTGCAAAAAAGAGTGCCACCCCTGCAAAAACAAACGCCACCTGAAAGCCTGCCATAAGTAAAAAGAGCGTCAAGGCAAACATGAGAAATACTGGGTCAAGCCAAAACGCCATTCTGTTAAACCACGCCATATAGACCAGCCCACCCAAGAGTGCAACCACACCCAACACACGCCACAAAGCACTTTTGTTTTCAAGTCTATGATATGCCTTTAACACTTCACTCAACGCTTGCATAAGCAGTAACACAAAAGCAAATGCCAACATAGCCTTTATAAGCCAACGATGCGTCAATCCCCCCGGATCAGAAGAGACTTCATGTTGCATAAAACTCTGGTAAGTCATGTCGAGTGCATCATTTAAAAAGAGTAAAGAGAAAGGCATTACCAACAAAAGCATAGAGAGTATCTGGACAATCATTCGAGTCTGTTGGCTATACCGCTCAAAGAAAATATCTACCCTTACATGCTTGTCATGTTTGAGTGCATAAGTAAGCCCAAGTAAGAAAACCACATCAAAAAGATGCCACTCTACTTCTTGAAGTGCTATGGAACCTGCAGAAAAAAGGTAACGCATCCCTGCATCATAAGCTACTAGGAGGGAGAGGATAACTACTAAAATAGCGGCGAATAGTCCTGAGTATTTAGAAATGCGATCTAGGTAGTAAGAGAATTGTAATTGCTTCATTTGCTATTCTCTTTATATAAATTTTTATGTAATGTTATCAATGCTGTATATTCTCCATTATCCGCCTTTTTCAAAGCTTCTATATAACTATTACGTTGAGGATTTTCTTTTGCCAATGCATCTTCTTGCCACTTCACAGGCATAAGTCCATGCTGTCGTAGATAGATATTAGCTAATATACGTGACCATCTACCATTGCCATTTTGAAATGGATGTATCAGTACTGCTCTATGGTGAATTCTTGAAGCGATTTCTATAGTATCATAAGTATGATATTGCGTCCAATACCCAATATCATCTACAAGTTTTTTAAGTTCCGTAGATACCAGATAAGCTTTTATGCCTATGGAGAGTTCTATCTGCCGTAACTTCCCTGCCCACTCCCACACATCACCAAACATTTCACGGTGAAGTTCTAACATCCAAGTATATGAAAATGGTGCTATTTTCCGTGAAGGAGGTGCAGAAAGATATTTTATTGTCGCTTTTGCTATATTTTTCGCTTCATAAACATAAATCTCTTCAAGTTTATAGGTTTTATCTGCTGGGAGTTTCAAACCTGAATAATCATCAAGTTCTGTTGATCCATCTAAAGATTCCCTAGTATTTTTCATCTTAGGCTACCCATAGGTTCTTTCTATACTCACCTTCTAAGAACTCAACTTGAAACTCTTCTATCATCTCATCCAATACGGATTTATCTAACCCTTGTTTTTCAAGTGCAGAGGTAGACTGTACAAGTGAGACCATAAAAAGTGCTTTTTGATAGGCTCTATGGTTCTTAAGTTCTTCAAGGCTCATCACTTCTCTACCCGCAAAGTCAAGTCCTAAGAAGTTAGTAACTTTCTCGATAGTACTAAACTTTACATCTTCCCCGGCAAAAAGACGATTAAGCGTACGTATACCAAGACCACTGAGCTTGGCAAGGTTTTCAAGCGTAATACCTACCTGTTTACGTCGATGCTGTATAATGTTTATAAGTTCTTGTTGAGTCATCTTTTGCCTTTTTTATTTATTATGCCATAAGTGGCGTAATTTTACAAGTGTCTGACTTGAAATATAATTAAAATAGTGCTGAATTACTTCCAATAAGTCCCCAACCGAACATTCCACCCATTACGCCAACGCTCTTCCCCTCTAGCAGGAGGAGAATTTTTAATACGTCTTGAGAGCATTGCTTTGGCTGATTCAGCGAAGGCTTTGAGTTTGTTTGGCTCTTTTGGGTTCATGTGCTCAAGTACTTGGAGTAGTCCCCAGCCTTGTCCGTGGTAGCGTTCGCTTTTGAGTGTACCTTCACCTTTAAAGTTGGTATAGTCCAAAAGTACATAAAGACCTCTTTCATTTACTGAGCCATCTTTGTTATGCATCACTTCATAGAAACGTTTTTTAATAAGTACTTGTTTTTTGGGGTCATCTATAGTTTCCAACATTTGAGGAAGTGCTTGACTAAGACGTTGTGCCATGAACTCTGCTTGGTATGGCATGGTAGACTTGAGAAAAGTAAATAGCTCTGTGTGTTTTTTAGAGTGTGCTTTTTTAGCTGCATAAAATTCAGCTTTGGAATTCCATGGTAAAGAGGTTTTTGAGTTAAGCCAAGAAGGCATCCTTACACCTTTTTTCTCCATAAAAGCCACCACCATAGGAAAGACCTCTCTAAAACGCTCTGTATGTCCTTTAGAGAACCAGATGAAGTGACCTATGCCTACAGAAGCAAAGTCCTCCCCATCGTTCCAATGTACGAGGTATTTGTCCAAACCTGCACCTTCATTCTGCCATACCTTTTTAGCTATGAAGTTAGCTTGTTTGTCAGTGAGTTTGATCTCTGATGCAAAAAGTGTTGTAAATAGTAAAAATGACAAGAAAATAAATCTCATACATACTCCGTTAAATGATTGAATTCTCTGGATGACCTTAGGTACTCATAACATCTCTAGCTTTTGTCTAGGCTAGGCACTCTTTTGAAGTCCTAGCCTTAGCCAAGTCAAAAAAGAGTAACGACGCATAGGCGAAAGCTAGTGATGCCCGAAGGGTGGGCTTTGCAAACGCAATCTTTCATAAGATGCTTACTTCATCTTAGCTATAGCTAGGACTTAAAAGCCTCTTATAAAATCTTACATTTGCAAAACTCATTATGAGAGCCTAAGGTCATTCAGAGAATTCATTTATTATACTATCGAAAATAACCCATAAGGAAGTTTTTAATGCTTTATAGACAAATCATTATACTTGGCACATTGATAACTTTATTGACATCTTATGTGTCAGCAGAGATAAAGACCATAGACTTAAACAAATTCAATGGAAACTGGCACCTACGCATTTTGGATGGTATGGAAGTACGCAAAGCTAGAGCCATTTTAGACTTTGATATAGAGAAGATGAAACTCAGTGGCTTTGACGGATGTAACCGCATAGGTGGAGCACTGCAAAAGAACTCAGACACAAACATAACAACCCCTATGCTCATATCAACCAAAATGGCATGTAGAGAGCCTATACATAACTGGGTGAGCCAACGTTTACATGAGACATTGTCAGAAGGATTTAGTATCACTGAGGCTAAAAAAAATGGGGTAGATGGGATTATACTAAAGAGTCCAAGTCATGAACTCTTTTTTAAGAAGATGGGGAAAGAAAATTAGAACTATTTTTAATCTTTTATTTACTCAATTATTTCGTTTGAGTTTGCTTTAGATTTACTTGAACGGGTTTTGTGTAGAGCGGGAGCTTACTTGATAGTAAGTGACCAAACGAAACAAAACCCGTTCGAGTGAAGATGAAGTAAAATCAGACGAAACTCGGTGCATCATTAGCAAAGAGTATCAAGTCTCCCGACATAGTTTGCTCAACAAGCATCATTTCCATCTCTGCTTTACTTGCAAGTTTGACTAATTTATCTGCATCTACATGCTCTTTGAAAATGGCATAATTCAAGTCACCTGTCACAACCACTACATCAAAGACTTCATTGGCTTTTTTGGCTACTTGGACATTCAGTTCATCATCTACCTCAACAAGCCCCGGGGTAATAACAACTTTGCGCCCTTTATAGGTACTCGCCAAGTCAAATGAAGCCATCATACCATCGATGTTTCCGTTGAAACTGTCATCGAGGATGACTTTCCCTCCTGCATCGATACGTTGCAGTCTGTGATCTACAGGCTTGAGTGTTGAGAGTTGTTTCTGTATCTCTTCATCACTAAGTCCTAGAGCTTTAGCTACTAACACTGCAGCAGCTAAATTCATAGCATTGAATGCACCCAAGATACTTGCAGAATATCGCACACCGTCAAGAGTGAAACTTGTTGCATCCAGTGTGGTTTCCACGTCTTCTATGTCATGCTTTGGTGCAGGGATATTTGCTCTGATGTCTAAATTTACTTTTTCACCAAAGGTATGAATATTTGACTCAGGTTTTACCATAGCACTCTCATGAATCCACGCTTCTTTGAGTCTAGAAGTTTGGAGTATCTCCATCTTCGTATTACGGATGTTTTCCATCGTTTTAAAGTACTCTATGTGTGCAGGACCTATTTTCCCTACTACCACATAGTGAGGATTTACAAACGTAGTGATCTCAGCAATGTCACCCTCACCTCTTGCACCCATCTCAACGACATAGACTTCTGTATCTTCCGGCAAGTCATCGTTGACATCTTTCATCACACCACCAAGCGTATTGACAGAACGTGGCGTGGCGTAGGTTTTGTATTTGGCTTTAAGCAGGTGCTCTATATAGTTCTTAATACTTGTCTTACCGTAACTCGCAGTGATCCCTACTACCGTCAAGTTCTCCATAACTTCTATCTTCTTTTCTGCTTTGACTTTAAAGCCATGAAAGAGCATCTTTTCGATGAACAAAGAGATAAAATAGGCTAAGAATATCGGTAAGATCACAGCAAAATGGTTAAATGCAACCGCGATGAAGATGGCAAAAAGAAGCATTGCTGCAAAGAAGCGTTTGACCCTTCCTGTCCATACCAAAGGCTTGTCTAATCCTCTGTACCATTGGAACAATAACGCTAAGTAAGCGATGACGACAACAAAACCGTAGTCACTTATACCATCCACAAAAGCATACAGTGCGAACGGTACTAAGAAGTAAACAAAATGCCACCATGTTTTAGTATGGTGAAAAAGCACACGATTTAACTTATAGCTATACCATTGTAGATTTGTAATAAAATAGTAGCCTATAGCCAAAATAAAAAGTGCGTAAAAAATGGAGTTAAGTAGTATCATTAGTTCATGTCCTTGCATTGTTCTGTAATGGTTTTGTCTATAAAGTCTTTATGTGCCAAAAAGAAAAAGTGATCACCATCAAGTGGGTAAAACTCAGAGTTTTCTATGAGTCCAGCTATCTTCTCGCCTGTATAGAGTGGTGTTGCCGTATCTTCTTTTCCCCAAAAACATAAAGCTTTACTTTTACTTTTTGCAAACGAAGCTTCAAAGTCTTCATCCACTACATTTTTAAAAGTCTCATACATTTCATGGCTCATCCCTTGGGCATCAGGAGCCACAAAAAGTTCACGTATTTTCTTCATACCTAAAGGTTTTAGCAATTTAAACGTAGCGATCTTGATCTTCACCGACCAAGGTTTCTCTGTAATAACTCCCGCAGAAGAGAGAAGTACTAAACAAGGTGTATTCAACAGTGTAGAGACTTTACCACCAAACGAGTGTCCCATGGCTATGGTAGGTGTCACACCAAGCTCATCTAAAAAAAGTTTTACGATATGTGCATAGTCTTCAGTGCCCAGTATCATCTCATTCGTACTTTTACCAAAACCAGGCATATCCAGATAGATGTGTTTATACTCTGGCAGTGTCTTAGCAAAAGCTTGTTTCATGATCTCTTTATTGCTTCCCCATCCATGTAGTACGAGAAGTACCGGTTCTTGTGTAGGGTTCACTAACTCGTAGGAGAGCTGGAAAGGCTGTTCTTTGTAGGTTATCTCTTTAGATGCCATGTTTCACCGTTTATTTTAAATTGGATTATTTTAACATATTAATCGAGATATTTATCTTCTTTCATCGATTTCTCTTCAATATACTCTCTGTAGAGCATTGCCAAACCTAAAGCAGCAATGACAATAACAGCAGCAGTAATACTGATCTTCACAAAGGTAGCCCATGATACCACTGTTCCCCATAGTTGGACCAATGCAAATATTGCATAGAGTACCAATACAATCCCTGTGATCACACTTGCCAATTTCATTGCATTCATTTTTTATCCTTTTTAAGTATCACCACATACCCTTCTCTTTTGAAAAAGAGCAACATACGACGAATATCTTTCTCCATCGTAACCACTTCCCAACCATCTCTGGCATTGGCATTAAGAAATTCAGAGAAACGTACAGGATTGATCTTGGACTGACCTAAAAGAAGTGAACCAAGCATTCCTTCTTGATAAACCACAGCTTTATATTCTGACATATATTATACCTTGTAAATTAATGAGATAATTTTATCATAAAGGGACTATTCGTTAGCTTCATAAATGCCATCGTGTGTGTTTTCACATTGACATTTGGTGGTTATGATTGAAGGGTTTTGAAAATAATTACAGCATAATTGTGCTTCATTTGCATACAGTTAACTTAACTATATTATGATGCGTTTAGAAGAGCATTTGGGGATATTTTCTTTCCTTTGAAACAATTTTAAAACCCCAAAATTTAGAACAGTTTCCTCCTTTTAGTCTCCAGGTGCTCTTTCTATTTCATAATCCGAATTAAATCACCGCTTGGTGATAAATATCAAAGAAAGAATATCAATGTATCACACCATAAAACATCTCGTAGAGAACAGTAAATTTCAAAATTTTATCATGGGTATTATCATTCTAAATGGTATTACAATGGGCTTTGAGACATCAAAAAGCTTTGCCACAGAGTACGCTACTTTCTTTGACTTGTTCAATCTCTTTGTTGTCACTGTTTTTACCATAGAGATCGCTTTAAGGATCTATGTACACAAAGCATCATTTTTCAGAGATCCATGGTCACTATTTGATTTTACCATTGTTGCGATCTCTCTGGTTCCAGCCAGTGCCGGCTTCGAGATCTTTAGGGTTTTAAGAGTACTAAGGCTGTTCAGACTCATAACTGTTGTACCACAGATGAGGAAGATAATCGCTGCTTTATTGAGTGTGATCCCTGGTATTGCCTCTATTGCGGGACTGTTAACACTCTTTTTCTATATCTTTGCTATCATGTCGACACAACTGTTTGGCGAAAAGTTTCCTGAGTGGTTCGGGACACTGGGTGAGTCCTTTTATACGCTGTTTCAAATTATGACACTGGAATCCTGGTCTATGGGTATTGTGCGTCCTGTGATGGAAGTGTATCCGCTTGCCTGGATCTTTTTTGTTCCATTTATTTTCCTGGCTACCTTTATTATTGTCAATCTTATTATCGCTATTGTTGTAGATGCCATGAACGAAATGAATGCGAACGAGGAAGAGCATATTATAGAAGAGTTTCACTCAGGCGAAGATGCAGCAAAGTTGGAGATTCAAAAATTACGCAACGATATACAAGAGCTCAAAGCGTTGATCGTATCCAGATAAAACCTGATGGAGAAAAGAATGATTCGTTTCATAAAAGTCCATTCCAAGCAAGAGATAACAGATGTCGCGTGTCTTGCTCAGGAAATATGGCAAGAGCACTATGTGCCCATCGTTGGGCAGGAGCAGATAGACTACATGTTGGAGAAGTTCCAATGCGAACGAGCGATCACTGAACAACTTGCTGATGGATACGAATACTATTCTGTCACCTATAACGGGTTCAGCACAGGCTATATGGCTGTCATTTCAAACACGAGAGACACATCACTCATGATAAGCAAAATATATGTACGAAAGTCAGACCGCGGGTGTGGGTTAGGAAAGCAGATGTTGGAGTTTGTGGAAGAACTATGCCGACAACGCAGAATCAAGAGCATATGGCTGACCGTAAACAAGAACAACAGACATTCCATAGAATGGTACTCCCAAATGGGCTTCACGAACAATAGACCGATTGTTCAGGATATTGGTGGTGGTTTTGTGATGGACGATTTCCAAATGGAAAAATCCATTAGGTAACAAGCTCCTACAGACAATGTACTGAAAGCCTCGCCTGAGGAGTGAGGTTATTTAAAGAAATAAAAGACATTTAGATCAATAGGGTTAATAGAATTCTTTATTCTATGAAAATGAAAACCTTATAAAATTATATATTTTATAAGGTTTTGGAAATAAGATGTTTTATCCGAATATCGGCTATTATCAGGCTAAAAGGACATTAGTAATTGTTATAAAACTCAATATATCTGTCAGAAATATCATAATTTATATATTTTTATCACTATCAAGACATTTTTGATATACTCTTAATACTGATATATCGTAATAGAAGGACACTTTGTTCCTTTAATAAATAGTTGGCTGCGAGAAGAAAAAATGAAACCAACACACAGAAGAGTAATTCTTGTAGGCATAGCGGGTGGCTTTGCCATGAATTTGGTGATGTTGATTACATTTCAGGATAGATCATAACAGATACTACGGAGGTACCTAACTAATGGCAAAAACAAACTACTCTTATGAAAAGCGTGGTCGAGAACTCGAAAAACAGAAGAAACAAGAGGAAAAACGTCAGAAAAAACTAAATAAGAAAAATGATGATGTAAAAGAATCGGAAGTTGAGTCACCTCCACCTTCAGATAATCCTATTGTGGAATAGTAGTACAGAAAAATTTCTTTTTTGATAATTAACAGTATTATTTAATGTGAGAGTCAAGTTTTAAAATGTATATTAGCAGAGTCTTATGAGACCCTGTTACATCTTTTATAGATCGGTAGATTTTTCTTCTATGATTTTGAGGTTGAGCCAAGATGGTGGATTGTAAAAATTAAGATCACTTTGGTTCCAGTCACTTCTTTCACTATGACGAGTATGCAATATGTTATTGATCAGAGTGTATTGCAACCCTGTGATACCACTAATAAGATTTTTACCCTCATTTAACGCTTCTAAAACAGCTTCTTTACTTTTCATACGTTTCCTTTAAGCAATTCATAAAAAGACCTATTAGTCTCTTTATAAAACTGTTTAAAACATGGACAGATTACTCTGCCCATCGATGATCTTAAAGACCAGTAACGTTTTCAGCTTGTAAGCCTTTTTCGCCTTTACCGATCTCAAAAGTAACTTTTTGCCCCTCATTAAGAGAAACACGGTCGTAACCGTTACTATTAATTTGACGATAGTGTACAAATACATCATCCCCGCCTTGTTCTTGTTCGATAAAACCGAAACCTTTTTCACTGTTGAACCATTTTACTGTTCCGTTTACTAATGTTGCCATTGTTATTCCTTTGGTTGTGTGTACACATCATTACTGAAGTGCTTAAAATATAAATTGGAGTGTTCTTTCGGGAGGATGATACTGTAAACTAAATGTAAGCAATAAAAGTCAAGCCAAAGATGAAACTCTAAATCATCTTTCAATATTATAATTATAGCTGAATATTTAAATAATAGCAAATAATAGGTAAAAGCTTATAATATATCATATGTAATGTTCTAAAGTTACAAAATATGATGCTCATAACCCGAAGGTCAGCGGTTCAAATTCGCTTCCTAAAACCAACGTATACAATGATTGTATTTAGTACAATAGAAACCTTATAGAGTTATATATTTTATAAGGTTTTTAAAAAAAGTATAATTAAAAAGTGTCTACAGAATTGGGGGGGGGTCATTCCAAAGAGATATTGATATACCAAAATTTAACCATGTATTTTATAGTTTTACACATTAAGTGAATAGTAATATGGATAATTAGTATATGTATTAATCATTTTTAGATATAATGTGACTATTATATATGAATATAAAGGATTTAGATATGCAAAACTTCACTTACAAAGAAAAAATAGAAGCACTTTTAGAACACTACAAGTTTTCTACCAAACTTGCAGAGGCTTTGAAAGTGCATAGAATGTCTATACAGAACTGGAAAGATGACAGCGTAACTATTTCCAAAGAAAACAAGCTTAATATAGATGTGCTTTTTTCAACGCATTGCATTATTCCAAATCTAAAAAAATCTGAGGTAGATGATAAAGTAAAACAGTTGACAAAAGAGAACCATGAACAATTCATTGAAAATATTGATATCGTTACAGAAGTAAGTAAGAAAAATGCTTTTGGTTCACTGGAAGTTGAAGTAGATGATGCGGATGAGGCATTGTTTTATAGAGTAGTGGATGGAAGTTTCATTGAAAAAGATATAGATAAACGAAAGTTTCTTGAAATCAATAATCTTGCTTTCTTAACGAAACAGATATTGGTAGACACTCAAGAAAAAAGAATTGAATTTATGGATAGTGATATTATAAAAAAATGGCATTTTGGATTAATGGCAGGCATTAGGGATGATGCCGGTCAGTATTCGACAAAAATGCGTATTATCCCTGATACAAAGATTTTATTGACCGGCCCAGAGGATATTCCTGAAGAGGTGGAGTATTGGGTAAGTAAATATAAAGAGGTTACAACCATTTATGACATAGCCCATGCGCATGAACATTTTGAATTAATTCACCCTTTTGGTGATGGCAATGGTCGTGTTGGCAGACTTATTATGGCTCATCAATTTATAAAAAACGGTATGTTGCCACCTATGATAGATGGACAGAATAAAGCACTTTACTATGCAACTTTGGAACAGGCACAAACAGAAGGTAATATTATTCCTTTAGTATACTTCTTAACTGAAGCCATCGAAAGAATGAAAGAGCAGCTTGGCATAGAAAACTATTTTAGTGAATAGAATTGGCGTAAAAATAATTATTCCATGAGATACCAGCAAATATATTCCAAATAAGTATAAAGTTTTTGATTGACTACTCATTTCCTTCATGTATGGTGTATTGTTTATTTTCCACTTTCACAAGAGGTGGCAATTTCTCAGCTTCAAAATAGTCATACCCCTCTTTGAGATTTACCCAGAAGTCATACCACTCACTGTCTGAGTACTGAGCCATATTTACTTCTGTCATACGAAAGGGGTACACATGTACCTGTACATATTTTTGACCTTTTTGTAATGCACCTTCTACCAAAGCATAGATCTCTTCTATTTTATCATCTGTCATTGCGTAACATCCATCAGAAACACAATTACCATGTACCATTAAAAATGAACCTGTACGTTCATGTGCACTGTCGTATTTGTTTGGATATCCTAAATTAAAAGAGAGGTGGAACTTGCTGTTTGGATTGAGTTGATGTTTTTTAACTTTGTAAAAACCTTCTGGGGACTGTCTGTCACCCTCTTTTAACTTGGGTCCAAGGTAGCCAGAATAGGCACAGATATGGTAATCTTTTAAATGTTGGTACTCTGTTCCAGTACGTATCCATACCTCCAAAAGTGACTCCTCTTTAAATATACGTATAAACAGAGGGTCTCCTACTTTAGCTGAAAGTTCGACCAAGCTCTCTTCCAGTGTTCTGATTATAAATTTATTTTCTATAATATACTCCTCTGTACCACTCTGTTCACCCATACGTATCAGATCGTCTAAGGTTATTGTAGCATTTAGATCTATTGTTTTTAGACGAAATGTATCTAAAGTGATATTCCCTTCCATACGAGGAAGAGTAAGGGTATCTGGTTTTTCTTTTTGAGGAGGATAAAGGTAAAAAAGTATAAGGGAAAGTAAAAGAAGAAGAGTGACAAGGATATCAGCTAAAATAAGCCATGCCTTTGCCATCTTCCCTCTCTGTTAAAAATTAAGTTGCTGTGACTTGTCAAATCCATAAATATCAGGGAATATCAACAAGTTGTTACACTGATCCATATATGTTGTTAAGTATGCGGTATGTACTGGCAACCTCTTGGTTATCATCACATGGTGTGTTTTCAAAGAGTCATACTTCTTTTTTATATCTTCAGGACTTGTAGAGGTATAATGTTTTGAGATATGATCTAACATAACATTGGGCTTCTCAAGTCTTATACATCCATGACTATACGTCCGTACTTTACGTTTAAAGAGATATTTTGACTGTGTATCATGCATATATACAGAATGGTTATTTGGGAAGATGAACTTTACACGACCCAAGCCATTTCGAACAGAAGGTACTTCTATAAATTTAAACGGTACAGGTCCTTTTCCTCCTACGTATGCTTTTAAGTCTACAGACTCAGGTGTTAATTTTTTGGAATTAAGATCATATGATGAACGCATGACCATACGTTTTTTTGTCAAATAGTCCGGATCTTTTAACAGATCCGGGATCACTTCATTCCTAGCAATACTGTCCGGAACACTCCATTGAGGATTTAGCGTTATATAGGAAAGATCTTCACTGAATACAGGTGTTTTCATTCTTCGCTTACCCACTACAACACCCATCGCAACTGCTGTTTTTTTGTCTTCAATGATACGAACAACAAACTCAGGTATATTTATCAAAGCATAATTCTTTCCAAGACCTGGCTTCATTAACTTCACTCTTTCTATGTTAAGACGGATCTTACGAAGCTTATCTTCTGAAGTATCAGAGTTTTTCTTTAAAATATCATGAGTTCTTATAAGGCACAAGAACTGGTTATACTCAGGAATATAAGGTTTTAATATCTGCTCTATGCTCTGCCCTGCTTTAAGCTTCATCCTGATATCTGAATCACTTACTTTTTGAGGATAAGTTCCATAAGTTGTTACTGTTTTTCCAACTATCTTCTCTTCTTGAGAGGCATTAATGATACACCCATTGGCAAGATTTTCCGTATAAGCTACAAGTAACTTAGACATAAGCTTAGAATTCTCACTCTCTTTTACTTTTGCATAAAGTGCCTGTTGATTACAGATCGAAGCATATTTATCTGTTTTAAGTATCTCTAAAAATTCATTCTTTTGACCATATCTCCAACCTTCCGAGTCTGGTGTTCCTACACATCCACTTAAAAAGACAGCAAACGCTATCGCCAGTAAAACTTTTATCCTCATATATTCCCTTTTTATTTAAACTCGATTATACAACATAAAAGTGCCAAAAAAGTGCCAAATTTTAATGTTTAATACTTTTTGCACATAAATAAGCGCTTGAAAATGCCCATTGGAAGTTATATCCTCCCAATTGTCCTGTCACATCTAATACTTCACCTGTAAAGTAAAGCCCCTCTGTTTTTTTACTCATCATCGTCTTGGCATCCACTTCATCCGTATAGACACCACCCTTAGTCACTTCCGCTTTTGAATAACCAAAAGTCCCTGCAGGTGCAAAACTATAGTGATTGAGTGATTGAAGCAGTGCCAATTCATCTGACGTTAATTTAGACCCCATTTTATCTTCGATGCCAAATTGTAGCAAAAATGCCTTAGTAACACGTTTTGGCATCGGTAAAAGTGAAGATATCTGCTTTTTACTTCCTTTTAGAGAGTTCCATGAGAAACCCGGTAAAAAGTCTATCTCTATTTTCCCTTTTTCCCAATAAAGCGATGTATCTAAAACAGCTGGTCCGCTCAACCCTTTGTGTGCGAATAAAAGTGCTCCCTTGCACACTTCATCCCCTATTTTTATCTCTACTTCTGTAGAAACACCAGAAAGGTCTTTGAAAAAGAACTGATCTTTTTGTACTGTAAATCCAACCAGTCCAGGTGCAGTTTTAACAATGCTGTGCCCAAAATATTCTGCAATTTCATACCCGATACCACTTGCACCAAGTTTAGGAAAACTTAAACCTCCAGATGCCACAACCACTCTGTCTGCCGTTAGAGTTCGCTTGTCTGTTTTCACATAAAAAACTTCATCTCTTTTAGAAACATCCAATACTTTTTCGTTTGTAAGTATTTTTTGTTTTTTACTCTCTTTAAGAAAAATATCCAAAAGTTCTTTGGCTGAATCTTGACAAAAATACTGCGTCTCTTTACGAAGAACCGGCATAAGATTCTGTCTCTCCAGCCATCTTAAAAGTGCTTTTTCATTAAAACTTTTCAATGCATGCTGTACAAATGTCTTATCACCAAGAAAATACTGCGTTCCCATAAGCACATTGGTGATATTGCATTTCCCCCCACCTGAGACCAGTATCTTAGCTCCCGGTTTGGCATTGCTTTCTATAACAGTTGCACTGTTTTTCGGAAGTAAAGAAGCCAGCATCAATGCACTTGCCCCTCCTCCTATAATTACAATTTTATTATCCATGGCAGTATTATATCGGATTACTGCACATACAATACACGTTATAGTGACTATACTCCATAATTATTATTAGACCAACACATACAAAAGGTTATATTGTGAAAAAAATAATGGCTATTATACTTCTTATGTCAAGTACATTTACCCTCATAACTGCTGCAGAAAACTATGATACAAAGGCTTTTCGCACATTTACGAAACTCTGTACATCTTGTCACGGAACTCCATTTTATGCAGCTAAACAAATAGATGATGATGACTGGGAATTCTATTTTGAGAAAGATGATAAACTTTTATCTATTCATAAAAATGAGCCAAAAGCGATCAAAAGCTTAAAGAGTCCTATTTTTAAAAAACGTAAAAAACGTCTATTAAAGTTTCTTGTAAATAACTCAAAATATTCAGGTAAAGTCAATGGATGTGACGCAAACTTTTGTGGAACCAACCATTAAGATACTCTCCATCTTCTTTATTTAGATTCAATATTAGTATGATATAATAGTAAAAAATATGGATGAGGGTTTTATGTTTAAAAAAATATTTATTTTAATGACTATTTTATCATTTACCTATGGAAACATATTTGTTATTACCGATAAACAAGGTAATATTGTACACAGTAAAAATATTCAACATACTCAAAACGCTTTTATCACCCAAAAAACGACTGAATACTCATTCCAAGCCATTTATGATGAACTGCACAAAGCAGAAAATCTTGCTCGAAGAGCGGAAGCTGCAAGACAAAGAGCCACACGTATAGCCAAAGAAATGCAAGTAGCAAAAAAAGCGGGGGAAACCTATCATCTTTCAAATGCAGACAGAAAAAAACTTCTTGAAGATGCCAAGTATTTTAAAGGTGGGAAGTATGTCTGGGGAGGAACAACACCTCAAGGGTTTGACTGTTCAGGATACGTGCAATACCTTTACAAAAAACATAAAGTCAACCTCCCGAGAACTGCCTACGCACAGTCAAAAAGAGGCGAAGCAGTTCACATAAACGATCTCCAAAAAGGAGACCTTCTTTTCTTCCTTACAGACAAAAAACGTGGCATTCCCGTTACACATGTAGGTATTTATTTAGGCAACGGAAAATTCATTCATGCTGCTTCCAAAAAGAAAGGCATCATCATCTCCCCTGTTCATCACGGCTTTTATGCCAAAAAGTTTGTCTCTGCAAAAAGAGTTATAAACAAGGTCTAACCCCTACTTTTAAATTCTGATCCAGTTAACATTTAAGTAACACTTCTGTACTATTATTAGATTATATTATTTAAAAGGATTATAAAATGAGAGAACTATCTATTTTATTGACAATACTTATGCTGCCTTTTCTGATAGCTTGTGGAGGAAGTGGAAGCACAAGTGTTGAGGAAAGTGTAGATGATGAACCTACTACTGTATCGCCCCCTACTGTGGGTACAACCAATACCAAATATATGTTAACTGCATGGAATGATCTGGGGATGCATTGTATGGATGGTAATGACTACTCTGTTTTTTCCGTCCTTCCTCCTTATAATAACCTGCATGCACAGATAAAAGACAAAAATGGTGACTTGATAACCTCTGGAATCACTCTGACTTATGAATCTGCTTTAGGAACTGACAGTAAATGGAATACTACCAGTATAGAAACAACCAACGGAACCATGAAAACAAATTTCTGGGACTATGTTTCAGATCTGTTTGGAGCAACGCTGACACCAGATACAGGACTCACAGGTAACCCCACTTCAAGCAAAACACCTGTTGCTATGACTTTCAATACAGACCACCAATGGTGGGAAGCAGAAGGGATCCCTATCACACCCTATAACGATGACGGTACAAAAAACTACTACCCTTTAGTCAAAGTTACAGCAAAAGATAGCTCAGGTAATGTACTTGCAGAGGTTGAAACTGTATTGCCTGTGAGTGATGAGATGGATTGTAAACGATGTCATGCCAGTACCAGTTCAACTGATGAGGCAAAACCGGCTGCAGGATGGGTAAATGACTCAGATCCTCAAAAAGATTACAAATACAATATCTTACGTCTACATGACGATAAAGAGCCAAGTGCAGTAAGCGATAACCTCACTGCACTCCAGGCAAAAGGATACAACTATAATGTAGAAGGATTAGAAGAAACTGCGCGAAGTGGCACCGCTGTTCTATGTGTTGCATGTCATAAATCAAATGCGCTTCCAGGTGTAGGGATAGAACTTAAACCCTTTACACAAGCCATTCATGACGAACATGCAGATGTCGTTGATCCTCTCACGAACTTGAAACTAGGTGACAGTACCAACAGAACGGCATGTTATGCTTGTCATCCCGGTGCCGATACAGAATGCCTTAGAGGTGCTATGGGTGATGCAAAAAATGCAGATGGCTCTTCTCAGATGCAATGTCAAAGCTGTCATGGTACCATGCATGCTGTTGCCAATGAAAATAGAGAGGGATGGCTGGACCAACCAAACTGTCAAGCATGTCACCATGATGGAAAACAAGAAAAAAGTGCTATAGACCCACTTACCAATACATTAAGACATGTCATTGATACAAGGTTTGCAACCCTTCCTGACACACCAATGCCAGGCAAAAGTCTTTATAGGTTCAGTAAAGGACATGGAGATTTACAATGTGAAGCATGTCATGGTTCAACACATGCTATCTATCCTGCTCATGAAGCAGACAACCGTGTAAGTATGACAGTTCAAGGACATACCGGGACTTTAGCTGAGTGTACAGCATGTCATACAACCGTACCAAAAACCATCACTGGTGGACCGCATGGTTTACATCCTGTCGGACAATCCTGGGTGGAAGGTCATGAAGATGCAGCTGAGGACGATCCTACACAGTGTAAAGCATGTCATGGAGATGACTATCGTGGTTCAGCACTTTCAAAAACATGGACAGATAGATCATTTGCTACAGAGTGGGGACAAAAAGAGTTCTCTAAGGGTCATCAGATAAGTTGTTATGACTGTCATGATGGACCAGACGGTGACTAGATAATTCTACAAGGGATGAGAGATCTTCTCATCTCTATATTTTTTCACTCATTCTATTGCATACCACTCTAAAAACGATATCGTAATACTAAACCTATATTTTGCACTTTTACATTATCGTTGTTGATAGGTAACTCTGTCGCTTTTTGATAGACATACTTTAGATTGAGATCTACATCAGCGAAATGTTTTCCAAATCCAACCATGTAGGTCTCATTAAACTCCATCGCATGATGTTGTACTTTAAACCCGTCATTCATCACAGCAAAAACCCTTTTCCCGAAAAATGCCCCTGTAGCCATATGATAATCATGATAATGTGCATGAAGTTTCACGCCTGGAGTAAAATAGTTCTCTTTGGCATTTGCAGAAAAAGCATTACTTTCTCTGTCTTGCAAATGGATATATTTTCCTAAAATTACAGCAGAAGTTTGAATTTCACCAAATGCTTTTTTAAATGTATATTTTAGATCTGTCTGATAGACATTAAAATGTGCATAATCACTCACATACTGCGTCAAGCCAAATGCAGCATACTTGTAACCTAAACCATAGATATGCCCTCCATCTGCCTCTTTCATCAGATTATCATCAATGGTTGCATAACTTATAGAGAATGCTTGTTTATCATCCAGTATATGTGTATATTTGAGGTAATACTTGTTGACATGTAAGTCTTGTGTAAGCGGTGGTTGAAAAGTATCTGTATTGGTTTTTTCATACGCTATTTGATATAAAGCATCATCTGTTTGATGATTCAAGGCAATACCATATACTCTTCCTTGATCTTTCTTTTTAGAATTATCAAAATTTAAATTCTCATAGCTAATTTTTACTGTAGTACTCTGCGCATAACTTAAAGTTAAAAGCAGTGATACTACAAATAAAATTTTCATTTTTTTCATATAGTTATCCTTCATTTATTCTATTGATATATTTTTGTTTTTGTTTGAGAAATAGAATTAATGTGAAGGAGGAGCTGTGCTGTAAAAACCTTTGTAAATATGTGTTATAGGAGAGATATGATGAAGTTTTATCTCATCATGAGCATATTCAACCGAAGGTATATCTATAGCTGAATGTGGAATATCAGCACTGTGAAAGTTGTTAACCATAACACAGACTTCACATCTATCTTCATGATCTAAGTCATCATGGTGTATATGTGTAGCAGTAAGATAAGATGTGCCTAAAAAAAGTAGTAGTAGCGTTTTGAGTAAAAAATGTTTGATGGTACTACTCTCTTATTTAATTTTCGAAGTATATCATGATAAATCTACTTTCCAACTTCTAAAAAACAAACCCAAATAAATGCTACAATATACAATAATAAAGGAGAACTAAAAGTGAACATTAAACCTGACTGCATAGCTTGCTTATTTAACCAGTCCCTCAAAGTCTCCAAGTTATTGAAACTGGATGATAGCACAAGTAAAAAAGTGTTCGATAGTACAGCACAGATCCTGATCGATCATGATATGAACTATACACCTCCACAGATCGCTAAAGAGATATACCAGGCTATCTCAGACATCACAGGGGAAGAAGACCCCGTTACTCTTTCAAAAGAGTATTCAATACAAGAAGCATTAAAAGTTGACACCTCTTTTATCAAAACCATTCCTGATGCCCTCAAACTGGCTGTTATCGGTAATGTGATCGATTTTGGTGCACAAAATCAGTTTGATCTGGGTGAAATGATCCAAAACCACTTTCATCAAGCCTTTGGCATTGATGATTACCCTACATTTGAGAGTGAACTGAAAAAATCAAAAGAGATGGTACTCATCGGTGATAATGTCGGTGAACACATCTTTGACAAAGTGCTGATAGAAATGATCAAAAAGAGCTACAATGTAGAGGTGTATTATTTTGTAAGAGGAAAACCGATTATCAATGATGTCACAGTGAAGGAAGCGCAGATACTCAAAAACTGTGCGCATATCATTGATACAGGGGTTGCAACTCCCGGATATGATCTTGAAGAGGTCAATGCAGAGTCAAAAGCCATTTTTGATCGTGCCGATATTGTATTGGCCAAAGGGATGGGAAACTTTGAAAGTCTCTATCTGGCAGCTAAGCGTCCTGTCTATTTTCTTTTTATCGTAAAGTGCAGTGTAGTGGCTCAAGCCATAGGGGAAGAGGTAAAAGAGTTGATATTTAAAAGGGGTTAATATGACAACTATTGACATTAGCAATATTGCCAAAGAAAACCATGACTATGCTGTCCATCTTGCTACACATCATAAAGTGCTTACCTATAAAAACGGTATTTTTATGCTAGATAAAGTTCCTAAACAGGATCCTTTTCAAGCCGTGGATTTCTGGCGTGATATCTCACTGGCAGCGGAAGTTTTGCTCAAATCATGTTTACTCAAATATCACATATCTTTCTTTAAGAAAAGAGCCCATGGTGAGTATGGAAAGAAGGTCACTGCATCAAGTAATGCATGGCTGAAGGCAACACTCAATACCTTACAGATAGACTACATAGCCCAGATCAATACCGGTACCATCAGTACAGCAATAAGATCTGCGGAGGAAGAACTGTTTGGACATATCTCTTTTGACACTCAAAAAGCAAAACTGATCTCAGAGATGATCTATATTATTATCCGTACACGACGTAACAGAAACAATCATTTTTTCTTTCCAAATCAGGGGAGTATTGAGATGTCGGAAGTAGAGATGCTTTTTCTTCCGCTATTGAATATGCTTGAAGAGCTCTATGCTTCATAAAGAACGGTAAGTAACTCCTTATAGTCTCTGTAACTTCTTCAACCCTTCTTTTACCAATGTACTCGTATCACCCGAGCATCCGGAGAGTGCCTTTTGAATAGCATCTTTTTTAAACCCTAAACTCTCCAGTGCCATCACTGCTTCACCCAATGCACCACCATTCTCATTCTCAGCATTACCATCTACGATAAAGTCTGCCAACTCCACCAAGATACGGCTTGCTGCTTTTGGACCTATGCCCGGTACACGTTTGAGCATACTCACATCCTTAGAAGCGACTACTTTTGCAAAAGTACTTGGGGTAAAGGTAGAGCAGATAGCAAGCCCTACTTTTGGACCAACACCATTTATTTTTAAAACAGTATCAAACATCTTTTTTTCATTGGTATCCATAAAGCCAAAAAGAAGATCGGCATCTTCACGGATGACTTGTGTCACAAAAAGCTTCACGCTCTTCTCTTGCATAGCATTTGAAGTGTTAATAGAGACTTGTACTTCATAAATCAATCCATTTACATTCAGATGTACAAAGGTCGGATCTCTTCTTTCTACTATACCTTCTATTCCTACTATCATGACATACCTTTATTAATTAATTGTCAAAGTATATCAACACTTTCCTCGAATAAGTAAAAACATGTCAAATTGACATATTTTTAAGTATGTCATTCAAATTGTATCCTGAACATAGTGGAGAAATGCTCTCGGGGTACATTTATTTTAAAAAGACTTCTCCATACACGGTATCAAGAGGATATCCATCTGCAACCCATTGTCTGATCCCACCTTTGAGTGAAGAGACATTTGTGTACCCCATATCGTTAAGTGTCTTAGCTGCGAGTGTTCCTCTTTTTCCTGTACAGCAATAAACTACGATCCGTGATTTTTTATTTTTAATTTGATTTTCTATCTTAAATTCCAAATACCCTCTTGTGATCGTCACTAAATTAAGATGAAATATCTCGCCATGTCCCACCTGATCCGGCTCTCTTATATCTACAATATAAAAATCTTCTACATCATCTTTGATCAACTTATGCAACTCTTTTGCTTCTATTTGATCTGACTTTACTGAATTAATATAGTTTTTTGTATCAACAGCATCTTTCGCACCAAGTGTAACCATAGCAAAAGCTAATATCCATAAAAATTTTCTCATTGTCGATCCTTAATTTTTTATTCAGAGGGTTCTATTTTCTTTTGTTATTATAGGTCTTTAAAATTATAAGTCAAGTAAATAGTAAATATATGTTCAAATTATATGATTTTACTATTATATTTGACAAAGATAGTTAGAACCCATGAAATATATCTATCCATATTTTCAATTTATCTGATAGATATCAAAGCTTAATCCTTTATCTCTTTTTTTCTTTTCAGTGAACAGAAAAATTCCATTTCATGCCCGGTGATTACTCGTATCAAATTAGTGGAGCCTGGCGTACCGACAGGATCTCCGGCTGTGAGTATATAACTGTTCTCCAAATGCAGCACACCCCTGTGCAGGCCCTGATCCATGACTTCACCCATCATCATGCGCAGTCCGCCTCTGGCTACCGAAAATGCCGGTACAACACCCCAGACGATCGTTAGTGACTGTGCCGCTTTACTATCATGGGTCACGGCATAGATCGGTCTGCTTGGACGGAAACGGGCTAACTTCTTGGCTGACTGACCCGATGCGGTCATGGCTATAATGCCTGACGTATCTAAGCTCTCTGACAGACGTACGGCTGACTCATCGATCTTATCTCCGGTATCATACAAATGGAAATGTGAAAACTTATGAAACGGATAGTGTTCTTCTGCTGCCTGAATCGTTTTAACCATCGTCTCGACTGCCAAAACAGGATGGTTCCCGATCGCACTCTCCTCAGAGAGCATCACAGCATCCGTACCGTCCAAAACAGCATTGGCAACATCAGAGATCTCTGCACGCGTAGCCGTCTCCTTAGTCGTCATAGAGAGAAGCATCTGTGTTGCAGTGATAACAGGTTTGCACATATTATTAGCTTTCCTGATCAGCATCTTTTGTGTGTATGGCACATCAAAATAGGGGATTTCAATACCCAGGTCACCTCTTGCTACCATGATCCCGTCACTAGCTTCAAGTATCGCATCAATATTTTCAACCGCATCAAACTTTTCTATCTTGGCAAAAAGCTGTGTACATCCCCCATTGGGCACAATGATCTCACGTGCAGCGATCATATCATCTGCATTTTGAACAAAGGAGATCGCCATGAAATCAACACTGTTCTCAATACCCCAGAGCATATCTTTTCTATCTTTGTCCGTCAATACATCGATCCCCAGACAGGTATTGGGAAAATTGACTCCTTTTCGTGATGAGAGCATACCATCATTCTCTATCTCTACTGTCACAGGCTCAGGAGCCGTATTGGTGACTACTGCACGAATGATACCGTCATACAGGTAGATATATTCACCGATCGAGAGCTGATCAAGGATATCCGGTTCATTGATACAGAGCCGATAATGCCCTTTACCAACCCTGTGTCCCACGATCTCACTTTTAACAAACTCGATAGTATCACCGGTCTCAAGGATAAAGTCCTCCTCCAACATCCCTACTCTGATCTTCGGTCCACTGATATCCTGCAGTATGCCGCTCACCAGTCCTGTACTCTTTGTCGCCTCACGTATCCGTGAGATCACTTCCGAATGATATTCATGGGTCCCATGGCTGAAGTTCAGACGAAAGACATTGACTCCTGCTCGCATCAGTGCCGTGATCTGTTCAAGTGAATCGGAAGCCGGTCCTATGGTGGCTACTATTTTTGTACGTTTTTTCATCTGTTGCCTTAATTTTTGATCATTTAAAATAGTATAGCAGAATAGCAGCCAAAAAAATAAAAGCTTGGTTTATCTATGCTAAAATACAGAAAAACAATTATTAAAGAAAATCATGCGACTAAAATCCATCTTCACTAACAGCTTCGGTATATTATTTTCACGTGTTACAGGTCTGGGGCGTGATGTGCTTATGGCTTCAGCTCTGGGTGCTTCAGTGTGGAGTGATATGTTCTTTGTTGCCTTTAAGCTCCCTAATCTCTTTCGTCGTATCTTTGCAGAAGGTGCATTTACACAAGCTTTTATGCCCTCTTTTGTTGCATCACGACACAAAGGGGTCTTTGCTACAGCGATCTTTTTAAGATTTTTACTCTTTTTGATGGCTCTCTCACTACTCATAACCTTTTTCCCTGAACCCATCACTAAACTCTTAGCTTGGGGATGGGATAGTGAACTTATAGGCAAGACTTCACCTATGACCGCCATAAATTTTTGGTACTTGGATCTCATATTTATCGTAACATTTTTAGCCACACTGTTACAATACAAAAATCATTTTGCTACTACTGCCATGTCAACAGCCCTACTCAACATTTCCATGATAGCAGCACTTTACATGTATATGAAAGAAGATCCAAAAACAGTAGCCTATGCACTTAGTTTTGCAGTAATCATCGGTGGAGCGTTGCAGGTAGTTGTTCATCTCATTGCAGTAAACAAATTCAGCCTGCATAAGATCCTTGTTGGTGGATGGAAATATAGGAAAACAAAAGATGTGCAAGAGGAGAAAAAACACTTCCAATCTCTCTTTTTACCGGGCATACTGGGAAATTCCACACCTCAGATCTCTGCTTTTATAGACACTATCTTGGCAACATTCCTTATGACAGGTTCCGTCTCCTACCTCTTTTATGCCAACCGTATTTTTCAACTACCACTTGCTATTATCGCCATCGCTACAGCTACGGTACTCTTTCCTTCTGTCTCTAAGGCACTTAAAAATAAGCAAGAAGAAGCCGCCTATAAAAACCTAAACCAAGCCTTTTGGTTGCTTGCATTTTTGTTAGGTGCTGCTATGGTTGGAGGTATTTTACTGGCTGAACCCATCGTTTGGCTACTTTTTGAGAGAGGAAAATTCACACAAGTGCAAACACTGGAGACAGTAAGCGTACTTCAAATGTATATGATAGGGCTATTACCTTTTGGACTGGCAAAACTCTTTTCTCTCTTTCTCTATGCTTCACATAGACACTTAAAGGCTGCGAAAATAGCCGTCTATTCACTTGTAACCTCTGTTACAGCTTCTCTCATACTCATGCATCCTCTTGGAGCTTCCGGACTTGCATTGGCTGGAAGCCTTGGTGGATGGGTGCTGTTTATCTTTACGGTGAAAGAGGTAGGAACAGATAAATTTTTAACTATTATAAACTCTAAAAGATCATTCTATTTTATAGTTATGATGTTCATTTTTAGTTTGTTGATCTATTTTGTAAACAATTGGATAATCACTCTTATTAGATAACAATTTTGTCGGTAAACCGACCCTACTGAAAAATTTATTAATCACACGGAGTGTGCTTGTCGTAGTGAACGCCCTTAAAAGCAAAGCGTTTCGAGAACTACGACGATTTTTTGCTTCGTTTTTTCTAAAAAAATGAAGAGAGAAACAACGCCTCAATTATCACAAAAAGGAAATATGCATCTATTAAAAAAATTGAAGTATGCATTCCTACTTCGGAGAGTAGGAACTAGAGTAGCACAAGAAAATAACCAACTTTTAGCTATAATCACTCTAAATATTTAAAACTAAGGTCTATTCATGATGGTCATCTACGACAGCGTACAAAAAACAAAACTTCCTTTTACACCCATCCACAAAGGTGAAGCAAGCATCTATGTCTGCGGTCCTACTGTTTATGATGATGCTCATTTGGGTCATGCACGAAGCAGCCTAAGTTTTGACCTGCTTTCTCGTACACTCAAAGCACTTGGCTACAAAGTAACACTGGGAAAAAACTTTACTGACATTGACGATAAGATCATCAAAAAGGTAGAAGCTACAGGTAGATCTATGGAAGAGATCACCTCTTTTTACATCGAACGATACCTTGAAGAGATGGAAGAAATTGGAGTACAACATGCAGACATTGAACCAAAAGCCACTGAGTCACTCCAAGCTATAGAAAGTATGATACAAAAACTTATTGACAACGATATTGCTTATGTCATCTCTACTGGTGATGTCTATTTTGATACCAGTAAAGACAGCCATTATGGTGATATTTCCCATCAAGTGGGTGAAGATGACGACAATCAAAGTCGTGTAGAACATACCTCCCAGAAACGTAACTCTAAAGACTTTGCCTTATGGAAAGCATGTAAAGGCGGTGAAGATATCTGTTTTGACACTGCCTTTTCTTCAGGCCGTCCGGGATGGCACATAGAGTGCTCTGCAATGATAGAGAAACACTTTGAAGGTAATGATGAGTACAGCATAGATATCCACGGTGGTGGTGCAGACTTGCTCTTCCCTCACCATGAGAATGAAGCAGCCCAAAGTCGCTGTGCAACAGGTCATGAACTTGCCAAATACTGGATGCACAACGGTTTTGTACAGATAAACGGAGAGAAGATGAGTAAATCATTGGGTAACAGCTTTTTTCTAAAAGATGCCCTCAAAGTCTATGATGGAGAAGTACTGCGTTACTACCTCAACTCCGTGCATTATAGAAATGACTTCAACTTCAATGAAGAAGATCTCCTTACAGCCAAAAAGAGACTTGATAAGCTCTATAGACTTAAAAAGAGAGTCTTACCTGGTAAAGGATCTGTTGTCAATAAAGAATTTAAAAAGTCACTTTTGGATGCTATGTCTGATGACCTCAATATCTCTATAGCACTCTCTGTCATCGATGATATGGTAGCAAGTACAAATGAGAAATTTGATGCCAACCCTAAAGACAAAGCACTCAAAAAAGAGACTATTGCCAATATTGAGTTTATAGATATGCTGCTTGGTTTTGGGGGGAAAGAACCATTTTCCTATTTTCAAATAGGTGTAGATGAAGCACTCAAGGAGAAGATAGAAGCACTCTTGAATGAACGAACCGAAGCAAAAAAAGAGAAAAACTTTACACGTTCAGATGCTATTCGTGATGAACTTATAGCTATGGGTATTTCTATTATGGATACAGCTGAAGGAACTTTATGGGAAAAAGCTTAAATTGTAACGTGGGGAGGAATGCCCACGCTACATATAAAAGAATGAACATATGAAAAACCTTTTAAAACAATATCTCCCCTACCTGGTCGGATATAAAAAACAATTCTTCTTTGCCGTTTTAGGGATGATCGCTGTTGCTGTGGGAACTGCCGGAACAGCACAACTCATAAAACCAGTACTTGATGATGTGTTTATCAATAAAGATATAGGGATGCTTGCACTCATGCCTTTCCTTTTAGTTGGAGTTTTTACTCTTAAAGGGATAGGGAGATATGTACAAACCTACTATACTTCTTACATCGGTCAAGATGTGGTACGTAAACTACGGGACAAACTCGTTTTACATCTCACTTATCTAGATATGAATTTTTTCAAAACCATACACTCTGGAGAATTACTCTCACGTGTCACCAACGATATCAGCCGTATCCAAATGGTAGTTGCGAATATCATCCCAGATCTCATCCGTGAGAGTTTAACCATACTTGCACTTACCGGCTATGTCATCTATGAGAGTCCAAAACTTGCCCTATATTTTCTCATCATCATGCCACTTGCCATTTTCCCACTCACCAGACTTGCTAAAAAAATGCGTAAATACTCAAAACTTTCTCAAGAGAGTACAGCCGATATGACCACTAGACTAGGTGAGATCTTATCTAACATTGAAGTGATTAAATCAAACTCTACACAAGTGTATGAACAAGAACGTTTTGCCAAAGAGAACCAAAATGTTTTTAAATTCATTATGAAACAAGTCAAAACAAATGCCCTCACCTCACCTATTATGGAAACCCTGGGTTCTGTTGCTATTGGATTGGTTATCTATATTGGGGGGAAAGAGGTTATTGACGGACATATGACCGTAGGAGCTTTCTTTGCCTTTGCTACCGCTCTTTTTATGCTCTATACACCTATAAAAAAACTATCAGGATTATACAATCAAGCACAAGATGCCATTACTGCCAATACACGTATGCATGAACTATTGGATATCAAGCCTGATATTACATCAGGCACGCAAGAACTCACAGATGCGATTGAGACTATCATCCTCAAAAATGTTTCACTCAACTATGAAGATACACCTGCATTACAAGATATCTCTTTAAAAGCAAAAAAAGGAGAATCTATTGCGTTGGTAGGTGACAGTGGTGCAGGTAAAAGCTCATTGGTAAACTTGCTTGTACGATTTTATGATCCAAATAGTGGTGAAATTCTTATTAATGGTACAGATAATAGAAAATTTACGCTTACCTCTTTACACCAAAGAATCGCCTATGTAACACAACGTATTTATATTTTCAATGATACCATTGCTGCAAACGTTGCTTATGGGAAAGAGATAGATGAACAAAAAGTCATAGCTGCATTACATAAATCCTATGCCATGGAGTTTATAGAGAAACTGGAAGGTGGTATCCATACTATGTTATCTGAGAGTGGAGATAACCTTTCGGGAGGGCAGAGACAACGTATTGCCTTGGCACGTGCACTCTATAAAGATCCTGATATTCTCATTTTAGATGAAGCAACCTCTGCGCTTGATAATAAAAGTGAAGCACTTATACAGAAAGCCTTACAAGAACTTAAATCTGAAATGATCACCTTTACGGTAGCCCATAGACTGAGTACCATAGAGCACGCTGATACTATTTTGGTCTTTCAGAATGGAGAGATTATTTGCAGAGGTTCCCATAATGATCTACTTCTACAATGCGAGACTTATCGAAAATTGGCTAAAAACTCTAATTAATAAGAATAAAGCAAGTTATCATACTATATAATATTACAGCACTGAATATATAACTCAAAAATTTTTATAAAGGGTAGCAATGTTTCGAACACTTATTGTATCTGTACTGTTTTTAACTTCGCTCTTTGGAGAAAGTTCCAAAGATTTTTCTTTTATGGGATTTTCTGTTACAACACAAAACATCAACATAGATCCGGGAGAATCATCATGGGAAGGTGGTTTTGGATTAAAATACGGACAACAATCACTCGATTGGAGAACAACTTTCAGTTTAGACTACACTCAAAATTCATATTACGGTGCTTTTGTTGAGATAGACAAAATACTTTTAGACGATATGTTTGGGACAGCAAAACTTAGACCCTATATAGGTGGTGTTGCCGGATATATGAAATTTGACAAGGACGAACTTACTATACCATTAGAAGAGAGTGAACAGTTTGAGGAAACGAATGGCTTTTATTTTGGTGGAAACTTTGGATTTATCATTTATGCAACAGATGATATCGATATTGACCTAAGTTACCACTACTATAAAGTTCAAAATCTGGATTTCCTGGATGATCTTCACGGTGCATCTCTTGGTGCACACTACTTCTTTTAAAATACTTAGCTATAATGCTATAGTTATTATCTAAATACGCCTCTAGAGCAAAGCTCCATATGCTACGCTAACGCTATGTTCTCTTCAGCAGAGAGCTCACGCAACTAGTTGCTTTACTCACGGAGATTATAGTGTCACTTTTTTCTTATCAAAACCTCAAAAAAATTCTTTTCAAACTTGACCCGGAAACAGCACACAGTATTGCTGGTCTTGGACTTAGAGCAGTCTCTCACTGTCCTATACTGCAACGTTATATTAAAGACCAGAACTTTGTCACACACCCTATGCTTCAACAAAAGATCTTTGGACGTACTTTTCAAAATCCTGTAGGGCTTGGTGCTGGATTTGATAAAAATGGTCAGTACATCACAGCCATGCCAACCATGGGCTTTGGCTTTACAGAGATAGGTACTGTCACACCTATGCCACAAGATGGTAATCCTAAACCAAGGCTCTTTAGACTCATTGAAGATCAATCCATCCAAAATGCCATGGGTTTCAACAATAAAGGTAGCGATTACATGCTGCAACGTCTTGAAAAACTTTACTTTTTTGACTACCCTCTAGGTATCAACATTGGCAAAAACAAAGTGACTCCTGAAGATGAAGCACTTAAAGATTATGAGATACTTTTCAAATCTTTTAAAGAGTATGGTGACTATATTGTCATCAATATCTCATCACCTAACACGCCAGGGCTACGAGACCTGCAAAATGAAAACTTCATCAAAGCTATTTTTGAAATGGCAAAAGAGATCACCACTCAACCTGTCTTGCTTAAGATCGCACCCGATATGGAAGCTGAAGATGCTATTGCACTTTGTAAAACGGCTGTAGAAGCCGGTGCAGCAGGTATCATAGCAACCAATACAACCATAGACTACTCTCTTACTTCTCATGCAAAAGACTTTGGTGGTATCTCAGGTGCACTGCTTACAGAAAAATCTTACCAACTCTTTAAAGCTGTTGCAAAAGAGCTTTATGGGAAAACACTTCTTATCTCAGTAGGTGGTATAGACTCTGCCGAAGAAGCTTATAAACGTATCAGAGCGGGTGCTTCTTTGGTGCAAGTCTACAGTATGCTGGTCTATAGAGGTCCAGCTCTTATCAAAGAGATCAATGAAGGACTTATTACTCTGTTAAAGAATGATGGCTATAATCACATTTCTGAAGCTATTGGTGCAGACTGGAAATAATCGTAGGGTCGCACCTAAAGGTATTTCCTTTGGGCATTTATCGACCGATAAACGAATATACCAAACAATTAGTTGGTCGGTAAACCGACCCTACATAAAGAGGATAGAATGAATATAATAAAACATATCACTAAATCGATCTTTGGATTGATAATTATTTCAGGAGCATTAATGGCTAATTCATTGCCACAACATTTTACAAAAACATTAGACAACGGGATGCAGATCGTTGTCATCCCTATGGATAACGACTCAGGTGTTATCACTACGGATATTTACTATAAAGTAGGCAGCAGAAATGAAGTCATGGGGAAAAGTGGTATGGCACACATGCTTGAGCACCTAAGTTTTAAGTCAACCGATAAACTCAAAGAAGGTGAATTTGATACTATCGTAAAAGGCAGAGGTGGCGTAAACAATGCATCAACAGGCTTTGACCAGACACACTACTATATCAAGACTGCAAGTAAAAACTTGGCACTGAGCCTTGACTTGTTTTCTGAACTTATGCATAATCTAAAACTAACAGACGAAGAGTTCCAGAAAGAACGTGATGTCGTTGCCGAAGAGAGACGTTTACGTACAGATAACAACCCTATGGGATACCTTTACTTTCGTGTATTTAATACACATTTTACCTACCATCCGTATCACTGGCTTCCTATAGGATTCATGGAAGATATTCTCTCATGGAAGATAGAAGACATTAGAGATTTTTATAAACGTTACTACCAACCCAACAATGCTATCTTGGTGGTTGCAGGTGATATAAACCCCGAAGAAGTATTTACAGAAGCCGGGAAGTATTTTGGAAATATCAAAAATGAACATGAAATTCCAAAGGTCATAGCAGTAGAACCTAAAGTGGATGGTGCTAAAAGAGCCATCTTACATAAAGAGAGTAATCAGGTTGATACCTTAGCCATCACTTATGCTATCCCCAACTATGAGCATGAAGATCAGGTGGCACTTTCTGCTATCAGCCATATTTTAAGTTCCGGTAAAAGTTCCCGTTTTGAAAAGACACTGGTAAATGATAAACAACTTGTCAACCAGATCTATGGTTACAATATGGAACTAGCCGACCCGGGTGTCTTCTTAGTTATGGCGATGGTCACTCCTGGTGCATCTCTTGATGTTGTAGAAAAAGAGATACTTGTAGAACTTGAGAAACTCAAAACTGGTGATGTAACACAAGCTGAACTTGATAAGGTTAAGATCAATACAAAAGCAGAGTTCATCTACTCTTTAGAGAGTTCAAGTTCAGTTGCTGGACTCTATGGAGAGTACTATGTTAAAGGAAATATAAAACCTTTACTTGAATATGAAGAGAAATTAGATAAAATTACACTCAAAGATATTAGCGATGTGGCTAAAAAGTATTTTGATCACAACTTTTCAACAACTGTGATACTGAAAAAGAATAAGTAAATAGGAAAACGTAAATGAGCAACTACATTACAGGTGCAACAACCGCACTTATTACACCATTTAAAAATGGTACCTTAGATGAAGCAACGTATGCAAAACTCATAGAGAGACAAATTGCACATAATATTGATGCAGTATGTCCTGTTGGAACCACTGGTGAATCTGCGACACTTAGCCATGGTGAACACAAAAGATGTATCGAGATTGCAGTAGAAGTATGTAAAGGTACTACAACCAAAGTACTGGCAGGTGCAGGAAGTAACGCAACACATGAAGCTATAGACATTGCTAAACATGCTGAAGAGTGTGGTGTAGATGCCATTTTCTCAGTAAGCCCTTACTATAACAAACCAAGCCAGGAAGGTCTTTATCAACATTATAAGGCCATCGCTTCTGCAGTTAAAGTGCCTTTTATGCTTTACAATGTACCAGGCAGAACAGGTGTTGATATTTTACCTGACACAGTTAAAAGACTTTTTGATGATGTAGAGAACATCATGGGTATCAAAGAAGCAACTGGTTCTATAGAAAGAACGGTTGAGCTTTTAGCTAAAGTTCCTGACCTCTATGTCTTTTCTGGTGATGATGCCATTGATTTTCCTATTTTAGCTAGTGGGGGGAAAGGGATCACTTCTGTGACAGCTAACCTTTTACCAGATATGAAAGCAGAATTAACCCATGCAGCACTTAGAGGTGATTTTAAAGCTTCTAAAGCTATCAATGATGAACTGTTTGAGATCAACAAGGTACTTTTCTGTGAAAGTAATCCTATACCTATCAAAGCTGCAATGTATATTGCCGGATTGACAGATACATTGGAATATAGATTACCTCTTGTACCGCCAAGCAGTGAAAATATGAAGAAAATTGAAGAAGTAATGAAAAAATATAAAATAGTAGGAGCATAATATGTCGAATATGAAAGGTAAAACAGTAGTTATTACTGGTGCAACAAAAGGTATTGGTAAAGCTGTTGCTGAAAAATTTGCATCAAACGGTGTAAATGTTGCTTTTACATACAACTCTAACAAAGAAGCAGCAGATGAAATTGCAGCAGACCTTACATCAAAATATGGTGTTAAAGCAAAAGCTTATCCTCTTAATATTTTAGAATTGGATGAATTCAAACCTCTATTTTTATCTATAGATGAAGATTTTGACAGAGTTGATTTCTTTGTCTCAAATGCAATGATCTATGGTCGTCCTGTAGTTGGGGGGTATGGTAAATTCATGAAACTCAGACCAAGCAAAGGTCTTCAAAATATCTATACTGCTACAGTTGGTGCTTTTGTGCGTGGTTCACAAGAAGCGGCTGTTCGTATGGAAAAAGTTGGTGGCGGAGCCATAGTTACACTAAGCTCAACAGGAAACTTGATTTATATCGATAACTATGCAGGTCACGGTACAAACAAAGCAGCAGTAGAGGCTATGAGTCGTTACGCAGCAGTTGAGCTTGGAGATATGGGTATTCGTGTTAATGCTGTTTCCGGTGGTCCTATAGACACAGATGCACTTAAAGCATTTACAAATTATGAAGAGGTAAAAGCTGAAACTATTAAACGTTCAGCAGTTAGCAGAATGGGAAGCCCTGAAGATCTTGCCGGTTCTGTCTATTTCTTATGTACTGATGATGCAAGCTGGATCACAGGTCAAACACTTGTAGTTGATGGTGGAACAACTTTTAGATAATATTTGTATGTTTGTTCTCGTTCCTACGGTTCCCGTGGGAATGTATATATAAATTCAATAAACCAAATAACTTTTTAAGTATTATTAACTGATGTATGCATTACCACGGACACCGTGGTAACGAGTAAACACCATACATTAAAAACAGGAAAAAAGATGCACAAATCACAAATATTCAACATCCCTAATATTTTAGCATTTATCCGTCTTCTTCTTGCTCCTGTTATGTTTCTTTTCTTAGTCAATCAAGATGCCTCCATCTTTGAAGGCATACATCCATCATGGATAAACTACATTGCAGCCTTTATTTTTGTACTTGCCTCTACTACTGATTTTTTTGATGGGTATATTGCAAGAACTTTTGATCAGGTAACCGTACTGGGTTCCATACTTGACCCCCTCGCAGACAAAATGCTCACCCTTGCAGGTTTTTTGGGACTTATGGTGCTTGGGTCTGCTTCACCTTGGGCGATCTTTCTTATCATTACCCGTGAACTTTTCATTACCGGACTTCGTGTTTCAGCAGTAAGTCAAGGACTTGATATTGCAGCATCATGGATGGGTAAAGTAAAAACTGTTGTACAGATGATAGCTATAGGTTTTTTACTCATGCAGTGGCCAGGCGGAGAGATCCTCCTATGGATAGCTGTTGTTCTTACTCTCTACTCTGGATATGAGTATGTCAGAGACTTCTTCAAAAATACCAAAATATCATAATTGCTTAAAAATTAATCACTCATTCATTCATCTTCCATTAACTATTGTAGTACACTTCCCTATTCAATTAAAAACAAGGAAGTAACATGAAGTTTACAAAATTAAGTTTAGTAGCAGCATTGGCTGTAAGTTCAGCATTTGCAGGTGGAGATATCGCTCCGGTAGAACCAGTGGTAGAAGCACCGGTTGCTGAAGCATGTAACAGCAATACAACGATCAGCGGTAAAGCACAGCTTTATTATTATACAGATGACAGTATTGATCTTTTTGATAACGCAAGTAGTGCTCTTGGTGCAGCAGCAACTGTAGATGTGTCACATAAGATCATAGACGGTATTACAGCAAACTTAACAGCAGTTGGATACACTAACCTTATAGATGATAACTATATGGAAGGAAAAGAAACAGGTGCTTTCCTAAACGTTGCTAACATTACTGCAACTTTTGCTGACACTACATTGGTAGCTGGACGTCAATTGCTTGACACCCCAATGCTAGGTGGTTTTGACTGGTTATTAGCTCCTGGTGCATTTGAAGCGTATACATTAGTGAACAATTCAATTAGTGGTTTAACATTAGTTGGTTCTTATGTTGCTAAATGGAGACCAAACAATACAGGTGATGACTTTATAGACTTAACTGATTCTGGTGACCACTGGACAGTTGGTGCAGCATATAGCAGTGCATTTGATGCAAGTGTTTGGTACTATAACGTAGATGCATTTAACTATACTCAAGTATATGCTGATGCAGGTGTAGAATTCTCTGGTATTAAAATTGCTGGGCAATATGTAGGTACTGATTATGATGTAGCTACTGATTCTACAGCATTTGGTGCAAAAGTTTCAACATCATTAGGTGGATTTGATCTAATGGCAGCATACAACAATGTTGCAGATAATGTAACAGGATTTGTAGGTAGAGATACACTTTATGCTAGTTCTTGGAATACATTTACTTCAAATTCTGTAGGTAATGCATTTAAAGTTGAAGCTTCAGGTGAGTTCGCAGGATTAACCGCAGCTGCTAGTTATGCATATTATGAATATGAGCAAGACAATGATGAAGGTCACGAAATTGATGTTATCTTAGGATATGGAATCACTGACTGTATCTCTGTAGATGCTATTTATTCTAACACTGATTATGGTATTGGTGAAGATACAAATGCACTTGAATTGATCGCAACTTACAAATTTTAATTAAAATATATAATCCCAAAAATCTCCTTAATGACACTCTCTTCATGAGAGTGTTAGGGATTCTCTTTCCCCTCATTTAACACTTAACTATCTATAAACCTCAAACAAAAACACAATAGTAGAAATTAAAATACCTTTTTTATGATAATGAATGTCAATTTAACATAATTTAAGAATAAAGAGAGTAAATTACTCCTAGAGAAAGCTAAATGATAATAATTTTCATTTTACTTCTAAATAAATATAAGGATTTATAATCCATGAAACCCATTATTGTTGCACTTGCAGGACAACCCAATGTTGGGAAGACTTCACTTCTCAATGCTATCTCTAAAGCCACACTCAAAGTCGGAAACTTCCCGGGGGTAACTGTTGATAAAACAGAGGTAATCTTTAACATCTGCGATGAAGTGGCTTGTAAAGATTATGAAGTACATATCATCGACCTTCCGGGAGCCTATTCACTTACAGAATATACTATAGAAGAGAAAGTGACTAAGAGTTTTTTACAAAGTGATGAGTATGATATCATCGTCAATGTCGTGGACTCAACAAACTTACAAAGAAACTTACTTTTTACTACACAACTCCTAGAAACAGGTAAAAAAGTGCTTGTAGCACTCAATATGAGTGATGAAGCCCAAAAAGAAGGTATAGAGATAGATGAAGAGCAACTCTCTTCTATCCTTGGGGTTCCATGTATCAAAACCTCTGCTTCTACAAAAGAAGGTATAGATAAACTTAGAGAGGCTATCATTGAAGTTTTTGAGAAAGAAGGGACTTCAGCTAAAGTAGTCTATAGTGATCCTATAGAAGAAGAGATAGCACATATTGTTACTTTTATGAAAGAGAAAAACTATAAAAGCACTCTTCCCTACCGTCACCTTGCAGTAAAACTTTTACAAGAAGATGAAGATGTCTATAAAAAGATGCATGATGAGCCTATCTGGATAGAGATGCTACCTATCATCAGAGAAGGACTTCATCACCTTTATCTGCATAATAATACAAAAGATCTAGATGAGATTTTTGCAGATGAACATTTTGCATTTGCAAAAGGTGCAAAGATGGAAGTCATGTCTGTTAAGTCCATGAAAGCCAAAAACCTGACTCAGAAGATAGACAATCTGCTTATCAACAAGATATTGGGTATCCCTCTCTTTCTTTTCTTTATGTGGGGACTTTTCCAACTTACATTTGAATTAGGTGCTCTACCTATGGACTACATCGATGCTGCCTTTGGATGGCTTGGTGACCAGGCTAAAGCTGTACTGGGCAACGGTGAATTAGGTTCACTTGTAGCTGACGGGATGATAGCCGGTGTTGGTGCCGTGGTCATGTTCTTACCAAACATCATCATACTTTTTATAGGTATTGCTCTGCTTGAGACGACGGGGTACATGAGTCGTGTAGCCTTTTTACTGGATGGTTTTTTCCATAAGTTTGGTTTACATGGTAAAAGCTTCATACCTCTTGTAACTGGATTTGGATGTTCTGTACCAGCCTATATGGCAGCAAGAACATTGAAGAATGAGAAAGACAGACTTATCACACTTTTTATCATAGGATTTATGAGCTGTGGAGCAAGGCTGCCTATCTATGTGCTCTTTGCAGGTGCATTCTTTGGTCAAGAACAGGCAGGAAACATCTTGTTTATCATCTATATTTCAGGAGCTATATTAGGTTTATTGATGGCTAAAGTGCTTAAGACTTTTGTTTTTAAAGGTCAGGATGAGCCATTTGTGATGGAGATGCCAAAGTATCGTATGCCATCACTTAAACTCATTTGGCACACAGTCTATGGACAGGCTAAATCATACCTAAAAAAAGCAGGTACATTTATCTTGGCCGCATCTGTACTCATCTGGTTTGCAAGTAACTATCCTAAAAATGCAGAGCTTGAAACTCAGTATGAAACAAAGATAGAACAAGCTTTAAATGACGATGCAAAAAGTCAGCTGAACAATGAACTCTCTCTTGCCTTGCTTGAACAGAGTTACTTGGGGAAAATAGGACATGCATCAGAGCCCTTCTTCGCTCCACTTGGATTTGACTGGCGTATGGCAGTTGCCTTAGAGACAGGACTTGCGGCTAAAGAAGTCGTTGTTTCTACGCTAGGTGTTCTTTATGCTCTTGGAGATGAAGTAGATGAAGGAAATGAAGGGCTTATTGCACAGATCAAAGCTAATATACCTTTTGCCTCTGCTATTGCGTTTATTGTCTTTGTAATGATCTATCTTCCTTGTTTGGCAGCTTCTATGGTTTTTGCAAAAGAGGCTGGAGGCTGGAAGTATCTGGTCTATCTATTTGTCATGACCTCTGCGACTGCATGGATATTAAGTTTTGTAGCATATAGAGCTACATTAATGATAACAGGAGGATAAGTATATGAAATTAAGTGAACTAACAAAAGGTAACAGAGCTGAGATCATTAAGATCAATGCAGATAAAGCATTAAGAGATCGTTTAAATTCTTTTGGAGTAATGAGAGGTGAAGAACTGACTGTAAAAGGTTGTTCTCTTGCCAAGCAAACTATGGAGATAGAGGTTGGATCTACACTCATTGCAGTACGTGCGGATGAGGCAGACAAGATAGAAGTAGAGAAAATCAAGTCGTAAGGACAAAGCATTGTTTTGTCCTTACTATAAAAATATAAAGTAGGAAGAAATAAAAATGAAGAAGTTAGTATTAAGTACAAGTATTTTGATGATAATGAGTATTAATATTTATGGTGAAAGTTTGAGTGACTCATTAGAAAGTGTACAAAAGGTATTTGATGGTTCTGCTGCACAGGAAACTACACAACAACTCGTCAAAGTACGAAGTGTAAGAAATGTCTTGGGAGAATATGATCTTATGGAACATACCATGGGTCAACTTAGAGCAGGATATATTACATTTTCAGAAGATGGTGCATCACGTACAAGTGCCTATGCACTTGGAGGTCACTATCACTTTAACACTAAAAGATGGAATGGATTAATGGTTGGTGCTGAAGTATACACAGTACTGAACCTTGGGATCAATCAAAATCCTCTCAATGTGAATTCTGATTTTTTTGATTTGGAGGAAAAGAGTTTTATCCTTTTATCTCAAGCATACTTGGATGGGAAATGGGGAAATACTGAGATCAAACTCGGAAGACAAGCCCTAGACACACCACATGCTGACAGTGATGATATTAGAATGATGCCAAACTATTTTGAAGCCTATACTGTTACAAATACTGATATTGATGATCTGACACTCTCTGCAGGGATGATAGATAAAATGGCCGGCTGGGAGAATGGCGTCAATAGTGCAGATTTTGTCGATATAAGTGAAACATTGGGAGTAAATGATGATATGAGCGGTATCTACTATGCTTCGGCCGTTTATGAAGGAATCAAAGATCTTTCACTGAGCCTCTGGTATTACCACTATAGTGATATTGCTGATATAATCTATGCAGAGGCAGGATACAGCTATACACTTTCTAACAATACAACATTAACTCTAGGCTTACAATATGATGGCAGCCACCAAACAGGAGCTGCCCTGTTAGGAAAACAGGATGCAGATACATACGGTATAAGTTTAGAAGCAGAATTTGCAGATCTCGGAGTGACCCTTTTAGCCGCCTATAATCAGGATAACGGAGAAACAGGGGCTACAGGACTCAGTCTGGGTGGAGGTCCATTCTTTACCTCGATGGAAGATCAAACACTTGATGCTATAGGAGGTTCTGGAAAAGCCTGGATGATCGGGGCTGGTTATAACTTCGAAAATATAGGGATAAATGGTCTATGTTTTGGGGTTGCCTACGGCAGCTTTGAGGCAGACGATGCTTCTGTCTATCAATCCACAGAGATCGATGCAGTTTTAGAATATAGTTTAAATGAAAAACTCTCTGTAACCGCAGCCTTTGCTTCCATAGACCACAAAGTTGCTACGATGGAAGACTATGATCAATTTAGGCTGATCGCCAATTACAATTTTTAAGTACTCGATTGACAGGCTAATAAAGCCTATCGATCACTTTTTGCATTTTACTTTTTGCACTATGTAAAAAGAGTGTACTTTTTCCTGAAAGCTTCCCCTCTTCAGACATAGGTGTAGCCATAAAACTTCGAATAGAATTTATCAATCCTTGTGTATCTCTCATCTCTAAGATAGATTTTTCATGATACTCTGAAAGTGCTTCTTTCGTTCCTTCGATGTGTAAGATCCTTTGAAGTTTTCCTTTTTGTTCATTGAACAACACCTGATAGGTTTTAAGTGTTGTGATGGCATCATGGATATGTACATCTACTTTATCCATCTCTTCTTTACAGTTACCCTTATGTGCCGTATATGCTTCTGCCTCTTCAAGCTGCCCAGTTGCAAAATGAAGGTTTTTACTTCCTTGTGTACTTACACGAATCGCATAAATGATCCACATAACAAGCAACGTAACTACAGCGACTAAAGCCATACCAATATTTGCATTCTCATTCATGCCAACAAGTGTTCCGTAGTAAGCAAAAATAGGCTTAATGGTCTCTGGTGCAGGAACTTTTGAGAGATCAAGTGTAACTCCCAACTTTTCAGTTGCAACATAGATCATACCTCCTAATGTAACTGCACCTCCAATGATTGCCATAATAAAACCTGTAAATTTACCACTGGAAACATCTTGAAGCACAATAGGCTCCAGATCTTCTTTGGCTTCAAAGACAACACTGTCTTCTTCTATTGTCTCTTCAGACTCATCTATGTACCCCGACTCGGAAAGTAATGCCTCACACACATTAAGTCCACCCTCATTTAAAGCTTTCTTGGCTTCTTCATAATCTTTAAGATCATCTGAGAGTAGAAGCTTACATGCCTCCATCTGCTCTTCTGCCTCTTTGACTATGGTTTTAGCTTTATCAACTAAATATGTAGCTTCTAAATGTTTAGTTGTTTTTTTTGCTTTCTCCACTTCTTCTTTGACTTCTTCAAGCCCCTCTTCTGCTACATCAACTTTTTCTTCTACGGCTTCTACTATCTCACCTGTTTCAGCAGCATTTTCTTCTACTATTTCTGATACATCTTCCTGGACTTCTTTTTCTTGACTCCATACGGTTTTATTCTCTTTTCCCATCTTTCTATCCTTTCAAAAATAGTACTTAGAAGTACCCTTTACACTATTTTAGCAAAATTTTTCCATTATTTTTTAATCTATATCAATTTTTTACAACTCTTAGATATAATTTGATACTTTAATTATTAGGAATTTTATGGGCATTTTAGTCGCGCTTTTAGTCTTGTCGGTATTGATATTTTTTCATGAATTAGGACACTTTACAGCTGCACGTTTTTTCGGTGTGCAGGTAGATGTATTTAGTATAGGTTTTGGGAAAAAACTTTACTCTAAAATGATAGGTAAAACAGAGTGGAGTATCTCATCTATCCCACTTGGCGGTTATGTAAAAATGAAAGGTCAGGATGACACTGACCCTACAAAAATAAGTTATGATGATGACAGTTACAATAGCAAAAAACCTTGGCAGCGCATCATCATTTTACTTGCCGGTCCTTTTGCCAATTTTCTTATGGCATTTTTACTCTACTTGGCGATCTCCTATATGGGTGTACCAAAACTACTGGCATATGTTGGTGAAGTTGGGAAAGATACTCCCGCATATCAGACAGGACTGCAAAAAGAAGATAAAATCGTTCAGATCAACGGGAACAACATTCTTTACTGGGAAAACATAGGTAAACATATCAATGAAAGCAAAGGTAATATTTCACTTATTGTGGAACGAGACCAAACACTTGTCACCCTACAGTTAAAACCTGAAGTCATTGATGATCAAAATATCTTTGGTGAAAAAATTACTCGACGTATTATTGGGATCAGTCCTTTAGACAAACAGACAACCGTTCACTATGGTTTCATAGATGGTTTTACATATGCTTGGGAAGAGACAAAAAAAGCCAGTCTTCTTATTTTTAAAAGTGTACAAAAACTCATTACAGGTGTTGTAAGTACAGATAAATTGGGTGGCATCATTACCATCGTAGATGTTACGGCTCAAGCCAGTTCTGCGGGTATTCTCTCACTCTTTTTCTTTACTGCACTCATCTCGGTAAACTTAGGTGTACTTAACCTCCTACCTATCCCCGCACTTGACGGAGGACACATTATGTTTAACCTCTATGAGATGCTGCGAGGTAAAGCACCCAGTGACAATGCCATGTACTACATTACACTGGTAGGTTGGGCGATGCTCATCTCTCTTATGCTATTGGGATTGTATAATGATGTAAATAGACTTATGGGCTAAAAGGAGAAAAAACATGATATTAGATAAAGAACAACTAAGAGCAAATCTGGATGAAGTCATCTGGAACATTGAAGAAGCACGTATTGCTGTAAGTGAACATCATATCGTTCAACTTGTTGCAGTAGGTAAATATACTGAAGTAGAGAATATCGCTACACTCTATGAGTTGGGACAAAGAGCATTTGGAGAAAATCAGGTACAACAGCTCAAAGAGCGTATGATTACATTAGAAGAGTTACCGTTACAATGGCAAATGATAGGTACACTTCAAAAAAATAAGATCAATAATCTCATTGACCTTCGCCCTGCTCTTATGCAGTCACTCGACAGTATGGAATTGGCAACAGAGCTCAATAAAAAACTTTTGTCAAAAGAACAAAGCATGAATTGTCTTTTACAGATCAATGCTGCCAATGAAGAGAGTAAATCCGGTGTAAGTGCTGCACAGGCACTAGATATCTATCAAGAGATAAAAGAGACCTGCCCACAGATAAGCCTTAAAGGGGTAATGACCATTGGTGCACACAGTGAAAAAACTACACTCATACAGCAAAGTTTTGAAATTACACACAGTATTTATGAAAAACTGGAAAAAAAGGGTGCTACTATCTGTTCTATGGGGATGAGTTCTGATTATGAGTTGGCTATAAAATGTGGTTCAAACTTAGTGAGGGTTGGATCTGCACTTTTTAATTCAAATAACTAAGAGTCTTTGCATTCCCTCACATCGTTTATTCTATTATTACTTATATCATACAGGAATTTCCTGCATGATATGTCTTTCTCTTATCTTTTTATTATCTCCAAACTATACTACTTGACATTTTTACTCAAATAATAATTTTTATTATCTATATTTAATCTTACTTCCTATATACTATAGTAATCAAAAGATGTAATAAGCATTGAAATCTAAAAAAGGAGCATGATCATGCGATCCAAAATCATATTTGTTGTACTTTTCATGCTTACTTTTACCATTATGCATGATACGGTAATTAATATCATGCAAAAAAGTGACACGACATATATCTCACATTATGTTAGCGCAGAAATACTTGAACAAACATCTGGAGATATACATGAAGTACATAGTATGTTTCACTTTGTAGGGCTTATCATGCCTTATAAAAGTACGCTTGTTCAACTTCAAAAAGATAAAACACTCTCTCATGATCTACTTCGGTACACTCTACCCTACAAAGAAACTTCCTATAAACCACCAATAGCTTAAACCTTTTTCATAATCATCAATAGAACCATTGTTCTATAATTTAATCATATAAAGGTCAAATAATGAAAGCTCTATTATACATAATAGTGTTCTCTATCATGGGCTCTGCAAATACGCAGATAATGGTAGATGACACGATACAACTTCGCACATACAACCATAAACTTTCTCTAAAGTTAAAAAAACAGAGTCAGTTACGACAGTTAGCCAAGATCAAGTATGAAGAATCCCGGAAAATGGCGGCTTCGTATTGTAGAGAGGATGTCATATCTCACAGACTTACACATAAAGGTCAATTACTATTCTATCGAAGCTATACAGAAAATTGTGAAATAGAAATCAATGCACTTGATGGCGCCATCATCTCTAAAATTTTATAAAAATAATAAAATTACATATTAAAAGATTTATTAACATAAAGGAAACTAACATCATGAAACAACTTGTTTTATTTATATTTTTGATGCAACTGGGACATGCATCAACATACACACTCAATAGCATATTGAAGTCTGCAGATCAAAATAATGTTCTATCTAAAGCGTTGCAGCAAGAAGGTCTGGCTCTGAATGCCAAAAACAAAGCAAATACTGCCTCTGATCCTCTGGAAATATTTGGAGAAGGAACAAGAGCATATCCAGATATAGGAAGTAATGGAAATGAATACTCTGTAGGGGCTTCAAAAAAATTAATACTAGGTAACATACAGGATCAGGAACGATCCATTGCCCAACTCTCCAATCAAGCCTATTTACTGGAAGGAGAGAGAAATATCTTAAATTTTAAAAACGGATTGAAAAACCTTTATCACCAACACTGTCTTGATACCCAAAACTATAGAAGTTTCAAACAAAGTTATCAGGATTTTGCCAAACTATACAAAAAGAAACAAAAAGCCTACAAATATCAGGAAATCTCCAAAACAGAACTTATGCAATTAGAGACAGAAAAAAACAGACTCTATGCCCAGCTTCAGGAGATTAAAATGCAACAGGAGATCTCAAAACAAAATCTCTTTATGTTAAGTAAAGTTCATTATACCGATACAACACAACTCTCTTGTAGAGATATGTACCCCATTAGAAGTACTGTAAAGCTGGCTAACACATTTAGACTTTCTAAAGAGGCTTATGAAAAACGTGTATTAAGTACACAAAAAGCTATAAAGAGATACTCCAATACATTAGAATCTATTGATATTTCAGCACAGTATACCAATGAACTTGATGTAGACAGGTACTCCATTGGTCTCTCCCTTCCTCTCAACTTTACCTCTGAGAGATCAGAACAAGAACGTGCAGCAGCTATGTACCGGAACAGTGCAATTGGTTATCGTTACGAACAAACGATGAGAGAAAAAAGAAGTTTGCTTACACAACTAAAATCTCATCTGAAAAGTAATGCTTTTATGGTTCAAACTTTAAAAAGAAATTATAAGAACTACAAAAATAAACTCTTCCCACTGATCCAAACAAGTTATGACCTTGGTGAAACTTCAGTTATTGAATATTTACTGAACAGACAAAAGTCGTACCAGCTAAGACAAGAGATATATACTACAAAAAAAGCATACTACAATACACTATTTAAACTCTATACTATCAGTGAAAAGAAGGATAACTAATGACAAAACTACTACTATTAACACTATTAACTTTTTCTGCACTACATGCAGGAAACATACAAATGACTCCTGAAGAAGAAGAAAATTGGCAAATTAAAGTTGAAGCACCAGAAAGCTCAAAAAGGATTCCTTTAGGTGAGTTCATTACGGAAGTAGTGACTCCTCCTTCACTTTTACATATAATTTCACTGCCTTTTGAAGCAAATGTAAAAAAACTGAATGTGGCACAGTATCAGAAAGTGACCAAAGGGTCTGTACTTGCTGAAGTAACGGGTACCGAATGGATAGCCATACAACAAAAAGCTATAGCTGATGCAATAGAGTTTCGCCATCACACACATTTGACAGAACGTAAAAACATGCTTTGCGAGGAAGAGATCATTCCTCAAAAAGAGTGTGTTGCTGCCAATGCTGAGCTTGAAACGGACAAGATTAAAGTAGCTGCTTCCAAAGCCTTACTCAAAAGTTATGGTGCAAGCAATGAAATGATAACTACTCTCTTTAAAGATCTGAAGCTCTCCCAGACAATGAAAATAAAAAGCAGTGTAGATGGGCATATAGTAGAACTTAATGCTACTCCGGGAAAAAGCACAAGTCCTTCCGATGCACTTTTTATTATTCAGGGGAAAGGTTCACTTTGGCTTGTGAGCAATATAGAAGCCAAAAGAACTGAAAACCTTCATGAAGGACAAGCAGTACAGATCACACTTGCAAATAAAGCTTTTAATACAACTATACTACAGATCTCACCAGTGATAAACCCTCAAAACCAGACTAAACAAATACGTTTTTCAGTTCCATCAGATATAAATATATTTTCAGGTCTTCGCAGCTCTGCGAAATTCACCATTTTAGGAGAGAGTCTTAAAGTTCAGAAAACTTCCGTTATTAAAGAAGGAGGTACACAAATTGTATTTATAAAAACAAAAGAAGGATTTACTGCAGTACCGGTAAAAATTCTTGCTGAAGATAATACACATTATTTTATAGAACCATCTGACAGACTACAGAACAAAATAGCAGTAAACTCCGTAGCGATACTGAAAAATATGTTAGGTGACAATAATGAATAAGATCATAGGTTTTGCACTTGCTCAAAGGCTTTTCTTCTCTTTGTTGGCTGTAGTTATTCTTGGTTTTGGTATTAAAGCCTATAACGAATTACCTGTTGATGCTTTTCCTGATATCTCTCCTACGCAAGTAAAGATCATTATCAAATCGAGTGGAATGACCCCTGCTGAGATAGAGTCCCGTATTGTGGTACCTATAGAAATGAAGATGGTCGGTATCCCCTATGAGACTATGATGCGCTCTATTTCCAAATATGGCTTGTGTGATATTACTATAGATTTTGAAGATGGAACAGATATTTACTGGGCCAGACAACAAGTGAGTGAAAGACTTGCAGATATCAGAGGTGAACTCCCTGCAAATATGGAAGGGGGGCTTGCACCTATCTCTACACCATTAAGTGATATTTTAATGTTCACGATCGAATCAGAGAGACTTTCACTTGAAGAGAAACGAAGTCTTCTAGATTGGATCATCTCTCCTAAAATTCGTTCAGTAAGCGGGGTTGCAGAGGTCAATCCCCTTGGTGGAAAAGTAAAAACATATGAAGTGGTACCTGACTTAAATAAAATGAGAACAATGGGTATCACACTTGATCAAATATTCCAGACACTCGAAAAGAATAATCAGAATGATGGTGCAGGACGTGTCTCTCAAGGGGTAGAAAGTATCTTGGTACGAAGTGTAGGACAGCTTAAGAATCTCTCTGACATCAAGACATTGCCTGTGGGTAAAAGTGCGGATAAAGTCATTACCATTGGTGATGTAGCTGCTGTTAAATTCGGTTATCTTACCCGTGCCGGTTTTGTAAGCAAAAATGGTCAAGATGAAGCCGTACAGGGCTTGGTACTTGGTCTCAAAGGCACAAACACGGGAATAGTACTGGAGAAGGTCAAAGATGAACTCAAAAAACTGGAACCAATGCTACCGGGTGATACAAAAATAGATATATTCTATGACCGTTCTGACCTTGTTAATCTTGCAACAAATACGGTGAAAAATGCACTTTATGAAGCGATTGTACTGATTATGGTTATCTTGCTCATTATGCTTGGAAACCTTGCATCAGCACTCAGTGTTGCGCTTATCCTTCCTTTTGCACTGCTCATGAGTTTTATTGCTATGCAATATTTTGGATTGACTGCAAATCTCATGAGTCTTGGAGGACTTGCCATTGCCATTGGTATACTGGTGGATTCTGCCGTGGTCGTGGTCGAACATATTACCGCTGAACTGGGAAGCCCTAAACATAAACGCCAAAGTAAACTGCATATTATCTATGGAGCTACAGTGGAGATGGCACCATCTGTCATTACTGGTGTCCTTATTATCATCATTGTATTTATGCCCCTTCTCACATTGGAAGGACTTGAAGGTAAACTCTTTAGACCTGTGGCGCTCAGTATCATCTTTGCTCTGTTCTCTTCACTCATTTTAGCCTTAACACTTATACCGGTTCTAAGTTCATTTATCTTAAGTAAAAGACCTGATAAAGAGTCAACTCTTATTAAATTTCTTACCAAAGCGTATAGACCCTCTCTTATGTTTTCTTTAAAACACAGCAAGGCTATTATCCTGGCTGTGTTTGTACTCTTTGGAGGCTCTCTTTATCTGGCTGCAAAAACAGGGAAATCTTTTATGCCTACGATGGATGAAGGAAGTATTATCATCGGTGTGGAAATGCTGCCATCCATCTCTCTCAAAGAGAGTTTGGCACTTAACCTGAAACTACAAAAAAAGCTTCTTACATCCGTACCTGAGATCAAAGACATCATCGCAAGAACAGGAAGTGATGAGCTGGGGCTTGACCCTATGAGTCTTAACGATACCGATACCTTTTTAGTACTCAAAGACAAAGAAGAGTGGAGGGAACCATCCAAAGCATTTGTCACTGAGGAGATTAGAAAAGTACTTGATGCATTTGTAGGTATAGAGTATGGATTTACCCAGCCTATTGAAATGAGAGTATCTGAAATGCTTACGGGTGTTAGGGGTGATCTGGCTATCGATATCTTTGGAAGGGACAATGATAAGCTCGAAGAGATCGCTATACAGATAAAAGCTATACTTGAAACTATTCCCGGAAGCAGTGATGTCTACAAAAAAGCCAATGAAGGTGTTGAGTATTTTGAATTGGAATTTGACAAAAAAGCAATGGCGTATCACGGTATTAACCAGCAAGAACTTAATGACTTTCTTAAGGTTATGATAACAGGTGTCCAAGCAGGTATCATCCAAGAAGGTATGCGTCGTATTGATCTGATGGTCAAAGGTGATGAGAACCTGCAAAACTCTCTAGACAAGATCCAAAAGCTCTATTATCCATTAGAAAATGGTAAGGCCATACCTTTAAGTAATTTTGTCAAATTTATCTCAAATGCCGGACCTGTACAAATAGAACATGAACACGGATATAGAAAAACAATAGTACAGACCAATGTAGAAGGTCGAGACCTCGTAAGTTTTGTGGAAGAAGCCAAGATCAAGATCGGCAAAGAAGTGAAGTTACCAGTAGGGTACTATCTCACCTATGGTGGAGAGTTTGAAAATCAACAAAGAGCTGCTTCAAGATTGGCGATCATCGTACCATTGGCACTCTTTTTAGTTTTTATACTTCTCTTTGTCTCTTTTGGTTCTTTAACGCAGGCTACCATCGTACTCATCAATGTCCCTCTTGCTTTGATCGGAGGATTTATAGGACTCTACGTAAGTGGAGAATACTTGTCAGTACCGGCATCCGTAGGGTTCATAGCCCTCCTTGGTATCGCCGTACTCAATGGTGTTGTACTGGTGAACTATTTCAACTACCTTATCAAAAATGGGACTGAACTTAGAGATGCTGTGATAGAAGGTTCTATCAAACGACTTAGACCCGTACTTATGACTGCAACCATTGCCGCATTTGGTCTTCTTCCTCTCCTCTTTGCCACGGGACCGGGCTCTGAAATACAAAGACCTCTGGCTATCGTTGTGATCAATGGTCTTATCAGCTCAACACTGCTTACTTTGATCATACTTCCTATACTTTACCTGAAGTTTTCAAAGGGATGTTGTAGTGGTGTAGAAGAAGAAAAAAGAGTAGAATAACTTGTAGGGTGCGTTTTCCAACGCACCACATAATTAAATGTGATATAAAATAAAATTTTCGCCGTAAGGGTTATAGATATCAAAAGTGCGTTAGCAAACGCACCCTACGATGCTTCTTGCATTTGACACTTTTCACAAACCCCATAAAGGTTGATCTGTCTCTTATTTAGCTTAAAATGTTCCTGCTGCGTTAACGTATCAAGTATTTTGTCTGTACTCTCTAAACAAGATCTATCTTCAACCTCTCCGCACTCAGTACAGATAAGATGTATATGATCCATTTTAGCAAGTTCATATTTTGATTTTTTACCGGCAATAGGCACTTCAACCAAAACACCCTTCTCCATCATTAAAATAATATTTTTATAGATCGTTGCTAAAGAGAGTGAAGGATGTACTTTTGTTACTTCCTCGTAGATATCCTCTACAGACATATGTCCACTCTTTTCAATGACTTCCAAGATATTCATACGTTGGAATGTTGCTTTAAGCCCACTCTCTTTCAATAGTGTTGCATAATCTGTCATATTAGTCCTTTAATTCTTCTTTAGAACTGATGCTTTAGCTTCGGTCAATTTTCGCACAAAGGCGAAGCTAAAGCATCACTTCCGTAATGCTGTTTCCAAGCAGACGCTGTGGAAACAAAGTGATCTGATTACAGATCACCTTCGTGTTTTGCAAGATATTCAGCAACACCTTCAGTGTCAGCTTTCATACCTTCGTCACCTTTTACCCAACCAGCAGGACATACTTCACCAAACTCGTTAGTAAACAACATAGTGTCAACCATTCTGATCATTTCATCGATGTTTCTTCCAAGTGGAAGGTCATTGATCACTGCGTGTCTTACTGTACCGTCAGCATCGATAAGGAATGAACCTCTAAGTGCTACTGCTTCATCAAGAAGAATATCGTAATCTCTAGTAATTTGCTTAGAAAGGTCAGCAACAAGTGGGAAATCAACTCTACCGATACCACCTTCTGCTACTGGAGTTTCTCTCCATGCAAAGTGTGAAAATTGACTATCTACAGATACACCAATAATATTTACGCCTCTGTCTCTAAACTCTTGTGCTCTGTGTGAAAATGCAATGATTTCTGATGGACATACAAATGTAAAGTCTAGTGGATAGAAGAAAAGTACTGCACCTTTTTCACCAAGGTTTTCCATAAGGTTAAAACCTTCTACAATTTGACCGTCTGCAAGTACAGCTGTTGCTGTAAAATCTGGAGCTTTTTTAGTTACTAACATGATAATTCCTTAAGGATAATTTTTATTTACAAAGGAATTTTATCATATTATTCTTAGATAAAGATAAAATAATTTATTATTGTAGGTCGGGGTGTCCTCTCCCCGACAAAAGCCATGCATATTTATAAATCAAACAAACAATATAAAAGTTTTAAGTTTAAGTCGGGGTGGGGACACCCCGACCTACGAAAATTTAAAAAGGCAACAATCCAAACTTTTTAATAAATGCTTCATCTATATCGATCAACCCTTTTTCCTGAAGCATATCCAGTACCTCTTTTGTACAGAAAGTATCCCCTGGCCATTCTCTTTTAAAGCCATCTACTTCACCTTTATTTGTAGCATCAACAGCGATAAAAGGTTTTAAAATCACATCTCTGCTTGCATCAACATTATTGACAACACGCCAAACAAGCATATATACATCATTGATATCATTGTTCTCTTTGTCAACAATAATGAGTAATTTAATATGCTCTTTTAACACTTTTAATTTTTTAATAAGTTTGAGTTGTGACTTTTCTTTATTTACAGTAATAACACATATAGGCGTTTTAGTTTGTGTAAAATACTGTTTCAATTCAACTACGTTAGCTTCTATCTCCTGTATTTTATTAAGAAGTTCACTATCACTTAGTAAGTCCTTAACACCCTCTTCTACTTCATCTCCAGTAGCATCAACACCAAGTTTACCACCCACAAACTGTTCAGATGAAGAGTGATCAAGATGATCGACAATACCTTGGGTGATGAGTATCTTGCTCTTATCGAGTCTATTTAAAATATGCTCAGCTAACGCTTCACTCTCTTCAAGTTCAGGTCCATCTTGACCTATAAAAAGTGCATGTTTCACAAAACTCATCTGCCCTACACCCCAAAATGCATGCATGAACTGTACTGCATGCCCTTTATAGAGTGTTTTCATCTTTGCTAAGATCAAGTTATGGAAAACTCCGTTTTCAGGCATATTATAATCTATAAGGTCTGGCGCCATAGGCTTTAACATAGGTAAGAAGATACGCTCTGTTGCCCAACCCATATACTTGTCTTCAAGTGGTGGTTTCCCTACCACGGTTGCTTGAAAGACAGGGTTCTTTTTCATGGTGATCGTCTCTACATCCATGACAGGGAAAGGCTCTTTGAGTGTATAGTAACCCGTATGGTCACCAAACGGCCCTTCTATCTCCATGAGTTCAGGATCAACAAAGCCTTCTATGACAACATCTACATCACGTGGGATATGGATATCGTTGGTAATAGACTTTACCAACTGTGCATTTTTGTTACGTACAAAACCATAAAGCAGCATCTCAAACATTCCATGAGGCATTGGTGCTTGACCACACCAGATATACAAAGGATCACCACCGATGGCTACAGTCACAGGCATCTTCTTTCCTGCTCTTTGATACTGGTCAAAGAAGTGAGAAGCATCTTTATGGATCTGCCAGTGCATTCCCAGTCTGTTTTTATCATACTGCTGAAGTCTGTACATCCCAAGGTTTTGCATCTCTCCATCTAAACTCTGTGTGTAAACCTGCCCCATAGTGATGAAAGCACCACCATCCTCTTCCCAAGTTTTCAGTATAGGTAAAATATCCAGGTCCACCTCTTCTTTAGGGATGATAACTTCTTGACACTCCCCTTTAAAATTGAGACGTTTTGGGAATACATTTTTAAGAGAGAAAAGTTTAGGCAGCATCGCTAACTTGGCTTTAAGTCCTTTAGGTGGTTTAAGTTTAAGAAGTGCATCTATACCCTGCGCTAGATCATCAGGGTGTTTACCAAAGATCTTTTCTGTAAGGGGTTTATTTGCAAAGATATTCATAAGCACAGGCATATCATACTCTATGCCTTTGGCTTTGTTCACAGGCTTGGTAAAAAGAATGGGACGAGAGTCATCGGTTTTCACTTCCACATACGCCACATGAGGAATCTCCAACTCCACATCAAGTGGTTCATCTATGATCTTTAAATTACCGTTATCTTTGAGCCATTGTACTACGTCTTGCATTGTACTACCCTTTACATTTTATTGTATAAATTATAACTAAAATGAGTTATACCGGCGTTTAGAACATATATATTATACGTCTCTAATTTAACTTTACAAAGAAAACAATTTATAGAAAAAAATAATTGATTATTGATGCACTATATTTAGAAAAATATAGCTATACTTTGTACCATGAATGTTGAACAAAAAACTAAAATAGAACAATCTGAGATTAGATCGATGACACATTTGTGTGATCTTGAAAATGGTATCAATATGGCACAGGGATTATGTGATCTTGATGTTCCGCATGAGGTGCTTCAGGGTACTCAAGATGCTCTAGCAGAAGGAAAAAATTTTTATACTTCTTCGTATGGTATCTCTGAACTCAGATCTGAAATTGCAACAAAACAAAATACTTTTCACAAGCTAAATATAAAACCGGAGAATGTTTTAGTAAGTGCCGGTGCAACTGGTGCTTTCTATACAACAGCCAAAGTCATACTTGCTCCCGAAGATGAAGTGATCGTATTTGAGCCTTACTATGGATATCATGTTTCAACATTACGCTCCTTAGGGTGTAAGATCAAATTTATCTCAACATCCCCACCGGAATATAATATTGATTTTAACAAATTAAACGATCTCATTTCTACAAACACTAAAGCCATCCTTATCTGCAACCCATCAAATCCCAGTGGCAAGGTCTATACAAAAAAAGAACTTGAAACTCTTGGTCAAATCGTTACACAATACAACTTAACACTTTTCAGTGACGAAATGTATGAGCATTTTATTTATGATGATGCTTCCTTTATCTCTGCACTTAGTATAGAATCCCTCAAAGAAAGGGCTGTAGTTGTCTCTGGTTTCTCTAAAATATACTCGGTTACAGGTTGGAGGGTAGGCTATGCGATCACATCTAAAAATATTATAGAGACTGCTTCACATGTTAATGACCTAATCTATTTATGTCCTCCTACTCCTTTACAATACGGTGTGCTGCAAGGATTAAGAAAACTGCCTCTCTCTTACTATAAAAATGTTGCTATAGATCATCAACAAAAGAGAGATAAACTTGTCAAAACATTAAATGAGGTAGGGCTCAAAGTAAATTCTGTTAAAGGATCATATTATCTTTTAGCTGATATTTCAAAAATTGAAGGAGATACTACAAAGGAAAAGGCGATTAATCTTCTAAAACTAACCGGGGTAGCTACAGTTCCAGGAGAAGCATTTTATGATAATATAGGAGATTTACATCTGACTAGATTTTGTTTTTCAAAAAAACAGGCGGAGCTTGATGAAGCATGCCGAAGGCTAAAGAAACTTCTTTAAAGTCTCTCCGGCATTTCATCTTTAAATGCTATCTCTTCAGCCCTACTAAGAATATCTAAGGCACCATCAGCTATCATCACTTCTGCTAATTGCTCACCAAGTGTATCACACTCAGTTACCAAAGAAGTAAGTTTTTTATGCATGATGTGTGTTCCATCCGGGTAGCCAAGCATCGCTTTAACTGTAATGTTATCACCAGTGATAATAGCATTGACCGCTACAGGTGCAGAACATCCAGCTCCTATTTTGGAGACAAAATCACGCTCGAGTTTTGTACAGATGAAAGAGTTTTCATCATTCAGAGTCATAGCAATTTCACGTACTCTATCGTTAGAACTTACGATCTCTATACCAAGTGCAGCTTGTCCCATAGGCGGTATGAAAAAGTCTAGCTTCTCTACAAAAGGTATATCTTTAAGTAAGTCAAGTCTATAAAGACCAATGTATGCAAGGATAATCGCATCATACTGCCCCTCTTTAAGCTTTCTAAGACGTGTGTTAACATTACCTCTAAGTTCTTTAACTATCAAGTCAGGACGCTTCTCAAGGAGCTGCATACGTCTTCTAAGACTTGTTGTTCCTACGGTTGCACCAAGGGGAAGTTCATCTAAGCTTTTGTACGTATGAGAAAGCAGCACATCACTCTGATCTTGCCGTGTGGTAATCGCACAAAGCTCCAACCCCTCAGGAATATAAGTAGGTACATCTTTGAGTGAATGTACTGCAAGATGTGCATTACCTTCGATCATCTCATCTTCAAGCTCTTTTGTAAAATGCCCTTTACCACCTATGAGTGCCAGTGGTTTGTCAAGTATCTTGTCACCTTTAGAGGTAATTTCATTGAGTTCAACTGTAACTTCCGGGAATGAGGTTTCAATTCTTGCTTTGATATGATAGGCTTGCCAGAGAGCAAGATTACTTGCTCTTGTTGCTATGATTAATTTTTCCACTGATTTCACTTTGTTTTTTATTATTTACACTTATTTCAGCAATCAATGCGAAAAATGATACACCCTACCCTCAAAGAGGGCGCTTGCGTTTGCATCATGCATGAGTATTGATAGCTGAAATTCTTATTTTATTAACTTCTCGTAACCGTTTCTCATTTTATCCCACTGACCATCAAGATAGATAGTAGGTGTACCTCCAACCATCATTTTTCCTGCTGCAGCAGCATCAGCTTTAATGGCAACTTTCACTTTTTTAGCATTGATCTGTGCTGGAGTTACATCATAATTTGCATGTTTTTTTACTGCAGCCAGTATTTTAGTTACATTCGTCTCTCTTGGATCGATCTTTAAGCTATAAATCTTTTCTACCATATCCGCTTTACCCTCATGTTGTGCTACATGCATTACCCGTGTCAACACATCAGAAACAGGATGAATTCTTAAAAGTGGTAAATGATAGTAATACACTGCTAACGTTGTCGGATTCTCTCTGGCTGCTTTAAAGATCTCAGGTACCAATTCTTGACAGAATGGGCATTGAGGATCAGAGAAAATAAGTACTTTATGCTTTGCATCTTTGTTACCAAAAAGAAGATGTGCATCATTGTACATACTTGCAGGTACTGTTGGTTTGATCTCATTACGATAATCTTTTCCTGTTTTCAGGTTAACCAAATGCCCTGTAATAAGTCCATCTTTGATGAACATAGTCTCCGGTGCATGTATCTCTTTTTTCTGATATATCAGATCTATAGTTGTTAAAAGGACAGTCCAACCCGGAAGTGCTTTTACGGTTTTACTCTCAAGTACGGTCACACCATTGACTTTTACTTCTGGATTCTTCACCACACTTCTTTTAACATAGTTAACTAATGATTTATTATCTGGTTGTGCAGATGCGCTAAGAGCGACTGTTACGATCAGTGTGCTCGTCAATAATTTCGACATCAATGACATTATCATCTCCTTTTTTTGTATCAAATTTTGTTTGTTCAGGTGTTATTTTAGCGACAAATTGTAAATATACTGTGTAGCCAAGTGCAACTAAGCCTAAAAAGTCTGTCAATACCCCGGGGATGATAAGAAATATCGCACCTAAAAGATAAGCCGTACTTGCATTTTGAAAACTTTGCATACTTAATTTGCCTCTGGATACAGAATTTAAATTTCCCATAAGCGTTAAAGAGGAGGACTGAAGCACCCTAAACCCTATAAGCATACTTACTACTATCCATATGGCAGACCACATAAAACCTATATTCTCACCTACTTCGAGAGAAAGATACAATTCCAATAGGAGAAATGGTATAGCTATAATAAGGAGCATCTATAAAACCTTTTGAATGACTACATCCAAAATAGTGTCTGCAGAAATTTCTTCTTTTATAAGTCCTTCTCTGATGACAAATTCCACAAGTCCATCTTGAAGTTTTTTACCTATGATCACTGCATGAGGCACACCTAAAAGTTCATAATCTTTTATCTTTGGACCAAATCTCTCTTTTCTGTCATCAAGAAGAATATCCAACCCTTTAGCTTTTAACGCTTCATAGAGTTTTTCACCTAAAGCAACCTGCACCTCATCTTTAATATTTGAGATAATGATCTGCAGGTCAAACGGTGCAGACTCTTTTGTCCAGATACACCCTTTGTCATCATGGTTTTGTTCTATAATAGCTGCAAGCAGACGGCTTACACCTATACCATATGTTCCCATCACCATAGGTTGTGCTTTACCGTTTTCATCTAAGAAATTCGCTCCCAATGGTTCTGAGTACTGTGTACCAAGCTGGAAAATATGTCCTGCTTCTATCCCTTTGGTATAACGCATAGGCTCTCCACAACAAGAACACAAGTCTCCCTCTTGTACTGCCACAAGGTCATGATAGTCAGCTTCTACACCTATGAAACTGTTACCTATGAGGTGATAATCCTTCTCATTGGCTCCACATATCATAGAACTCGCTTCCTTGAGATTGTTGTCCAATATAACACTCACACCTTCGGGTACTACTGTAGGTCCCATATAGCCAGCTACTAAACCAACTTGGGCCAATTCTTCTTCAGAGATATCCACCAGATCATTTGCATTCACAGCATTACATGCTTTGACCTCTTGAAGTTCATCTGAACCTCTAAGCGCAAAAAGTACCACTTTTGTCTCACCCTCATCAAAGAGTGCTTTTTTTGCTACAGTCTTCACTAGATAATAAGGGTCTACATGGAAAAATTTACTCAATTCTTCTATGGTTTCTGTATCCGGTGTATTGAACTTTGCAAAAACAGCTTCAGGTGATTCTGCTTCACAGACTTTCTCCTTACGTACAGCCGCTTCAATGTTCGCACCGTACTCACAGCTGTCACAGACTACGATAGTATCTTCACCAGAGTCAGCAAGTACCATAAACTCTTTACTTCCACTACCACCTATGGCACCAGAGTCAGCTTCAACTACTCTAAACTCCAGTCCCAGACGTGTAAATATCTTCTTATATGTCTCTTCCATAAGAGCAAATTCTCTTTGCATATCTTCTTGCGTCGCATGAAAACTGTAACCATCTTTCATCAAAAATTCACGTCCACGCATCAAACCGAAACGAGGTCTTATCTCATCACGAAATTTGAGATTTATCTGATAGAGGTTCAAAGGCAACTGCTTATAACTCTTCACACTTTGTCTTACAAGGTTTACCATCATCTCTTCATGTGTCGGTCCCAAGATAAAGTCATTGTTTTTGCGGTCTTTAAAACGTAAAAGCTCTTTACCATACTTCTCGAAACGCCCACTTTCCTGCCAAAGTGATGCAGGTGTTACAAAACTAAGACTTACTTCTTGACAGCTTGCTTTATCCAACTCATCTTTCACAACAGCACGCACTTTGTCTAACACTTTTTTACCCAATGGTAAAAAGTTATAAAGCCCACTTCCGCCTACAGACTGAATGAATCCTCCACGGATCAGGTAAATATGACTTGCCAATGTTGCATCATTTGGGGTCTCTTTGGTAGTAGGGATCAATAATCTTGAAAATCTCACGCGCTGTATCCTTTTGTATGGTGGTCATTTTTGTATTGTTTAAAATCGATATTTTCTGTATCTATATTGAACATTTTTTTCACAGCTTCAATGCAGTTTGCATTCTTTTTTTCTACAGAAGAGTGTCTGAGATTTTGCGTAGGATCATGCAAAAATCGTTTGAACATCTGTTCTGCCATTTTTCGCATATTGGCTTCATGTTCTACCGGTACAAAACCTTTTCCTATAGCTCTGTGCATCTCTTTATCGATTGCCGCTGCAACATGTTCTCTCATCTGTTTAATGACAGGTTCTATAGAGAGTGCTCTAAGCCATGTATAGAACTCCTCTTTATACCTGCTTACTATCTCAGCAGCTCTTACTGCTTGCTCTTCACGCAGGGCATGGTTATCATTTGAGATACTACGTAAGTCGTCTATACGGAAAAGGGACAACTTTTCCAGATCCATATCTTCTATGTCACGAGGGATCGCCATATCAAACCAATGTCTTGGTAAGGTTTCATTCTCTATAAGGTCTTTTGTGATCACAGGTTCTTTTGCGGAAGTTGCAGAAAATAGGAGACGATATCTATTGATATATTTAGGCAGTGCATCCATAGTATCTGCTTTTACATTTTCACCTAAACTATCTGCTACCGCTTGCACTTTTTCAAGGTCACGCCCTATGAGTACGACATCACACCCCACTCTAAGCAAATGTTTTGCTGCAAGTACACCCATATCACCGGCACCCACAACGATACCTTTCATACCCTGCATGTTATCACCCAAAAGCTTATGTGCCTGAGCCACAGCCACAGAAGCGATGGAGATAGGGTTTTGTGAGATATTGGTTGCATTTCGCACCTCAGCCGCACACTTAACAGCATAAGAGATGACACGGTTGAGTTTACGTCCTGCTGTACCATTTGTATGAGAAAATTTAAATGCTTCTTTCACCTGTCCTGTGATTTGAGACTCACCTATCACCAAAGAGTCCAAAGAGGAGACAACAGAGAAGATGTGTTCTACTGCCTCTTCATCATCATGACGTTTAGCAGCAGTTTTAAGCTCATAAAAATTCAGATCACTCCTCTGGCTCATAAGCCCAAGTACAGCATGGTAACTTGAAAAGTTATCTCTTGTTGCAAGTACGATCTCTACACGGTTACAGGTGGAAACGATAAATGCTTCATAGACAAATTCAAAAGAAGTAAGCTGATCTAGCATCTCTCTTTTCGCTTCATCATTGGCAAAAGCCAACTTCTCTCGCATACCCTGCTCACAACTTTTATGAGAAAAACTCACCACTTGATAATACATTAAAAATCCCTCTCAATCATCGCCATTGCAATACTACTCAATGCATCTTCACCCAATGCATTCATTAAAGAAATAGCCTCTTCAACTAAAGATTTTGCTTCTGCATAGCTTCTTTGAATGACCCCATGCTCTTGCATCTTAACTTTGATCCACGCTGCTTCATCTTTAGAGAGTTTTTTTGTATGCAGGGACTTGAGTATCACTTGATCTTGGTTATCCAACGCTTCATAAAGATAAATATATGGCAGTGTTGTTTTACCCTCTTCAAAATCATGAAGTGCCGGTTTACCCAAGGTTTCAGAGTCCATTGTAATATCCAGTATATCATCTATCATTTGAAAGGCTATTCCCAGATTTCTACCATAAGTCATGTATGCCACTTTATCTTTACCCGCCAACACAGCAGCAGCTCCGGCAGCAGCCTCCATAAGTGAAGCGGTCTTTTGGTAGATCATTTCAAGATAGATCTCTTTATCTAAGTTAAATGCTTTTGAGAGTAAAACATCTTTAAGTTCACCAAGGCTGAGTTGGACAACTGCATTGGAGACTATCTTAGCCACTTCAGTACTAATATTATTTAACTCTAAAAAGCCTTTAGAGTAGAGGATATCCCCTAACATAATGGCTGTTTTGTTTCCGTAAAGTGCATTGATAGAAGGTTTATTACGGCGTGTATAGGCATCATCTATGACGTCATCATGTAAAAGACTCGCAGCATGTATCATCTCAACGATCGCTGCTGTTTTTACTACAGAGAGACTTGTCCCTGCGATCTTCAAGATGAGTTTTGCTCTAAGTCTTTTTCCATGAGGAAGCTTCGTATAAAGCTTTGAGACCTCTTTATCATTGAGGTCACGTACAAACTGTTCTATCTTTCTTTCAACGGCACTTAACATCTGTTTCCTATTCGCACTTGGTAACAATACTCGCAACAAGGTCAATAAATACCGTGGCTGTTCTGCCATCAATGTCTTGGTCTATCATCGTTGCAGAGATCTCTTGTTCAAGTGCATCATCCAGTTCTCTCTCTTCAAGCATTCTTTCTGCTACGGCAAGTCTTCTAAAGACTTTTTCCAATTCATTTTCTACTACATTTTGGTTTGCTGTTTTTGCAATTTCAAAGTAAGAAGACTGCGGAGAACGTCCCCAGAAATCATCTTTATAATCACCATAATCATCATCTTCATCAGTATATGTATTCATTATTTATTTCCTAATTGTTTATTATTTTCTAAAAAGAAAGTATTATATCTAACTTTATATTTGTTAAATCTTGCTTTAAATGTGCATAAAGTTATTCAGAGGGTTCTTTTATATCTAAAGATTTTGGTTTCCCCAAATAATATCCTTGTGAGTATGCTATACCCAGTTCAGAAACCATATCATATATCTCTTTAGATGAAACGAATTCAGCCACTACCTTATATTGGTAAGTTTCGGCTAAATCATTAATAGAACTTAACATTATTTTTGTACGTTCTGGAGAAAATGACAACTCTTCAATAAGACTTCCATCAATCTTCAAAATATCTATATCAAGTTTGATCAAATAGACATAACTTGCATATCCGCTTCCAAAATCATCGATGGCAATCTTTGAGCCAAACGTCTTTAACTGCTGGAAGATCAATGCAACTTCATCATAATCCTTAATTTCATGACTTTCCAATATCTCAAAAGTGAGCCTGTTTGCAAGACCTCTATGGCGATATAACTGTTTTGTAATAAGTTTCATCATATCTGCATTATAAAGATCATCAAGATCTACATTGACAGATATTTCAAACTCTGGATATTTATGTAAAGAATGAAACACTTCTTTGAGTACCAACTTACTCATCTTGATATATTGTGTTGTACCTCTGATCATATCTAGAAAATAATCTGGAGAAATAAGTTTCCCGGGATCATCTTTATCGATCAATCTCACCAAAGCTTCATATTTAACGATCTCTTGCGTTTTTGTGTTAAAAATAGGCTGATACAGACATGTTAAGCGTTCCTCTTCCAAAGCCTCTTTAATATAGTCCAGGTTTTTATATTTTATCTCATCTCCAGAGACCTTACCTATAATACCTAAACCATTTTTTCCTTTACTTTTAATCTCAAGAAGTTTTTCATCTAAAATTCTTTGAATATTCTGGATAGATACAGTCTCTTTAGGAATCACGATCGCACTCATTGAGAGTGTTAAGGAGATGGTCTCATTATCGATCAAATAACGTTTTTCCGTTAAAGATGTAAATAACTTTTCTGCCAACTCCTCTAAATCACTACTCTCTTTTCTCACAATGATAAGAAATTCACTCCCCCAAAGACGTATAATTCGTCCTTTTTTAGGCAAGAGGGTCAACATCTCTTTGCTAAACAACTTTAAAACAGTATCACCCGCTTCATGTCCATACTTTTCATTGATCTGTTTAAACTCATCAATATCGATCAGCATAGCATTATATCTATCGACTTTTTCTACATCAAAAAACTCTTGCAGATAGACTTTAGTATACATAGAGGTCACAGAATCATACAATATACTTTTTCTCAGTGTATGGTACTGATATGCAAAATAAACTAAAAAGAAAAAACTGCCTAAAAGAAACAGTTGTATCAGCGTTACAATATACACAAGGGGAGAGTTAAAATCACTAAGATATTCACCATAAACTTCAGAAAGATCCAAAACCAAAAGTGCTTGCGTTTTCCCCTCGGTCACAATAGGATGAAGCAAGGAGAGCCAAACATGTTCAACCCCTTCTTTCTGTTCAATTATTTGTGGCTCTTGAGTCATATACACACTATCAAAGAGTTTACTTTTTGGGAAAAAGATCGTATTGTACTCTACAGGATCTTCTATCGATCCGTCAAGTAAAAAACGGTAATGTCCTTTATCATCTTTACGCAGTAGAAAAATATACTTATACTCTTCTGTTAAAAATGTATTAAGCACCTCATTGAGTCCATCCCTCATAATAGGGTATTTATCCAGGTTCAGTTTTCCTTCTTCTACTGTTTTTAACTGGATATATTCACCAATTCTCTGTGCATACCGTTCTGCTTTTTTAATCTCCTGACTTTTAAGTTTTTCAGTACTCTCATTGACTGAATATTGCAAATAAAGTGCAAAGAGAACCAACAAACCCATAATAATAAAAATATGTTTATTGGTATGCCTTGGTGTCATAGTTCATCAACCATAAAATCTTCATACTCTCTAGGCAAGTTAATATTATATGCATCCAGACGATTTTTGATAAACAATAATTGTGACCTTCCTTTCTTCCAATAAAATGCACCTACTATGTCAAAAGAATACTGCAATAGACGATAATCCGTCACAAAAAGAATAGGTTTTTCATCCTTTTTATCAGCCCACTGCCGCTCTCTCATGATTTTGAAAAGTGTTGATCGGTCCGTGACCAAGATAATATCTGACTTTTCATGCTCATCAGACAAAAGCATTCTTTTTGAAGTTACAAACACTTCTCTATACTCTCTATCATCAGCATAAACATATATCATCGGTTTGGATACCAATGCTGAAAATATCTGATGGTACATTTTAAGTGTACTCTCCCTTTCCAACGCATAGAGATGCCCATACAGAAGGATTAGGAGAATAAAGATCTTTCTCAAAATAGATACTCCAACTCAAGAGTGATACGCTGATCTATAGGAGAAATTTTCAAAGGAATTAACATGCTTCCAGTCGCGGGATCAACTCTAAACAGGTTTGTTTTTTTAGCTTGATCCAGAAGGTTTTGCCCTTTTAGTGTCATAGTAAGATCTTCATCAATATTCCACGAGACAGAACTCGTCAGGTCAAAATAATTTTTCCAGTTAAGACTGTTTCTGTGCCATACAACACCATTGTAAAAATCAAAGTCTTCATAAGCATTTGTAAAACTAAGATATCCACTGAAGTCTTCAAGTTTGTCTAAATCAAAAATATCTTCATAGTGTGCATAATAGAGCTGTAAATTCATTTTATTATCTATATTAAAATTATAATCATAGTTAAAAATTGTAGTGAAATATTTTGTATCTCCTGATGCACCCTCTATATTATTTTGCAAAAGACCATCTTCATCTTGTAATATATATAACATCAATCTCAGATGCTGCTTTTCCTTACTATAAGCAAGTTCTTGAGTAATACCCAGTGTGGTTTGTGGTGCTACATCTTGATAATTTGAAAGAAACATATAGCGCGGCAAAGGCTCCAAGGCAAACTGGGTACGATAAAGATACGCTTTATAACTCCAGTGATCACTGGTATAGATATACCCTAAGCGCAACTGCAAAAGAGAGTCATCTTCTATCTCTCCATTTCGAGATATATGATTATAGGATATGCCTAGTGTCAGTAATTGTTGGTCACTAAATGCATACTGATCCTGAAAGAAGATAGAAGCTATCGTTTCAGAAGTAAAGGGTGAAGTTAAAGCATCCTGCCCATCTTTTTTAAGTGAATCAAGCTCCTTATATCTCCCCTTGACACCTGCTGTGATACGGTTGTTTCCTATGGTTTCCTTATAAGTCAATTCAGCTGTATAGGTACTGTTTTTATACTCTCCATTAAAGACATTAGCACCCAAAGCATCTGGCCAAAACAAAGGAAGCTCATCTGCTTGTGCCATATCTGTTTTCAGCCAGTCGTAGGCAAACTGTGCACGCCAATGCTCTCCCAGATCAACCCCATAATCCATATGCAAGTTAAGATAGTCTATTTGTGAGACTAAAGGTGTAGCATCCCAACTTGCGCCTGCAAGGCTATCTGTATTTTTTTTCATTACCTGTAGATGAAAAATTTGATCTTCAGTTTTTACATAAGAAAAAAGTTGTGTACGCTCAAAATCCCTACTTAAAGGTGTGGAAGTTCCATTGTCTATGGTCTCTCTTTTAGCATTGGTATGAGAAAAGTTAACCATATAAGAAAAGTCTTCTTTTTGCTCTCCATAACTAATGCTTTGAGAGTTGTACCCTCTACTTCCTCCTATAAGGTCTAACTTCCCGCCACTGTCTCGTTTGGGGTCTTTCGAATAAAGAAAAACAGTAAGGTAAGCAGGCTCCACAGAGGTTTCAAAAGAGGGGATCATATAATAAAACTCTATATGATCTACAAAGTCTATATTTACATCCCCATAAAGCATCAATCCACTACCCATCCACCCCTGGGTGATTTCTACACCGTCCACATAGAGACGGATAAAGTTACTTCTATAAGGTTCAAATGCGCCAGAGGTCAAAGGATCAGGAAGTGCATATCTATTTTCATGATAATAAATAATTGGTGTTGTTTTAAAAACATCTTTTAATGTTTTTGCATGCATTCTTTCCAGTTTTTCTCTGGTAAAAAGGACTAAATGCCCTTTATTTTCATCAATCGTCTTTTGACTTAAAGCATTTTTTTTATTATACTCTTGTAAAACACTATCAACATTCTGTGCATAGATCACGCCTGAAAAGAACAAATATAAAAAAACCATGTTCTTCCGTATCATTTTTTGTCCAAAAAAATATCTCATATTTTATCCATTATATAAAATTCCTAATTTAATCATATCCTAATTTATTACAAAATTATCTGAATAACATATTTATAAGTTTTTAGTGAACTATAATAAAAAGTGTTCTATACTTTCTATAACACTATCAACTCAAGGATTTCCTTATGTCTAAAGAACAGGTATTTCATCTTTTAACTAAGGAATACAATCTTATACTTGCTACAAATAAAGAGGATTTTTTATCGGTTAAAGAGATACGTAAAGAAATTTTATTGCCAAAATACCAAAATTTTGCAACTATAGAAGATGAAGATCTCTTTCTTTTTAACGATGAGGATAAACAATCTTTTATCTATCTTTTACAACATAAAAAAACAAAGCAATATGTAGGTACAGCAAGAGTCTATTTTGTCAACAACAATACACCACAAAAAACAATGCCTATGGAGAAATACAGCCATTCCAAACAGATAAAGCAGCTCTCACAAACCCTTCCTGTCTGTGAAATATCACGTTTGGCTCTATCCAATAAACTTATTTATCATGAAGACCTTTCAGTATTACGACTAAGAACCTATCTTTCGTTAGCGCTTATGATTGCAACCAGAATAAATGCTTTCCTCTATCACTACTCTACTATCTTCTCCATTATGGAACCTTCATTGCAGCGTCTTTTAAAAAGACAAAGTGCCAACTTTGAACAAATAGGTGAATCTGTAGACTATTATGGCATAAGAGCACCTTTTGCAATAGAGAGAAAAAAGCTTTTACAGGAAACCGAAGAGAACGTAGGTCAAATTACTCGATATTACCTCAAAGAACTTTGTAGCAATCCAGAATCCTTTTGGCAATTTATAGACAATAATCCTTACTTGGAACGTTCAGATATCCAATTAGACAGGATTTGCCAACTCTTTAAAGAGTATGGAGATGATGTGGATCTATCAATTTTACTTGAAGATCAGAAGGTGGATTTAACAGTCTAAATACCTATAATAAGTAGATTTCTTCCACCTAGAAGAGATTTTTCATTAAAGTTTTTCTTTATTTTACATGTTTTCCTTCGTGGCTTCACTTCGCTCCGACAACTTTGGTTCCGAACCTAGCCTACAATGATGCACAAGTGCATATCATCTTCGGTTCCGTCACTAAAGAGAACAAACTCTTGTTCTCTTTTTAACATTCCTCAGAAACTATTGTCGTTTACTTTACGTGTCTCACCTTATAGATCACCGAATACATCAACGGTACATAATAGAGGTTAAGCACAGTTGCCCATGCGATACCAAACCCTAGGGATATCGCCATAGGCTGAATGATGAGTGCTTGCCCACTTGCAAAGAAGATCATACTTGAGAGTCCTAAAACCGTAGTGACAGAGGTCAACAAAATAGGCCGGAGTCTATGACCTGCTTTCTCCATCATTTCATTTTGATTCTTAGCATTTTTTATAAAGCTCAACATGATCAGGCCATCATTCACCACAACCCCTGCAAGCCCGATCATTCCCATGACTCCCGGCATGGTTAAGTTGATCCCCATCACGTATGTACCTACAAGTGCACCAACGATAGAGAGTGGGATCGTTGAGATAATGATCAACGGTAAGACCAGAGAGTTAAACATCCATACTAAAGCAATGAAGATCAGAAAAATGGCAATGAGTGCAGCTTGAGTCATCTCTTTTTTCATCTGTTTGTTCTCTTTCTCTTCTCCCTTGATGATGACTTTAATACCCTCTTTTTCAAATGTTTCAAGCAGTGGTTTAATTTGTTGCATGACTTCTGTTGCTAAAATGGTTTTACTCTCCACTCTTGCTATGACGGTACGTACTCTGTCACCATCCTCTTTAAAGATCTTTACGTAACTTTTTTTATAGGTAAAATCACATACTTCATCCAATCTCACTACACTTTTACCATCCGGCGTGGTCAATGTGACTGATTTTATTTGTAATGTATCATCTTTACTCGGATCTTCTATGCGTACACGGATCAATCCTTTCGCATCAAACATTTTTCCATACTCACCTTTAAGGAATGAACCTTTAAGTACAGAAGTCACATAGGCTTCACTGAAGCCCAGCATTTGACCATATTCATTGACACGAAGTTTTAACTCTTTCACCCCTTCGTTAGCATTATCATTCACATCAAAAACACCCTCTATACTACGAAGTGCTTTCTTAAGTTCTTGTATCACCTGAAGTTGTTTTTCTTCATCCAGTGTAGTTAACCCTATCTCTATATCATGTCCGACGATCCCTGTTTGCGGGACAAAAAGATTGATCTCAGAAAAAAGTTTTTCACCATTTGACGTTTTTATCTGTTTGGCTGCTTCTATGACATTTTTTTGTGTCTCTTTTGCTATCTGCTGTGCTTTATTCTTTCTGATCATGTCACTGCCATCGTATTCCAAAGAAAATATTGGATTCAAATAGGTATCGAAAAAATTCTCCGGTGCTTTTTCATGTAAATTAATAAAAATATGAAAGAGATTATTACCTGTTTCAAATGTTTGATCTGAGTTAAAAAGCAAACCGATCACAGAAGTGATAGACGAGACTTCACCCTCTCCATAATAATCTAAAAGTTTCTTCTCCAGATCGGCAACAACCTCTTCAGTATCTTCAAGTTTATAATTCACATCCACTTTACCGTTGAGATAGATCTGCGTAGAGTCAAACTCAGGGAAAAGTTTAAATTTCGTCAATCCCAGCATGCCTGCAGTTGACAAAACAATAAATAATACCAGTAAAAACAGAGAACGTTTTTTTCTTTTTAACAGTGTCCCCAGTAGTTTCTCATACAGTACATCAAGTTTTATCCAAAGGTCACTCCTGTTATGCGCTATTTCTGTACCTTTCATAGAGAAAAACTCTTTGGAGTGCAAAGGTAAAAAATAGAAGGCTTCAAACAGTGAAGAGACAAGTAAAATGGAGATCATAACAGGCAATACTTTCATGAACATCCCCATCTCTCCACTCAGTATGAGAAGCGGGAGAAAAGCAAATACGGTTGTCAAGGTTGCAGTCAATACGGCAGGAAACATTTCCAAAGAGCCATCTATAGCTGCATCTCTAGGGGATTTACCCATTTCCATATGTCTAAAGATATTTTCCGCCACAACAATGGCTTCATCTACCAGCATCCCCAATGCGATCAATGCACCCAAAAGGGTCAGCATATTAAGACTGTATCCTATCATATCTGCCGCGATCAGTGTGATCATAAAACTTGCCGGTATCCCTATGGCAACCACTAATGCAATTTTATAATTGACACTTAACAGAAGTGCTAAAAAGACTAAGATAAGACCAAAGAGTATATTGGAAGAGACAAGATTGAGACGGTTTTTGATCCAAACTGAAGTGTCAGTATATGCTTCAAAAACGACCTCTTTATACTCCTTTTGTACTTCTTTGAGCATTGCTTTGATCTCTTTACTTAAAGCAATGGCATTACCCTCTTTGGTCTTATTGATATTGATCGAAATATTTTGTACCCCGTTAAAATGAGAGATCTCGTTACTTTCACTAAGCCCAAAATTCACATGTGCGATATCACCCAAACGTATTCTTTTACCTGTAACCGTGATAAGAGCTGATTCCAATGCTTCAACACTCTTTTCTCCATTGATGGTAGAGAGGTAAAGGTGACTCCCTTTTTGTTCTATGGTACCGATGGGGAAGATGGAACTCAGTCTGCTGATGGCTTGATAGACACTCTCTTTTGGCAGCTCATAGGCTGCCAACTTTTCATTGTCTATCTGGATCAGTACTTCATCATCTGCATCTCCACGAATGGTGATACCGCTTAAATCTTTATAAGCACTCAACCTGCTCTTGAGATCTTCTGCAATCTCTAAGAGGGTTTTTTTAGGTACCTCTCCGGAAATAGCAACCAGCAACAGAGGAAAATCATGTACTGTGATCCTTGCAATAGGCTCATCCATATCTGCAGGAAGGTCACGCCTGATATTGGCTATGATATCTTTCACATCACTAAGCACCAACTGGTTGTCACTTCCGGGTTTGATCTCTGCTTTAAGATTGAAAAATCCATTTTGTATCGAAGTATCAATATTCTCTATCTCAGAGATACTTTTGAGCTCATCTTCCATATTTTTTACAGCCATTTTATCGAGCACATCTGCAGAGGCACCGGGATAACCTCCTGTAATACTTATCTGGTCAAGTTCTGAAGGGGGGAAGATCTCTTTGGGGATGTTCTGGTATGCAAAAATAGAAAGCAACAACATAAACGCCATCAAAATATGATTGATAATGGGTTTATCTACTGCAAACGTAATGAAATTTCGCATCATTACCCTTTACTCTTCATAAATGACAAAGATAGTGTCTGTCACTCTATTTTTAAACTTCAGTGCTTCTACACTCTGTTGCAGTATTATTTTTTCTGCCTTAAGTGTTTCCACTTCCTGTTGCATTTTATTGACTTTTTTACTCTCATAATAGATTTGATTACTCAAATAAATTTTGATCATCGAAAGTATGAGTACGATAGTCACTGACATAAAAATAACACTTATCATACCAAAAGTAATACCGTTAGGGTTAGATTTTTTCTTTTTAGTTGGCATTATTAATAAACCTGAAACTTCGTAATTTTGCAGACCTGCTTCGAGGATTTATTTTAAGTTCCTCTTTGGAGGCAGTGATAGGTTTACGAGAAAGGGCTTTCCCTAATGCATGATTTTTTCCACAGGTACAGCGCATTGCCTGGGGATCACAGATACAAGCCATACTCCACTTCTTAAAACGGTTTTTGACCAAACGATCTTCCAAAGAGTGAAAAGTAATGAGTGAAACTACTTCACCTTTATAGTGCTTGGCTTCTATGGCATCAAGTAAACCTTCTATCTCTCCGAGTTCATTGTTCACTTCTATACGTATAGCTTGGAACATCAAAGTAGCAGGGTGTATCTTCCCTCCTGCAGGGATGACTTCTTTGGCTATCTCACTTAATGCTTTTGCACTCTCTATGGGTGCTTTAGCCCTAGCTTCAATCACTGCTGCAGCCAACTTACGGTAAGAACGTACTTCTCCATAGGTATCAAAGATATATTCCAACTTCTCTTTAGGATATTCATTGACCACTTCATAGGCACTCAAAGGTGCGTGAGCGTCCATACGCATGTCTAAACTCTCAGAAGTAAAAGAGAATCCACGCTCTTTTTTGTCAAGCTGTAAAGAGGAGACACCAAAGTCTGCAAGCAGTGCCATAACAGGTGTCTCTTTTAAAGTAGGAAGTACTGTCGCAAACGTACCCTTGTAAAGTGTGCTTCGTCCTTCAAAAGGTTCAAGTCGCTTCTTTGAAAATGCCAAAGCCTCATCATCTCTGTCTATACCGATATGTTTAAGGTGTGGGAACTTGGCTAACATCTCAGAGCTATGCCCTGCATACCCTAAAGTACAATCCACAAAGTACCCTTCTGCCACATCTTTAAAACTCTCTAATACTTCATCTAAAAGTACAGGTATATGAGGTGTTTCCACGTATTTCCTTTATCGCGTAGGGGCAGACCTCTGTGTCTGCCCATGGATAAACACAAAGGTTTATCCCTACAATAATTCACTATTTACTAATTTTATTGCTATAATACCAAAATTAGATGAAAAAGGCTCTTTTTATGGATAAACATCTCATCGATGACATCAAGCATGTCTCACTCTCTATGTTTAACAAAAACTTCTTTGGTGTCTACCATGGTTCTATCTCTGCAAGAGTATCCGCAAGTGGATTTATTATCAACTCCAAAGATACTATTTTAGATGAAGTCACTGAAGAATCTCTTGTCAGACTTGATTGTCAGAAAAGAGACTACCGTTGGAGTATGGCAAATGCTGATGTACATATTCATGAACATATCTATGAAACCATCCCAAATGCCAAATATGTCTGCTACACTATGCCACCCTACGCAACAGCGTATTCACTCAAACACGGTAAAGTCTCTCCTCAAGACTATTACGGTAAACAAGTTTTAGGGGAGATCATCGTCTATAACCCAAGAAACATAGAGGACTGGATGGAACGTGCCCCATACGAAATACCTCAATTTTTTCAAAAACACGACACCCGCCTCCTCCTTATCAAAGGATTTGGACTTATCTCTTATGACAGAGATATCACCGAAATGGCAAAAAAAGTTTCTATCTTGGAGAACTCTTGCAGGTTGTTGGCTTTGTCTGCAAATCTTTAGTTAATAGTCTAGCCCCTATAATAAAATATAACTGTTAATCATGTGTCAACAGTGTAGTAAAGCATAGTTTTGTTATACTTTTCACAATACCATATAGGATACGTGTATGAACCAAACAAAAAAGCGTTTACAAATCATCAAGCTTGCCATCGCTATTACAGATCTTGAAACCATACAACTTCAAATCTTAAAACTTGCTCCTCTTAAAACCGACGAAAAGATACAAGAGATCATTGCTGGACTACAAGCAGAGAACTATGCACAAACACAAGCGCTTATCGCTATCTATATTGAAACACCAATGGATGAGATACTTCAAAGAAGTTTTCAAAAAGAGAAACAAATTATCACAGAAAAAGAGAGAGCAATCATTGAAGAGTTTGACCTTTTTGTCACAACACCTGAGAAGAAAAAAGAAAAAAAGAAAGAATTTTTTGATTTTAGTACGTTGACATCGGAAGATGTTCCAAAACGAGAACAAGAGACTATTGATTTTGATGCACTGCTCAATATTGGAACTGATGATATACTAGCTGGCAATATAGAACTTGATATCAGCCATACGCCAAAAGATACTTTTTTTGATCTGTCAGAACAAGACGCAGAAAATACAAAAGAGAGCCATATAGATACAGCATTCATACCTAAAGATACTTTTTTTGACATAGAAGAGACGCCTGTCATTCAAGAGGTACAAAAAGAAGAAACAACAGTCCCTTCTAAAGAGCATAGTAAAGAAACGATTCAAGAAGAATCTAGCACAATTCCAGCTGAGGAAAACATACCCTCACAATACAGAGCCATCCCATACATAGATCAAAAATTTAAAAATATGCATACGCAATACCCTCCTGTACAAGAGAGTGATGAGAACTTCTCCTCAGTCAATGCATGGTTATTGCAAATAAGTAATGATGGTTATACGAATGATGAAGTAGAAGAGATGATCACGTATATTACAAAATTGACTGAAGCAAACAGCCTGGCAGAAGCAGCACAGCTACTTCTTATCTCTGGGGCTACAAAATCCAAATTTGCACAGTTTATATTAGCCAGAGCACTTTACACAGGTAAAATACTTCAAAAAAATCTTTCTGAATCCTTTACCCTCATCAACCGTTTAGCCATGGATGATGATTACCCTGAAGCTATCTGTGACTTAGCACAGTTTTATGAAAAGGGTGCAGGAATCGATACAGACAAGAAAAAAGCAGAGGAGCTCTACAAAGAAGCAATGGAACTAGGGATAAAACGAGCAAAAAGACATTACGAACGTGTCAAAAAGCAAAACAGTGGTTTCTTTTCTGCTTTCAAAAAATAGAAGCACTGCCTTGCAGCGCACTCTATAATTTCTAATTTCTAATTTCTAATTTCTTTATCCCTCCATACGCAACTTCTATCATCTTATCTATCTCTTCATAAGTGATAGTGTATGGAGGCATAAAGTAGATGACATGTCCTAGTGGTCGAAGTAAAACCCCCTGACTTAAAGCATATTCATAGATACGTAAACCTATGCGCTCATGAGGTTCATATCCTTTGAGTTCAACTGCAGCAATCATACCTTGCTGTCTTGTCTCTTTTACATTAGAAAGGTCTGAGAACTTTTTCAGCTTCTCTTTGATGTAAACACGTTTTTTCTCATTTTCACCCAGTATATCATTTTGCTCAAATATCTCTAAAGTAGCCAAGGCAGCAGAACAAGCCAAAGGGTTTCCTGTATAGCTATGAGAATGTAAAAAAGCCTTATGTTCATTATAGTCACAGTAAAAGGCATTGTAAACTTCATCTGTTGTCATCACTACAGAAAGTGGCAGGTATCCACCGGTAAGCCCTTTGGACAGAGTCATGAAATCTGGTGAGATACCTGCATGCTCACAGGCAAACATTTTACCCGTACGTCCAAACCCTGTCATAATCTCATCTGCTATGAGGTGTACATCATACTTTTTTGTCAACTCTCTTGCCCCTACCAGATAAGCAGGGTGATACATATGCATCCCCCCGGCTCCCTGTATAAGAGGTTCCAGTATCAATGCCGCTATCTCATGGGCTTTTTCCTGTAATACTTTTTCTAAAGCTACTACTGCCTCACTTGCTGATGCTTCACTCTGATCTTTAGGGACAGGTACTTGCATATTTGCTATAAGCAGTGGTTCATAGGTCTCCTTATAAAGTGCTACATCTCCCACGGAGAGTGCTCCTATGGTCTCACCATGATAAGAGTTTGTCAAAGAGAGAAAAAGAGGTTTACGCTTTCCTTCGTTAAGGTGATAATGATAACTCATCTTCAGTGATGCTTCTACAGCACTTGAACCATTGTCAACATAAAATACTTTTGCTAACGCTTGAGGTGTGATATTGACAAGTTTATGTGCCAACTCTACTGCTGGTTCATGTGTAAATCCTGCCAAGAGTACATGTTCAAGTGTGTCAAGCTGGTCTTTAATCTTGTTGTTTATCGTTTCATTGGAATGTCCAAAAAGATTGACCCACCAAGAGCTTACCGCATCTATGTAACTGTTACCTTCAAAATCATAAAGATAAACACCTTTTCCTGACTTGATAGGTACAAGAGGCAATGTCTCATGATCTTTCATTTGTGTACAGGGATGCCATATGACTTCTAGATCACGCTGCATCATTTCACTGTTTTTTACTGCCATTGTACTTATATACTCCAATTCAATTACTATTAATCACAACTTTACTAAAATATTACAAATTTTTAGATTAAGGGCAGAGACAATATGATTAGTTGGATGCAAAAACACAATAAATACCTGGTATGGACCATATGGGTAGCAACAATCGCATTTATAGGTGCCGGTTTTGTAGGATGGGGAAGCTATAGTTTTGGTTCCAAAGCAGGTAATGTTGCCAAAGTAGGTAATATTGAAATTACACAATCTAAACTCAATATGGTTTACAGCAATATATACAATCAATATAATGAAATGCTACAAGGTAAACTTGATGACAAAAAAGCAAAAGAGATGGGATTGATCAAACAGGCATTTGGTACACTGGCAACACAAGCAAAAATACTTAATTTTGCTCAAGATCTTGGCATTGTCGTTTCAGATGAAGAAGTGGCAAATATGCTTGAATCGATCAAGGGTTTCCAAAAAGACGGTGTCTTTAATAAAGAGATCTATAATGGTTATCTTAAAAGCCAAAGACTCAAAGCAAAGGTTTTTGAAGCAACACTGAGAGATGAACTCATCATAAACAAAACACTTGCATTACTTCAAACTGAAAGTTTACCACTTGAAGAAGAGACTGTTTCTGCAGCGATGAATGTAGCCGACAAACTTACTTACAAAGTGTTGACACCTTCAGATGTCACTTTCACAGCAGATGAAGTTAAACTTAAAGCATATTGGGAAACACAAAAAGAAAATTTTATGACAAGCAAAACATATGCGCTCTCTATCGTCTGGACACAAACCAGTGAAACAGTGATCACCGATGATGAATTAAAAACTTTTTATGAAGCAAACACTTTTAACTACACTGATGCCAGTGGGAAACAACTTCTTTTTGATGCAGCTAAAGATAAAGCAAGTAGAGACTTAAAACTTAAGAAAACAAAAAAAGCTGCACAAAAAAGTTATATTGCATTTAAAAAAGGCAAGCTTGAAAGTTCTGAAAATGTTACGCTTCCAGTGGGTGATCTTAAACTTACAAAAGAACTTTGGAATGAAATCGGACAAAAGAGCATAGGCGACATTCTTAAACCTAAAGTTGTCAGAGACCAATATGCTACAGTAAAGATCAACAGCATCAAAGAACCTGAAGTAATGAGCTTTGAAGAAGCAAAAGAAAAAGTGACAGAAACCTATACTGTACAAGCAAAAAAAGAGACCCTTTTGACACTTGCTGAGTCAACACTTAAAAACCTGGATGAGAGTAATGCAACAGTTTCAGATTTCATTACTTTAGAGAAACGTGACAACCTAAAATTACTAAATTCACAAGAAAGTTTACAATTTTTACAAAAACTCTTTACATCTTCAAAAGAAAAGGGTATTATTAGCATATCGAATAAAGTAGTAGTTTACAATATTATGGAACAAAAACTTCTAGGGATGGACGCTAGCAAGACAGATTTTGTAAAAGAAAATGTCAATCAAATGAAAAAAAGAACATTTGAAACCAACCTTATAAAGATGTTAGATGAAAAGTATCCTACAGAAGTTTATATGGAAGGACTTACAAATTGAGTGATACAGTTTTAGCTATAGATATCGGTTCGACTAAAATATGTGCAATCATAGCTGAAATTGAAGAAGGTAAAGTCCAAATACAAGGTCATGGTATTGCTAAATCCCAAGGGATTAAAAAAGGTGCCATTACCAATATTGAACTTGCATCTAAAGCTATTAAAAAAGCTATCAACGATGCAAAACGTATCGCCGGAAGCAATATCACTTCTGCTACGGTTTCTATCTCCAACGCATATGCAAAAAGTCTGAATTCTACAGGTGTTGTCAACATACCACATAAAGATATCTCAATTAAAGAGATAAATCGTGTGATGCAAACAGCACTCTATAATGCGAATGTACCAAACGAATATGAAGTAGTACATGTGTTGCCATATAACTTCAGAGTAGATGATCAAGACTTTATAGAAGACCCATTTAGTATGAATGCCAGTCGTATGGAAGTAGATGTCAATATCATCATGACACAAAAATCAAATCTTTTAAATCTTAAAAAAGCTGTTCGCTCTGCTGGCGTAGAGATAGATGGTATCGTACTTAGTGGTTATGCTTCTGCTATCGCAACCATGGATGAAGATGAGAAAGAACTTGGTGTTGCAGTCATTGACTTGGGTGGACAGACAAGTAACCTTGTCATACACACAGGTAATTCTATCAGGTATAATGACTTCCTGGGTGTGGGTTCAAACCACATCACCAATGACCTCTCTATGGCACTGCACACACCACTGCAAATCGCAGAAAATGTAAAAATACGCCATGGTAACCTCATAGAGACCAGTAATGAAGTCATAGAACTTCCTATTATAGGAGACGAAGAGAACCGCAATGGTGTCTCTTTGGAAATCGTTCATAGTGTCATTTTTGCTCGTGTTGAAGAAGCACTTATGATTTTGGCAAAGTCTCTTGAGAAATCTGCACTTAAAGAGCAGATAGGTGCGGGTATCATCCTTACCGGGGGGATGACAAAACTTAAAGGGATGAGGGAATTGGCACAATCCATTTTCCCTGCTATGCCTGTACGCATTGGTAAACCAAGTGATATTGATGGGCTGTTTGATGAACTTAAAGACCCTGCATATTCAACAGTCATAGGTTTACTACTTTATAAAGCAGGTGAACACACACAGTACGAAATCAATTTCCAACAAGAGTTGCTACACTCTAAAATCGGATATGAAGATAATCTTGGTGATATTAAACTAGGAAATACCATCAAAGAAGTAGCAGAGAGTAGAGAGCCAAACCTAGAAAAGAAACAAAAAGGTGGATCTGCCGATTCTGATTCATTCTCATTTGACGATCTACCAGATATCGGGAGTGAAAACAGTAACCCATTTAAAAAGTTAGCCAATTGGGCAAGACAACTTTTTTAATGCGAAACGTATTTAAACACATCATAAAAAGGGGGAGAAAATGGAAGAGTTTGAAATCGACATAGTCGAAACAAAATGTCATACTAATGGCGCAAAGATAAAAGCAATTGGTGTCGGTGGTGGTGGTGGTAACATGATCAACCACATGATAAATGAGGGGATCAACAGTATTGATCTCATCGTTGCCAATACAGATTCACAAGCATTAGATTCATCACTTGCACCATATAAAATGCAACTGGGTATCAATGCAACAAGAGGTCTTGGAGCAGGTATGGTTCCGGACAAAGGTAGAGAAGCTGCACTTGAAAGTTTTGAAGACATCAAAACAATGCTTGAAGGTTCTGACATTGTATTTATTTCTGCCGGTCTTGGTGGTGGTACAGGTACAGGTGCTGCACCTATCATCGCACAAGCGGCTAAAGAAATAGGTGCATTGACTGTTTCTATCGTAACAAGTCCTTTTAAGTTTGAAGGTAGAAAAAGAACAAAACTTGCAAAAGAGGGTCTAGAAGAACTCAAAAGAGAGAGTGATTCTATTATCGTTGTTCCGAATGAAAAACTTCTTTCTATCGTTGAGAAAAACCTCGGTATTAAGGAGAGTTTTAGAATGGTAGATGATATTCTTGCTCAAGCTGTAGGCGGTATCTCAAAGGTGATCCTTTCTCATGGAGAAAATGACATCAACCTTGACTTTGCCGATGTAAAAACTGTGATGAGTCATAGAGGTCTTGCTCTGATGGGTGCAGGATACAGCACTGGTACCAATGCCGCATATGATGCAGCAAAAGCTGCCATTGAGTCTCCACTACTTGACAATATCTCTATTGATGGTGCGATGGGTGTACTTGTACACTTTGACATTCACCCTGATTATCCTATTATGGAGATCGGTGAAGCGATGAGTATCGTTGAAGAGAGTGCAGATGAAGATGCAGCTGTAATCTTTGGTACTACTACCAATGAAAACATGGATATAGATGAAGTAAAGATCACTATTATTGCCACTGGTTTTGAAGACAAGAATAATATTGCTGAACCAACAGTGAAAAAACAAGAGTCACTTCTAGGCACAAGCACTACCAGCATCAATACCATTAGATCTGCAAATAGAATGGTTGTAGGTGGATACAATGGTGACAATGAAGACATTTTAGATGTTCCAACATTCCTTAGAAAACAAATGGACTAAAAAAACCTTTTTATAAATAATCAAGACAGAGAGACTCTTTCCTCTTTGTCCCCCTATATATTTATTATCCTCTTACTATTTAACAATTTTTTGCTATTATTATCCAAATTTTTCACATTTTAGGAAATAAGATGAAGTATATCAATAAACTCTCAACTATGGCTGCGGCTACAGGACTTGGTGCACTACTTGCAACAGGTGTTACAGGGTGCACAAGCAATAACCAACAGCAGCAGGAACAGGCTCAAGCTAAAGGTGCCTTTATTATCATTGAAGAGTCTGCTCCTGGGAAATATAAGATCAAAGATGAATTTCCTGCAGATGAAACACGTATTGTACTTAAAAAACTAGATGGAACAGAAAAAGTACTTACTAAACCTGAACTTGATGCTCTCATCCAAGAGGAAGCTGCCAAAATAGATAATGGTACCACCAATCTTACTAAAGAAAATCCACAAGTCAGTCAAGGAATGGGTCTAGGTGAAACTATAATGGCAAGTATGGCTGGTGCGATGCTTGGTGCCTGGATAGGCAATAAGCTTTTTGGAAATCAAAATTACCAAAACAACCGTAAAGCAGGATACAAATCTCCTTCAACCTATTCAAAAAGTCAAAACAGCTTTAATAAACCTAGAAAAAGCAGCAGTTCCAAAAGAAGCGGTTTCTTTGGTAGTAAGAAAAGCTCTTCTGGAAGCCGTAGCTCTTTTGGTGGATAATAGATGTTGACTTTACAAAAAACCACAGCACTGGATACTGACTATCTTGAATCACTTGGCTTTTCATGGCATACAGACAGCGATGAGACATCTTATATCTCAGATGAGCTTGTTGTCATCTCAGAAGCAGAAGCAGAAGCATATTATGAAGCAAGCAATGCACTTTATGATATGTATGTAGAAGCAGCTGAACACGTGGTTGAAAATGATCTTTTTCATGAGATAGGTATCCCTTTTAATCTTGTTGACCTCATCAAAGAGTCATGGGAAAATGATGTGCATTGGCACCTTTACGGTCGTTTTGATCTTTCAGGGGGTATAGATGGAAAGCCTATCAAACTTTTAGAGTTCAATGCAGATACGCCAACAGCACTTTTTGAGACTGCCATTATCCAGTGGGCAATGCTCAAAAAAAATAATCTTGAAGAAGAGAGTCAATTTAATGCACTCTATGAAGCACTCGTTGACAACTTCAAAAGACTTGTCACACTTGATGAAGATGTCACCACTTTTGAAGAACGTTATGATGGCTGGTCTTTCTTGTTTACTTCTATCAAAGGCAACTCCGAAGAAGAGAATACCGTCAAACTTCTGCAACATATTGCTACTGAAGCTGGCTTTGAAACTGAATTTGCATACATAGATGACATAGAATTTTCTGATGAAAATGGCATTGTATATAATGATAAAAGTCACGAACTCTGGTTCAAACTCATCCCTTGGGAAGATATAGCTTTGGAAGAGTCAGACTTGGCCATGCTTCTCACAAACATCATCAAGAACCAAAAAGCCATCATCTTTAACCCGGCCTACACCCTACTCTTCCAAAGTAAAGGTTTACTTAAAATATTATGGGACTTATATCCTGATCATCCTCTCCTCCTCGAAAGTTCTTTTGAGCCTTTAGAGGGTCAAAAACAAGTTAAAAAACCTATCTTTGGAAGAGAAGGTGGAAATGTTACCATCCTCAATAAAGATACAAGTACACTTGAAAGTGTAGAAGGTGACTACGAAAACCATAAAATGGTTTATCAAGCATACACAGCACTAGCAACAGATGCAGAAGGTCTAAGCTACCAGGCAGGTGTCTTTTATGCCTATGAAGCCTGTGGACTTGGATTTAGAAAAGGTGGAAAGATTCTGGATAATATGTCTAAGTTTGTGGGGCATATTGTAAAATGATACGTGTCATAGGCATATTTGAAAAAAAAATTCTCGAAAATGATCTTGTCAATCATTTATATTTACTCTATACTTTACTTATCATAAATCTAAAAGGGTTTTTATGCAAAAATTAAACTTATCATTTTTCAGACTATCAACATATATCAATACTGGCATACAAGACAAATTAAACGACCATCAAAATAGATTGATACAACTTACCAACATTGTTGCTTTGGCGATCATGTTAGCTTGCTTAGCAGGCATAGGTCTTTATCTAAATGGATTTTATTTTTATTCAGATGACATATCTATACTTCAAGGATTGATACCACTAATACAAATACTCATTATCTTTGTTGTATTGCACTTTAATAGAATATATGAATATCAATCTGCCAAATCCCTACTTGTGCTATCAAGTATCATTACAATTTTGTCAATAGGATTACTGTTTCAACCAGAATCTGGAAATAATTTTTTCTTTATACTTGGTCCATTAGGTATTTTTCTATTTTTAGGATTAAACACTTATGCATACTCTTTGGTTTTTCTCTCATTTATATTGATGTTAAGTGTACTCACATATCAAAACATTTTTTCACCTATAGCACCTATAGCTGATGTACTTATTTCCACTAATTATATTGTTGGTATTGTTGTTGTTTTTACGCTGATCACCCTCATGACATACTTTCTCATTCAAACCAATCAAACAATGGAAAAACGTTTAATACACATAATGGAAACGGATCCTCTTACAGGTCTTAATAACCGTCTGAAATATACTGATTTTACAAAATTTGCATTTATTGAAGCGTATGAAAAGAAACAACCTATTTCAATTATTATGGTAGATATAGATTTTTTCAAAGCTTATAATGATACTTATGGACATATCAAAGGTGATGATACGCTTGTTAAAGTGGCACATACATTAAAAAAATTTGAAAAAAACGGCAAAAGCCTTGTAGCACGTTTTGGAGGGGAGGAATTTGTCATAGTTTTAACAAACACAGATATAAATAATACAGTAAAAATAGCTAAACTCATGCTGAATGATATACAAGATATGGCTTTAGAACACAAGGCTTCTTTGCTCATAGATATAATTACATGCAGTGCAGGTGCCGCTTCAATCATTCCCCAGGAAAAAGATACTTTTTCAGATTTATTACAAAAAGCTGATCAAAAATTATACCAGGCAAAAGCACAAGGACGAAATCAAGTAGCCTACTAGCACTCCACTGAAACTATCTCTATTTCTTTTCCATCTATCCGAGCGGCGGTCAATGCACCGTCCCATAAGCACCCTGTATCCAAACCCAATACATTTTCATCTTTATATAAACCCAATGTTGACCAGTGTCCAAAGATGATTTTCATATGAATATCTTTTCTGTTCTCACTCTCAAACCAAGGCTTTAAACCTTTTTCTCTGAGTGCTTGAGTAGGTGCACCTTTTTGATCAAAGTCCAGTCTGTGGTCTTTATAGCAAAAACGCATACGGGTAAAAGCACTTACGATGTAACGATCTATATCTGTTTTACTTGACTCTCTGTTAAAACGGTCTATACCACTTTTAAACATCTTTTCAAGCCACACTTCTGCATGATCGTTTTGCAGTTTCTCCTCTACCCTCCTTGCATAACGGATCGCCATACCCAGATCAAATTCTGGAGAGATACCTGCATGTGCCATACAGTAGCCCAGTTGATAATCCACATGTAAGAACTTTTGCTCTCTAAGCCAATCTATGAGCTTTTTTGCATTAGGTGAGTTGAGTATGGGATCAATGGTAGGATTGGACTTTTTGATACCATAATAAGCTGCTATAAGGGTAATATCATGATTACCAAGAACTATCTCTACACTTTCTCTTATACTGTATAGATATTCAAGTGTCTCAAGTGAGCCTTCACCTCTGTTAACTAAGTCACCAGCTAGCCAGAGTCTGTCTTTGCTTGGATCAAATGATATCTTCGTAAGTAATTCTCTAAAGAATCTGTAACATCCCTGAATATCTCCTATTGCCCAAACAGCCACTATATCCGCTCCTTATTGCTTTACGCAGGGTCAGTTTACCGACCATTTGTTAAGTATTTCTAAAATCATGGTCGGTAAACCGACCCTACTATTATATTTCTAATTTCTCTCTGTATTGTACTACTTTTTCTCCAAAACTCATCTTTGCATAAGCTGCTGATGGAGAGGGTAAATAAACCGTCTCTATCTCAAGATGTGAAAAGTGTATGTTGAAAAGTGCTTCTGATTTTTTGCCTGTAAATGCTAATTTTTTGATGCTAGGATGTTCTTCTAAAAAAGATGCAAGGTCGTTCACCTCTTCATCTTCTAACGAACTGTCAAGAGAGTTATCACGCTGACAGCTTTTTATTATATCCCAAAGCCCAAATTTACACTCTTTTAATAACCAGATTTTTTGATCACGATTGTTGACAGGATACTCAGTGACAGAATGAAGGATCTTCCAGAACTGGTTACGTGGATGTGCATAGTAGAAGTTATTTTCAAAAGATTTAATACTGGGGAAAGAACCAAGTATCAAGATCTCAGTATCTTTAAAAACAATAGGCTTAAATGGGTGTTCCAATTGTTCACCTATACTTACTACTTGCTCACTATTCATCTATTTACATACCTTTTGCATATTTCTTACCATAAGTACCAAGAGTGCCACGGAGAAGATCTTAAAGTTGATCTCACTGCCCTTATGCATATTGATAAAGGCTTCACTCTGTGTCATCGCCTCACCTGCCATTTGCATGGTAAGTATATCAGGTATGTAGTATTGTGAAAAAAGTAATCCCGTAGCAATTACAAAAAAAGTAGCTACTTGGGTAATAGTATCTCTCTCAAACTTTTTATACTTATACCCCTCATACAACGCTACAGCAACGAGTACAATATTCACCAGATATGAGAGTCTTACAAAGTTTTCCGTCATGATGAGTCCTTCTTGATAATGACTCAAAACCTCAGATCCCAACCATGTTTCTGTATGAAATGTCACCGGTGCTACGACAATACCCGCAAAGAGTCCTGCACCCAATACTGCGCCCAACAGTACGAGATATGCTATCGTTGTTATTCTAAAATATTTATTCATTTTTATTTTCCTTTGTTTTTATTATGGTCGGTAAACCGACCCTACTGAGCAAGATGGTAGGGTCGATTTATCGACCATTATATGGATCAAAACTCTATCACAAAGCCTCTATCAAATCCCGCCAAGTCTTTATAAAATTTTATGGATTTTACACCAATTTCATTAACAAATTCCTGCAATGGTTCTTTTTGATCATATCCCATTTCACAGGCAAGGTATTTGATATCTCTAGCTTTCACATTCAAGATGATCTGTTTAAGCAGTTCATCACCTACTCTACCACCAAAAAGTGCCTCTTTTGGTTCATAGTCCACTACATTTGATTTAAGTATAAAATCCTCTGCGATATAAGGAGGATTAGACACTACGAGTTCCAACGCTTCAGGAACATCATCTATAAGATTAGACTTACGAATCTCGATCTGTTCATGCAAACCAAAAGTATCAATATTTTTTCCTGCCACCTTTAATGGCGTATCACAAATATCTGTAGCAATAAGACGGAGTTCTGGAAACTTTCTAGCCAATACCACAGAAATAGCCCCAGAACCCACTCCTATCTCAGCGATACGAGTAATGTTCTCTTTTTCAATGATCTCAGAAACCAAGTCTATAAGTATCTCCGTCTCAGGGCGGGGGATAAGTACACCCTCTTCTACCTCTAAATGAATATCATAAAAACTGGCAGATCCTACGATGTATTCATAGGGTTCATTGGCTGCTCTTCTTTGGATAAGACCTTGAAAGTTTTCTATATTATCAATCAAATCACTATCATGTGTGATCAAGTACATACGGTCTTGATTTAGATGATAGGCCAAAAGTAACTCTGCTTCGAACTGTGGACGTTCACAAACTTCTATTAGTTGTTCTTTTGCCCATGCTAAACTTTCTTTTATGCTTATTGGCAATTTATTTTTCACCTCTGTCCATATGAGCAAATATACCATCCGTAGGTAAAGATTCCTCTTCTATCTTCTCTTCCTCGATGATAGTATTGGTCGCATCATAACCTAACTCTTTAAGTCTTTCCAATACAGGTGGATGCGTATAGTAAAAGAAGATGACCAAAGGGTGTGACTTTGGAAAGGCTTTGTTTTCTGTAATAAGTTTCAAAAGTGCTGAGACCAAATTTTCTTTTCCACCCATTTTTGAACCAAACTCATCTGCTGCATACTCATTATGACGGCTTACATAAGACATAAATGGCGTAAAGACGAAACTCACTAACGGTAAAAGAAGCATCAACATTGCTATTTGTACACCCGCTTCAGGGATCACACCCATTTGTGTAAACAGTGTATCAGGCAAATGTCCAAAAAGGTAAAAGGAGATAAAAAGTAAAAGCCCCATCAATGCAATATTTTTCCAAATATCACCATGTGAGAAGTGTCCCAACTCATGTCCAAGAACCGCTAAAAGTTCTTTTTTGTTGAGTTTTTCAATGAGTGTATCGAAAAGTACAACTCTTTTACTTTTACCAAGACCACCAAAAAATGCATTAAGACGACTGTCACGCTTACTTGCGTCCATCACAAAAATACCATCACTTTTAAGCCCTGCCTGTTCCATAAGTTTAACAATGGCATCTTTAAGTTCACCCTCATCTAGAGGAGAGAACTTATTGAAAAGACTCATAAAAAATGGGGCTAAAACATTTGCCATGACTGCGATAGAGAACATAAGTACAAACCCCCACAACCACCACATTTCATACTCACTGATGATCCAGGCAAGCACTGCAAATATAGCACCACCAAGTACAATAAACAGTGCTGCTGACTTTAGTGTGTCGAGTATGAACATTTTAGCTGTCATTTTATTGAACCCAAAATCTTCATCTATCTTAAATGTTTGATAGAGTTGAAAAGGAAGTCCTACTACATAATTTACAATAATAAAGCCAAAGAGGAAAAGCACAGCTTGCATAATGGCACCTTCTACCTGTACAACAGAAGCAAGTAGTGAAAACCCTGCCAATACCCACCACACAAACATAAGATAATCAACAAATGTCTCAACCAGAGAGAGCTTCTCTTTTGCTACTGCGTAGTTTGCTGCCACCATATATTTACCTGCCGGCATCAGAACAGGGTCTTTTCGTTTTTCATCATTAATGTATCCTATCTGCATGAAAGATATATAAAGTCTCATAAAAGTATAAAGGGAATAAAGGGCAAGTATTATTTCTAACATAGGTCTTCTTTTTTTATTTGGAATATACCTTATCAAGCCTTAAAATATACCCAATTTGATATAATTGCGGCAATATATTTTAAGGAATAATCGTGGCACTCATAGACCTCTTCAATATCAAGAAACAATATGACATTAAACTACTTCTTGATGATGTGGACTTTCATCTTAATGAGGGTGAGAGAGTGACCATTGTGGGACAAAATGGTTGTGGAAAATCTACTCTGATGAAGATCATCATGGGAGAAGAAGACCCCACTGAGGGTAAAAGAGTTGTAAACAGTACTATTCATATAGAAATGCTTGCACAACAACCTCACTTTGACCCAGACCTATCAGTACGGGAAGCTATACTGAATGAACTTACAGAACTAAAAGAAGCTAAAGATGAGTATGATATGCTTAGTCTTAAAGTAGCAGAGGACTTTGGAAACAGGGAACTACTCAAAAAACTCGATAGGGTTACCTCTTTTTTAGACCATCATAATGCATGGAACCTTGATGATAAGATAGAACGCGTCATGCAAGAGTTTAAGCTCAAAGAGTATGAAAACCGTCCTGTAGTCTCTCTTTCGGGTGGAGAACAACGTCGTGTGGCTTTGGCATCTCTTATACTTAAAAAACCTGATGTACTATTGCTTGATGAGCCTACCAACCACCTTGATGTCTATATGGTGGAGTTTTTAGAAGAGATCTTACTCAAAGAAAATTTCACCCTGCTTTTTATCTCACATGACAGACATTTCATAGACACCATTGCAACACGTGTTGTAGAAGTGGACAACCAGGAGCTTGTAAGCTATACAGGTGGGTACATGGCTTACTTGGAACAAAAAGAGGCACGTATGCATACTATGAAAAAGAGTCATGATAACCTGCTGAGACTTCTCAAACAAGAAGAGGCATGGCTTGGCAAAGGGGTGAAAGCCAGAGAAAAACGTAATCAGGGACGTAAACGTCGTGTCTTTGAACTACGTGAAGAAGCCAAACACAACCCTACGCTTATACGCAAGATGATGGTGGAGCTTGAACGAGAGAAAAAACATTTTAACCGTGACGAAGGGGTTTCACGCAAAAAAATGCTTTTTGACATAGAAAACATGAGCTACGCTGTACCTGGGAAAAAACTCATAGAAAACTTCACTACACGCATCTTGCAAAAAGACAAGATAGCCATTGTAGGTATCAACGGTGCGGGAAAATCTACTCTGCTCAAACTGATGTTAGGACGCATTAAACCAGACTCAGGTGTCATCAAACAAGGTGACTTTGCCTTAGGATACTTTGACCAGCATAGAGAAATGCTCGATGACAACAAAACACTCATTGAAACCTTCTGTCCGGATGGAGGCGACCATATAGATGTACAGGGTGTGAGTTTTCATGTCTATGGCTATCTTAAAAGTTTTCTTTTCCCTAAAGAGTTTTTAGACAAAAAAGTAGGTATGCTCTCCGGTGGGGAGAAAAATCGTGTGGCACTTGCCCTGCTTTTAGCAAAAAAGGTAGACTGTCTCATCTTAGATGAACCTACCAATGACCTGGACATCCAAACCATTAACATTTTAGAAGAGAAACTCATCAACTTCCCTGGTGCGATCCTCTTTGTTTCTCATGACCGTTACTTCATAGACAAAATTGCTTCTAAGCTCTTTATTTTTAAAGGTAATGGTATTGTGGAAGAGTCTTTCCAAACCTATACTGAATACCTAAGCATAGAAAAAGAGTTAAAAGAGCTGTTTGATCTGGAAAAAGAGGTCAAAACTGCAACCGTTAAAACTGAGACTAAAACTAAAGACAAAAAGCAGACAAAACTCAGCTACAAGGAACAACAGGATTTCGACAAATTACCTGACGAGATAGAAGCACTCGAAGTTGAGATAGAACAACTCAATCATTGCTTACAGGATCCAAAATGTTATCAGGAAAAAGGGTTAAATGTTATTACCGAAGAGTTGGCTTTACTTGAAGAGACATATGAAGAAAAGAGTAACAGATACCTTGATGTTTTAGAGATTTTTGAATCCCTTTAACTACCAATAAATCACAACACTACGTCTTCCCCAACGTAATGCTTTTCTTCTGTCGAGACCCATATAAATATCGATTCGTTTTCTATACCGTTTATTCATTTTATCTCTTACTCTATAAATGCCAGGTAATCCGGCTATTCTTACTCTTGTACCGTTACGCATACCATATCTGGTCAACATATCTCTGGAGACAGCAATGATCTTCATACCTGGACGCAAACGGTTATTCCATGCTGCCAAGAATGGTGTTTTATCAGTTTGCGCTCTATGCGAACTATAAGCTGTAGCAGTAACACGAAGTTTTCGTTTACCGTAACTTCGGAGCATCTTTATTTTTTTAGCCTCTGCTAATTTATGAGGTAGCGGCAGAAGTATCTTCTGTCCCAAGCGTATAGTAGAACCTTTTTTTAAGTGGTTAAATTTCTTAATAGCTTTAGAGGTAAGGTTAAACTCTTGTGCAATCGAGCTAAGAGTATCTCCTTTTTCTATAACATACTCTGCACGTGAAATAACATCAATCTTTTTTTGACTGTAGGGGATAGTCAGTTTTTTTCCTATCCGAAGCATTGAACTCTTTTTCATATTATTCAGTTCTCTTAATACTTTTGTCTTCATACTGAATTTCGCAGCAATAGTACTCAAACTATCACCTTTTTCTATCACATATAAACCTTGCTTTTTACGTTTTTCTTCTAGCTCTTTTATCTTCTCTTTTTCTGCAAGCTTTAATGCTTCGAATCTCTTTTTTTCTTTCTCTTCTTTAACTTTTTGCATTTTATCGAAAAGTTTTTTTCTCTCAAGCCTGATCTTTTCTATCTGTGAATATATTCTTTCTTTTTTTGTTCCCGCCAAAGGTGTCTCTTCCGTCCCCTTAAAACGTATAGAGTCTTCAACTTTTACATATCTTTCAATCATATCTGCTACTGATACAACTTTCATAGGAGGTCTTTTCTCAGGAACAGGGAGTGTTCTAACGACTATTAACTTTTTTTTGTGCAGTTCATATCTTATCTCTTTTGCTTTTACAAATCTTGAACTGTAAGGGTTACATTCTGTTGTCCCCCCTGTAATAACTCTACAGTCTACTTCCTTTGCAGTTGCAACTTTCAGTATGACAAAAGGTATGATCAAAAAAGTTAAATAATTTCTAGACATTATGTTATGCAAAACTATAAAAAGTTTAACATCTCTCCTTTGATAGATTCTTTATCTACTACCACTGTATGCATAATAGGTTTGCTAAATAGAGCATTTATCATTGGAGGAACAGAAACATTTGCATTTTCTGTCACCCATTTCAATGCTTCTATATCATCTTTCACTGTATGTCCAAGTGCTTTGGATACAGTTGAAGAAAATTTTGTCCATTCTGCTGTTGAGTAGATCACTGTAGGAAGTTTTTCTTCTCTAAGTGTCTCATACGCTTTCATACATGTTGCCGTATGAGGATCCATAATGTACCCTTTTTGTGCATAGGCAGCGATTACCGCTTCGCCCTCAGCATCATCAGAGAAGGTAGCAGCAAAATCTTCTTGTAAAGATGCCAACTCCTCACTGCTTAACTGATACTTACCCTCATTTGCCAATGCATCCATCAACTCTTTGGTTCTCTCTCCTCCAAACTTATCATACATCACACGCTCAATATTTGAACTTTTAAGGATATCCATCGCAGGAGATTCTGTCAGTATCAATGTTCTATCTGTAAGATCATAAGAACCTGTAGTGATCCAGTCTGTCAAAATATTATTGATATTCGAAGCGATTAAAATCTTTTGGATCGGAAGTCCTGCTTTTTTTGCATAATACGCACCTAATGCATTTCCAAAATTACCACTTGGGACTATAAGGTAGATCTTTTCACCCATCGTTATTTTTTTGTTACGTACCATTTCCAAATAACTGTGAATATGATAAATGATCTGGAATATAATACGTCCAAAGTTTACAGAATTCGCAGCAGTGAGTTTAATGCCGCGTTCTTCTAACTCAGACTTGAAATCTTCAGAGGCAAGGAGATCTTTGAGTGCATGTTGTGTATCATCAAAGTTTCCTTTGACACCTATTACTTTAAGATTCTCAGCATCTTCCGTCACCATTTGAAGTTTCTGAACATCAGACGTTCCACCATCGGGATAAAGACAAGCTACTTTAACATTGTTCTGGTTTTTAAATGTCTCCAATGTTGCCGGACCTGTGTCACCACTAGTTGCAGCCATAATAAGGTAATTTTCACCTCTCTCTTGAGCTAGCTTACTTAAAATATATCCAAAGGGTTGCAGTGCCATATCTTTAAAAGCCCGTGTCTGCCCATGATAGAGTTCAGATACAAAACAATCTTCTTCTATCTGAGTAAGAGGAACCGGATTAGAGGGATCATCAAAAGCATCATATCTTTTAAGTGCTTCTTTTAAAACTTCTATTTTTATATCTATATTAAACTGTTGTAAAAAATCCAATGCCAATGTTTTATAATGGCTGGAGAGATGTTTTGTTAAAAATTCTTCATTTAAATTGGGAAGGGCTTCAGGTACATACAGTCCACCAAAACTGGCACTTGGACTCAAGATCGCCTCCGAAAATGCTACGCTTTTTGGCTTCTGACCATCATTTCCCCGTGTCTCAATAAATTGCATCTATTATCCTATATTTATTATATTAAATATAATTATAGCTAAAGAAAGTTAATTATTTATTCAATTTGATCATATAAAAGTTCTTAGCTCTCTTAAAACTATTTGTTTCTCCTGCTACAATGATGCTTCCATCACTCATACGTGCCACTCCATGTGCTACATCTTTTCTTTCATCACCATATACATGTGACCAGATCAATTCACCTACTCTGTTCAATGCTAAAACATATGCACTGTGGTTACCTTTACCCAGCGTATTGGTACCTCCAACAAGAATAAAACCACCATCACGTGTCGTTGCTACGGCATTCCCATATTCATAATACTTAAATCCATAAATTTTATGCCAGATCAGTTTTCCTTTTGCATCAAACTTCATCACGGTAAGATCTGTCTGTTCACTTCCATACGATTGTGTTTTTCCTATGGCTACAATACCATTATCTACAGTAGCAGTCACACCAAGTAGTATATCTTCAGCTTCTTGTCCATAGGTTCTTGCCCAGATCTTTTTACCATTCTCATCCAGTTTCATAACAAAGAAATCTGCATTACCAGCCCTTGCTATTTCACGATAACCCACCATCACAAATTTACCGTCTTTTGTTCTTGTGAGAGACTTGGCACTATCAGCTTTCTTTCCACCTATCGTATGTTCATTAACCACTTTTCCATTTTTATCCAGTTTTGCAATATAGATATCTTTATCTCCATCACCATAAGATTCACTGTCACCTACGATCAAGGCTCCACCATCATTTGTACCTGCAATACCCCCTGCAAATTCATCACGAGCTCCACCAAGGTTTTGCTGCCAAACTAATTTACCTTTAAGTGATACTTTTGCCACCAAAAGATCATAGTCATAATTTTCACTAAAAGACTTAGAACTTCCCAACACCAAAATACTTCCATCAGCAGCACGTGAAATGGCTTTCCCCTCATCTTTTTTAGCTCCACCAAGCCATAAACGCCACTTCATATCACCTTTGGCAGTCATACGCGTCACACAAATGTCTGTACGTTTCGCATTATATGATTTACAAGTACCCACTATGGCACTATCCCCATCTTCAAGTGCTACAATATCATAAGCAATATCATCTTCATCTCCACCATACAGTTTTTGCCATACTGCATGATAGGCTTCTTTTTTGACACCTTTTTTTGACTTTGCTTCTTTTGCTTGAGCACTCACTGAAAGAAGTAATATACCCAATACTACATAAAATAACTTTTTTAGCATTTCTTATCCTTGATAATTACATTTTCTTCATTATACTGCAAAAGTATCAAGTTATTACTCTTTTATGCCTTCTTGATTTTTTTCTTTCACAAACGCTACAAATGCACTCGCGTCCATTGGTCTGGCAAAGTAATATCCCTGTCCGACATTACATCCATTCTCTCTTAGGAATACCTCCTGAAGTTCATTTTCTATCCCTTCTGCTATGACACTATATCCCAAACTATTAGAGAGTGCAATGATTGCCTTGGAAACTTCAACATCATGAGTATCATACGGCAGATCCATCACAAATGATCTATCGATCTTGATCGTATCAAGTGGCAAACTTTTCATATAACTCATAGAAGAGTACCCTGTACCAAAATCATCTATAGATATTTGACATCCTATCCTACGGAAATCTTCAAGAATGCTAAGACTTGTGGTTGAATATTCCATAATAAAACTTTCTGTAATTTCAATATCTATGTTTTGAGGAGATATACCTACCTTTTCAATGATCTTTTTAAACTTTTCAAATATCTCTTCTTCTCTAAACTGTATAGGGGAGATATTCACAGAAATGCTATCGATATCCAGTCCCTGTTCCTTCCAATGCATATATTCCAGACATGCTTCTTCAAAGACAAAATACCCTATATCAATGATTATTCCTGTCTCTTCAGCCACAGAGATAAAGACATCAGGAGGAACCTGTCCAAGACTTGGATTATACCATCTCAAAAGTGCTTCTGCCCCAAATACTTTCCTATTTTCCAGATCATACTGTGGCTGATAATGAAGATAGAGTTCTTTTTTCTTCAAAGCATGTTTTAATTCCTGCTCAAGATGCAAACGCATCTGTATATCAACAGAAAGCTGCTCTGTATAAAATTCATATCTATCCTTACCATTTTCTTTGGCATGATACATCGCAGAGTCCGCATGTTTGATGATCTCACCTTTATCAAGTCCATCATCAGGATAAAGGGCAATACCAATACTTGCTGACGTAGTAAGATGGTAATTTTGAACCTCTATAGGTTCTCTGATAACAGACAGGATCTTCTCTGCTATCAACGCAGCATCTTCTCTTGATGTTACAGGATCAAGAATGATCACAAATTCATCTCCACCGATACGTGCAAACAGGTCATCTTTTCTCAATATATTTTTGATACGATTAGCTACATAAATAAGCATTTCATCTCCAACATAATGTCCCAGTGTATCATTGATCACTTTGAATCGATCCAAATCAATAAAAAGTACGGCTATCATCTCATGATTGATCTTTGCAAGATCAAAAATACTGACGATCTCTCTTTCAAAATGTGCACGGTTAGGAAGATGTGTCAAACTATCATGATAGGCAAGAAAATCTGCTTTCTCTTCCATTTCTATGATCTCTTCTAAATTAGTATAGATCGCTATGAAGTTTGCAATAGCTCCTATTTTATCCCTAACTACTGTAATAGTAAGCCAAATAGGAAGTACCTTTCCACTTTTAGTTTTATTATATATTTTTCCTGTCCATCGATCTCTTGTCGTTAAGGAATACCACATTCTTTTATAAAAAGCTCTATCCTGTTTTATTGAAGTGATTATCATTGGTTCCTGATCGATAAGTTCTTCTTCTTCATAACCAAACATTTTAATGAATGCAGGATTGATCGAGAGGATTTTTTTCTCACTGTCTGTGATCATGATCCCATCACCAATGGTTTCATACACTGCTGCAGACTGCTGTAGCTTTTGTTGTTGTTCTATATAATCAGTAATGTCGAGCTTGACCGCAAGATATTGTACCAGTTCACCCTCTAAAAAAATAGGAACAATAGACGCTTTTTCATATAAAAGAGAGTCATCCTTACGCCTGTTGATCAACTCCCCCTGCCACTTCTCTCCACGATCAAGTGTTTCATTCATATTTTTATAAAAGTCATCACTGAGAAGATCGGACTTAAGGATATTTGGATTCTCTCCAAGTACCTCATCTTTCATATATCCACTCTGTAATTCAAAAGCCTCATTCACATATTGAATACGACGATCTTTATCTGTTATTACTATAGCATTATCACTATTCTCTATCGCATAACGAAATGCCTGTAGTTCACGTGTAGCTTTACGTACACGTTGATAGTTAAACATAAGTATGATCAAGATCAAAAAAGCAAATAGAAAAAATGAAAAGGTGATCACCTTTTGTTCATTACGATTATAATCATAATATTTTATTAGATTATGCATCGTCTGGGTAATTGCATCAAGAAGTTTGATCTTTTTATTTTGAATTAATTTCTTCTTTATCACTTCAATATCAGAAAAAAATTGTTTACTATGTTGATAAAAATAGCCAAGCACCTTATACTCTTTACTATAATGTTTCAACGCTATCATATTCGTATCTAGTTTTTTTTGATCAATTGGAAGATCCATTAAAGTTTGAACCACTATAAAAAAGATCTGATTGATCAACTCTTGTTTTTTTTCATCCTCCGCATATTCTTTATCCATCGTTTTTCGCAGATCATAGAGATAATGAATAGAATTTGTAACCCTTGAATTGAGTGTTTTAAAACGTTCAAGTAGCTGTAATTTTTGTTCATAAATACTCTCTATATTTTCAATATTTTTATAGATATGTTGACCAAATTCTTTTTTAACATCACTCTTTTTAAGAAAATCTAAATTCTCTTCAAACTCTTTTGATGCACGACTTGTTTCATCATAATCTATATAACGGTATGCTCTTAAAAAGAAAGATTCCAACTGATGATCCACACTGACCATTTTCTCAAGTTTTTGATGATAACTGTCATAGTTTTTTATATCTCCATCAATTTTTTGCAAATAGATAAAAAGGAGAAAGAGTATTAATGCGAAAGAAATAAGTAACCATAAAAACTTATCTATCCATATTTTTTTAAAGTTTTTAGGCTGAATTATCATTTCGATCTCACTATTGCAGGGATCTCACCTGTCAAAGACTGAAGAAATGCAACAATAGCATCTGTCTCTCCAGGTTCCATATGTCTTCCCAGTTGATGTTCTGTCATGAACTCAACAGCATCTTTTAATGCACTCATGCGCCCATCATGCATATAAGGAGCTGTCAAAGCAATATTTCTTAAAGAGGGTACTTTAAAAACATATTTATCTTCTTCACGTTTAGTGATGTTATATCGTCCTAAATTACTGCTATTTGCATCTTTAAAAATACCAAATTTATTGTAAAAGTTTCCTCCAACATTTACCCCATGATGACAAAGGATACACCCTTTGGATTCAAAAAGTCGATAGCCCTCTTTTTCTTTCTGACTGATAGCCTCTTCATCTCCTTTTAGATATCTGTCAAAAGGAGAATCCGGGGTGATCAAAGCTTTTTCAAACTCTGCTATAGCATCAGCTACATTTTTATGGGTAATACCATCAGAATAGATATCTTTAAACGCTTTGTTATATGCACTACTTTTTTTAAGTACTTTAACCGTCAGATCCATGCTATGTCCCATCTCTACAGGATTTTCTATGGGACCAAATACCTGTTCTTTCAGATCTTTGGCACGTCCATCCCAGAATTGGCGAAAATTAAACACTGCATTATAGACCGTAGGAGAATTGATATTCCCTTCTTGCCCTCCAATACCAAAAGAAAATTTCAAACCATCATCCCCACCATTTTGAAGATCATGACAGGTGGCACAGGAGATAGTACCATCTTTGGAAAGAATAGGATCAAAAAAGAGTTTCTTTCCCAGCTGAACCTTCTTTGTATCTACTTTTATCTCATTGGGGATCGGTTTAATGGGACCACTGAAAAGTATCGCAGTAAAGCAGATAACACTTACAGTTAATTCAACTACTCTTTTCATATTCTCCCCTCCCTATTTACTATTTTAAAGTTCGATACAAGTCCCCACACCTGAGCTTGTCAATATTTCAAGAAGCAAAGAATGCTCCACACGTCCATCAATAATATGTGCTTTTTTCACCCCACCTCTGAGTGCTTCGATACACGCATCCACTTTAGGTACCATACCCCCTTGTATCGTACCATCTGCTTTCAATGCTTCTGTTTTTTCTATGCTTAAGTTGGTGATGAGTTCCATATTTTTATCCAGTACCCCTGGAGTATCTGTCAAGAAGAGTACTTTTCGTGCTTCAAGTGCTACGGCTATCTTGCTTGCGGCGAGGTCTGCATTGATGTTAAAACCCGGATGCCCCATAGTGCTGCTTCCTGCGATAGGTGCGATGACAGGTACTGCTCCATCTTCGATAATGTTATCTACGATCTCCGGATTAATATGCTCTATCTTCCCTGTATAACCAAAGTTTTCAAAGTCTTTGGGAATACCTTTTAAAAATCCACCATCTTTCCCGGAGATACCTATGGCTTTTGTACCGTGATTATCAAGCAGAGAGACTATCTCTTTGTTGATCTCTCCGGAAAGTACCATCTCAGCGATACGCATCACCTCTTTGGTAGTCACTCTCTGTCCATCTATAAACTTCGTATCTACCCCCAGATCAGCCAAAAGATTTGTAATACTTTTTCCCCCACCATGTACAATGATAGGTTTCATTCCCACAAAGTGCAATAAAACGATATCTTGTGCAAATTGCTCTTTGAGTTCAGAACTTGTTTGTGCAGCACCACCATACTTTATAACGATTTTCTCATTTGCAAATTTTTTGATAAATGGTAACGCATCAAGCAGTGTTTTTACTACATCGATCTTATCTTTCATCTTACGTGTTCCTTTTTGAACAAGTCCAAAAAGCACTCTTCACAGAGTGCCTTCGTAACTTGTTACTATCATTTATAATTTTGAATATAATCTTCTATTTTTATAAAAATTTCATCTTTAATCTCTAATTTTAGCTTCATTTCAGAGATAGCTAACTTAAACCCTTCCATCTTCACTTTATCTTTCGAAGTACAAAGCAAAGAACTTGCATTTTGTTCTTCTAAAATTGTTTTAAGTCTTTGCTCATCAAAATAGGCATGGTCTTCCAAATAAACCTTTTCAACCACACCTTCAGGCAAATATTTGTCTAATCTTACAGGATTTGAAATGGCCGTTACCAGTACCATACGTTCTCTAAGATCTTCAAACAATACAACACGTTTAAAGTCATCATCCTCTTTAACAATAATATCTGCATATTTTCGGTTAAAGTAAAACTCTCTAAATGCTCCTGCAGGAAAAGGAAGATAATTTTTGATATTTTGTGGTTCAAGCAGTATCTCAAACTTTTTTATCTCAACACGGTTAAACCCATCATCAAGGATGATAAGTTTTGCACCTTGCTTTTTGGCTAATTCTATGGCTTTGTGCCTGTCTTCACTGACAATGACCGATGCCTGAGACAATGAGCTAGCCATCAACATAGGCTCATCACCACTTTGCGTTACATCTACCAATATTTCACCATTTTGACTTACTTCAACAAGCCCTTGACTTTTTCTACCATAACCACGGGAGATGATGGCTACATTTTTAAACCTGGAAGCTAAGGCGATGACAAAAGGGGTTTTACCAGAGCCACCCACAATAAGATTTCCCACACTGACGATGGGAATAGCAAAATCTTTTTTTCTAACAGCCATTCTTCGTAAAGACATAAAAACACCATAGATAAGAGATAGTGGCAGAAGCACTATAATCAGGGGGTAATGATACCATTTAGGCGCAAAAAACATCTTCTCAAAAAAAGCTGTCAAAAACACTTTCATGAACACTCTTTCGCACCCAATTTTTTTATCTCACTGCAGGTAAATCCTGCCTCTTTCCTTGCATCTACGTTGATATGAGGTCTATGTTTTGTAAGCAGTTTATAGCGTTCAAGTATCTCAAAATAGACACTCTCTTCCAGCCCCTCTTTTTTACAAAGGTATTTAAACCATTTGTCACCTTTATATACATGGTCTATCTCTTCATCATAAATGACATTCAGTGCATCGATGAGTTTTTTCACTAGTGGGTTTTTTCGTTTATTATCTAACTTCTTGATAATCTGTGGGTTGACATCCAATCCGGATGCTTCATAATAGCGAGGGATTATCGCCATCCGATCAAGTACCGACTCGCTTGTATGTTCTGCTGCATCAAACAGTCCACAATGCACAGGATAATCTCCATACTTGTAGCCTAACGATACCAATAATTCATCTAACATTTTATAGTGACGTATCTCATCTTGGGCAACGACTAGCCAGTCTATTTTATACTCAAGGGGCATCTCAGGAAAACGATAGACTGCATCCAATGCCAAGTCTATGGCAGAATACTCTATGTGCTCAATAGCATGTACTAACGTAGCCAAACCTTCTATACTGTCAAAATCCTTTCTGGCCGGTAGTTCTCTAGGATTTACAATGTGACACTTTGAAGCATATGAAGGGGTTTCAAACACGATTGGGCTAAAATCATCTGCACAACTAACCTCATTTTGGCTACAATACTCCAAACACTGAGTAGTCAACTTCTCTTTGATATCAATATCATCACTAGTAATGGCTGTTTCTAAGACTTGATAAATATTCATAAGGAATTATAACTGATGGAAATTAAAATACAACCTATGGGACCTTACCAAACCAACTGTTACATTGCTACAGTGGATGGAAAAGACTTCATCATTGACCCCGGAGTAGATGCTACAACATGGGTTCTAAACAATGTCACCAACCCGGTAGCCATCTTAAACACCCATGGACATTTCGATCATGTATGGTCTAATGCAGAGATAAAAGAGAAACTAAAACTTCCTATCTATTGCCCCAAAGGTGATGTCTTCATGCTCACCGATGACCCACTAGGACAGGGTACACCTAAAAGCACACCTGACTATGAAGTCATAGGAGATGAAGAACTCACCCTGGAAGGTGTCAAGATCAAATACCGCCACTTCCCCGGACACACCCCGGGCAACTCCATCATCGAGATGGGTGACGTATGGTTCAGTGGAGACTTCCTCTTCCAACAATCCATAGGAAGATGGGACTTCCCCTCTTCAAGCGGAGAAGACATGGTAAAAAGTTTAGAGAAAGCAATGAAGCTAGAGGGTGATTATACTCTCTACCCTGGGCATGGGTTAAGCACTACACTTAAAGCTGAGCAAAGAGTCATTCCATTTTGGATAGATCAGGTGAGACGTTCGTTATGATCGTGTAGGGTCGATTTATCGACCAATAAAAAACATGATTGTCACGGTGGTCGGTAAACCGACCCTACGATAAAACATGTTGTTCTAATACAAAAGTCGTAAAACTACCTTCAAATACAAGCTTTTCTTCTACAAAAGCTTGTACATCAACTTCTCGCTTCTTACCTTTTTCACTCACCACTGTTGCCTTACACAAAACAGCATCTCCTACTTTCACAGGAGCAATGAATTTAGAGCTTGAAGCGCCTAATACAACTAAGGGATCATTCACTGCCGACATAGCAGCATAATCAGCTGCACCGAAGATAAAACCGCCATGTACTAGCCCTTGTCTATCTGCTGTCATTTGTTGTGTTGTATGGAGTAAAACTTCTGCATAGTTTTCTTGGAGTTTTGTTACTTTACCGCAAAGGGTAGTATTAATATTTAAGTGGGTGTTGAGTTGCATGATTATTCCTATGACTTTTTAAAATTATAGCAAACCACCTATTAATCACACGAAGTGTGTCTTGTCGTGGCGAACGCCCTTGAAAGCGAAGCGATTCGAGAGCCACGACGATTTTTTGCTTCGTTTTTTCTAAAAAAATGAAGAGAGAAACAACACCACAATTAAGATGAATGGAAATAGTTGAAAATTATGAGAAGTTTGTATAAGGTCGGTAAACCGACCCTACGGGAAAAAATTAATATGAGAATTTATATCCACGTCTACGAACTGTATGTATCACCTGAAACCCAAGAATACTTTTCAAACGTTTACGAATCTGGTTAATAGCAACCTCAACCGTATTGTCACTCACATACTCCGGCTCTTCCCAAAGTGCATTAATGATCTCATCTTTTGAGAATACTCTTTGTTTACGCAACGCAAGATAAGCTAAGATATCAAATGTTTTACCATTAAGAGAAACTATCTTTTCATCATACTCTATCTTTTTGTTTGCAATATCAATAACAAGTTTGCCTATATCCACTGTAGTACCAAAAAGGTGTCTCATATTTGCCAATACTCTAGCAGCAATAAGATCTGGGTACTCACAGTGATCATAAATAACATCATCTACACCTAGAGAGAAGAAACCAGACTGTTGACGATAATTTTCTGTCAAGATCATGATCTTTGTTTCACTCTTCTTCTTTTTCACTTCATTAACATAACGTTCAAGTGAAAACTTCACACCCTCATCTACAATGATCACAAGTTCATAGTGTCTAAAGTCTGTAAAGTTTGTTGCATCATAAAGATCTTTTGCATTATCAACAATGCAAATGAAGTATTTATCTAATTCTTTTTCAAGTTCCTTAACGTATTCGTCATTGAAACCTACTGTTAATATTCTCATTGTTTTATGTTCTTCCAATCTACTCAAAAAGTAAACAAAACTTAAACAGAAACTTAAGTTTTTTCCACTTTTCTCTTTTATTAGCGTATTTATAGCAAAATGTACCTTATTTAAAAATAAAAGTAACTTTTAGTTTATTGTGGTATTTTATTACTTTTACGGTGATTTTATCGCTTTTATATAAACTCTTTTAGGTGCAGGGTACCATTTATTGACCGTCTACAGGGCAAAGCCCTGCTGACTTACGCTAACGCTAAGTTTGCTTCAGCAGCATGCTCACGCAACTAGTTGCTTATTATATAAAAAATTTAATTTAATTATTTTACTGCTTTTATATAGACTCTTTTAGGTGCAGGATAGCCTTCCACCGTCTTTGTAGCATCATTTGGGTCAAGAAAGTCTTCAAGACTTTGGGTGTCTATCCACTCTGTTTTTCTTTGTTCGTTTAGTTCGGTTTTCATCGTCTCTAGTACTTCAACTGTTTCAAATCCTGCTCTATAGCACCAGTTTTTCAGTGCATTGACCGTAGGTACAAAGTAAATATTTGGAATTTTGGAGTACCTGTCTTTAGGTGTAAGACACATCTCCTCTTCACCATCTATCATAAAGGTATCAAGTATGAGCTCTCCACCTTTGTTGAGTCCCTTAAAGAGTGATTTCAGCATCGCAACAGGGTCTGACCTATGGTAGAGTACACCTAGACAAAAGAGTGTATCAAACTTGTGTTCATAAAACTCTACATGCTCCACACCCAAAAGTTCATAAACGATATCACTTTTTATAAAATGGTTTAGAAACTGAAATTGAGAGTAATAAATAGCTGAGGGATCAAAACCTATGAGTTTTTTAGGTTCCTGTGAGAGCATACGAAAGAGATAATAACCGTTATTACAACCTATATCACCTACGATCTTGTCTTTGAGATCAAAATGAGGTTCAAGTAAATTGTATTTGATCTGGCTTTGCCATTCTGAGTCAATGAAGAGTTCATTGAACTGAAAGGGACCTTTACGCCAAGGTTTCATAAGCAAAGCTGTTTGCTTTATCTGCTCTGCTTCTTCATCTGAGAGGTTTTCTATTTGAAGTTCTACCCTATCATCAAGCGTAATCTGAACATTTGAGTACTCCGGTAAAGCTTTTATAGCTTCCTGATAGGGTCTGATATTTTTCCATGTAAGCCATTTTTGGCGTTCTTCTCTTAAAATATCAAGATTCATCTATTTTTTGATATACGCTTTCTTGATCGTTTGATTAAACATAGGGCGATCACCAGGTGCAGTAGTAACATTCTCTATCTTCTTCACTGCTTTTTGTCCTTTGATCACTTCACCAAAGATAGTATATCCACCATTGAGGTGTGGTGTAGGAACTGTTGTGATGAAGAATTGACTACCGTTTGTGTTGGGACCGTGGTTTGCCATTGCCAATAAAAATGGTTTATTAAAAGTAAGATTAGGTGCATATTCATTCTTAAACTCTTTTTTCCAGATCGATGTACCACCTGTACCCGTACCTGTAGGATCTCCACCTTGGATCATAAAACCTTTTATCACTCTGTGAAAGATATGTCCATTATAATATCCGTTTTTCACATGAGTTACAAAATTTTCAACAGCTAAAGGTGCCGCTTTAGGATACATTTTAAGTTCGATCTTCCCCACGTTTGTTTCAAGTACCACGATCGGTGACTTTACTTCTGCTGCATTCAAAGAGACGCTACACACCATCAATAACCCAATAAGTAATTTTTTATACATAAAACTTTCTCTCTTTTTATTTATTTTTCTATGACATCATGAACGCATTTATCGATCTTTAATTCTCTAAGTAACAACTCAAAAAATGCTCCACTATCCCGCTGAACATCATCACTGAATTCAACATAGATCGCCTGAGAGGCTTCTGTTTTATCTTTAGAATTATCAAAACACTCTGGTGTCATTCCCGTCTGTTTTTTGATCTTCTTGATCGCTGTTTCGATCTCTGTTCTAAGTTCAGGGTTTTTATCAAAGGTAAGACTCATGCCGGCATACCTTTCTTCCATTCTTACATTTGCTTTAATTTCATCACATCTATTCATCTATCTACTACCTTTATTTCGCATATTGTATTGATCGTGTCTCTCTAATGACATTAACTTTTATTTCGCCAGGGTATTGTACCTTATTTTGTATCTCTTTTGCAATCTCTTTACTTAAAAGTACTGCTTCATTATCACTCATCTTCTGTGCATTGACAAAAACACGTATTTCTCTACCTGCATTAATGGCATACGCTTGCTCTACATAGTCTTTAGCTGTAGCAATCTCTTCCACCTCTTTCACACGTTTGGTAAAGCTCTCAAGCACCTCTCGTCTGGCTCCTGGTCTGGCAGCAGAAAGTTTATCTGCTGCACAAACAGCCGCAGACTCTACAGAATCCGGCTCTTCATGACCATGATGGGCATAAATAGCATTGATGACCGTTGGGTGCTCGTTATGTCTGCGACATATCTCTGCCCCTATCTCAACATGTGAACCACCCATATCTTGTGTCAATGCCTTACCTATATCATGCAGAAGTCCTGCACGCAGGGCAAGCTTCTCATCTCCACCCATCTCTGCAGCCATCACTTTTGCCAGTCTTGCAACCTCCAAAGTATGTGCCAAAGCATTTTGTCCATAACTCGCTCGGTATTTCATTCGACCAAGTAAGCGCACAAGCTCTTCATGCATAGGGAAGATCCCTAAGTCTATAAGGATATTCTCACCCTCTTCATATGTTTTTTGCTCAAACTCTGCCTGTACTTTTTCATGCACTTCTTCAATACGGCCAGGGTGTATACGTCCATCTTCAACAAGTATCTCTATGACACGTGTAGCAATAGCCCTTCTATAAAGATTAAAACTGCTTACCAGTATTACTCCTGGAGTTTCATCTACAATGATATCAACCCCCAAAAGCATCTCGAGGGTTTTAATATTGCGACCCTCTTTACCGATGATGCGCCCTTTGTGATCATCACTGGGCAAATTCACAAGGTTGATAAGTCTTTCACCTGCAAACTCACCTGCATAACGTGTTGTTGCCTGTGCCAAAATGTAGTTTGCTTTTTTCTCACCCTCTTCTTTAGCTAACTGTTCATATTTGCGTACTATGCCCGCTACTTCAGAGCGGCTCTGCTCTTCAACCTTTTCCAATATATATGCTTTAGCCTCTTCACGAGTAAGAGAAGCTACACTTTGCATCTTTTCTATAGCCTGATTGATCTGCTCTTGTCTAGCTACTTCCAGTTTTTCTAAATTTGCCTCTTTATTAAGTACTTTATGTTGTAAGAGTGCAAGTTTTTCTTCTTCTTTTGTTAACTCTTTTGTTTCTAGAATCAAAGAACGATTACGTTCTTCTACCTGGGCAATACGTTTTTGAAATTCACCCTCTTGCTCTAACTCTTTTGCTTTGATCTTCACATGTGCTTCTTGCAGTAAAAGCTCAGCCTCATTACTTATGGCTTTGGCTTTAGCTTTGGCTTCTAGTTCTAGATGTGAAAACTTCCTCTGTGTACTATTTTTCAACCATAAGTAGCAAACTCCTGCTCCTACAGCTGTTCCAGCCAAACTGGATACTCCTATAATTCCTAACATTATTTTTCCTTTTATTAAAGAAAAAGAAACTTATATCAATTTATGGCACAATAATCATGTCTGCCTTAACGTCATAATCGTCTGTAACGATCTCTTTACTATAACACAACTCACGTGCCACAAACACTGTTTTATTTATATTTTTAATCTCTTTTTCAAAAAATCTATCATACATTCCCTTACCAAATCCTACGCGTCTGTGCGTAATATCCAATCCCACTATGGGTACGATAGCTATATCTAATTTTTTATTTCTATACTGTTTTGAATCTTTTGGTTCTTTTATCCCAAAACGTTTTTTTTCCAGTGGGTATCTATATTTTACCACCCTAAAACTTTTACCTTCCATAAACGGTACATAGAGTTCCCTCTTTTCTTTTCTTAACTGTTGAATAAGAGGATAAAGATCGATCTCTGTTTTCATTGGTAAATAAAGCATGATCTTACGTGCATGACTCTCTACAATAAGTTTATATAAACGCTGTAATACCACTTTATCCTTTTTATAGGAACCTATGCCACTTGCTTTCTTTAAACGTTTTAAACAATGTATTCTAAAATGCTTTTTCTTTATCTCTCTTTGCGTAACTTCCATTCTTTTTAGTGCCTTTTGGATATAATCTCTATATTTATTATACCCAAAGGAACAGTGTGAAAGAAATCAGATCTCTTCTCTTATTTACTCTTTTATTATACTTTACACTATTCTCTTTCACGGGATGTGAAGATAAAAAAGCGCAAGAACCTCTTATAGCTGTAGAAAATACTACTGAAGTATTTACGCAAAAAGATAAAAATCAAGAAGAACAAGAAGAAATGGAAACAGAAACAGAAGTAGAAGTAACAGTAGAAACCGTAGAAACGAAGAAAGAGCCTATTAGTAAAGAGACCTCTGCATCACAAACACCAACAGATACTTTTACCTTAAGTGATATCCAACAAAACAGACATACTCTTACTATGAGCAATCAAAAAATGATTTTTCATAATATTGACCAATCTATAGTCATTGTAAACTTTTTTAGTACTTGGTACTCTCCTTGTCGTGGAGAGATACCCTATCTTTCAGACCTTCAAAAAAAGTATAAAAAGAAGGTTTTTGTTGCAGGTATCCTTGTAAACGATAAACAAAGTGACGACACTTTAAAACATTTTATGAGCAAGTACCATGCAAACTATTTTATCTCAAACAGTAAGCATAATGATGCCTTTGCCTCTAAAGTAGTAAAAGAACTTCAACTCCCTGAAAATTTTCCCATCCCACTTACGGTGATCTATAAAGATGGTGACTACTACACGCATTATGAAGGTGCTGTTCCTGTAGAAATGTTAGATCATGATATTCAAGAAGCCATAAAAGAGTAAAAGGATATAAACATAATGTTTAATTTATTTAAAAAAGTTTTAGGCAAAACCAATGATGCCATCAAAGAAGTTGCACCTACAAAGAAAAAAGAGATCCCTAAAGAGGAGTTTGAAGATATCCTGCTTGAAGCTGATGTCAACTACGAACTGGTAGAAAGACTTCTTGAAGAGCTGCCAAGCAACATCAACCGCATACAGGCATTTAACTCCCTGATCTCTGTATTTCAATACAAAGCAGACTGGAAAGAGAGTGATGTCAAACCTTTTGTTGAAATGATCATCGGGGTAAACGGTGCAGGGAAAACAACTACTATCTCCAAACTGGCATACCGATATAAAGAGATGGGACATGGTGTCATCCTTGGTGCAGGAGATACATTCCGTGCAGCAGCCATAGAACAGCTTAGCAGATGGGCAGACAAACTGGACATACCTATCGTTGCAACACAACAAGGACATGATCCCTCTGCTGTAGTTTATGATACGATCGAGTCAGCTAAAGCTAAAGATCTTGATAATGTTATTATCGATACAGCAGGAAGGCTCCATACACAGACCAACCTCAGTGAAGAACTTAAAAAAATGATACGTGTTGCAGGTAAAGCACAAGAGGGAGCACCTCATAGAAAGATGCTCATACTGGATGGTACACAGGGAAGCTCTTCCATCAACCAGGCAAAAGTATTTAATGAAATGGTTGGCATTGATGGTATCATTATCACAAAACTTGACGGTACAGCTAAAGGTGGGTCAGTACTTAGTATCGCTGATGAACTCCAAATGCCTATTTTCTATATAGGAACAGGAGAGCAGCCTAAAGACTTGATCCGTTTCAAAGCAAATGAGTATATTAACACTATTTTAGATGAAATATTTATCTAAAAAAAAGTATGCTCTAACCTTCTTCATCCAGAGAAAACATTTCACGATACAGTGTTTCAAGGTCTGTCTTCTCTTTATAATCTATAATATCCCCTATCACTATAGTCACTTCTTGTTCCACCCTACTATCATCTAATGCATTTTTCAATGCTTTTCCTGCATCTGTTTTAATATATACAGGCAATATAGGCAATCTATTTTTCAGAGCAATAATACGTGAACCCTCTTTAAATGCTGTCAAAGGCTTATCTGTTTTATTTCGTGTACCTTCAGGAAAGATAAATATAGACTCACCGCGTTTTACTGCTTTTTTAGTCTCTGCAAAAAAACCACTCATTTGACTTTTTTCTCTGTCAAGGAGTATCGACCCAGCATTACGAACAAAAAGTCCAAAAAAGAAAGAGTTATAAAGCTCCTTTTTTGAAATCCAAGGTCCGAATATCTCTGTATCTTTTAATGCTACTTCTACAATAGGCGGGTCAATAATACTTCTATGGTTGCTAACCACAAGATACTTTCCATCTTTAGGTAACTTTTCCATATTTTCAATGTTGACTGTAATATGTAATGTATCAAGCTGTGCTTCGGAATAGGCAAGTCTTAATCTTTTCTTTTCCATAGGGTCATTGGTTTTTTTTAATCTATAGCCAAAACTATTTGTCAAATAAAGACCATACAAAAGCTGTTTAATTGCATTAAATGTCACTAGTTGTCCTTCAGGATATATAAGTCCAAAATTATAACCAAAAGAGCTAAAAGCTAAAAGCTAAAAACATTCTCCCTAAGGGCACTTCTTCCCTACGGTCAGGGCACAATTTAAATTACCATACTTTAAAAAATATGACAATTTGACATATTTTTCACCTCTAACAGTATTTAAAACTATAATACAACAATTAGAAATAAAGGTAAATATCATGGCAAAGAAAAAAACACTATTTGAATGTCAAGCATGTGGATTTCAGTCTCCACGATGGATGGGAAAATGTACTTCATGCAACCAGTGGGAAACCATGATAGAACTCAGCACCGATCAAATTAAATTTTTAAAAGAGACATCAGGCAGTAGCTCTTCTGCTGCTACACTTTCAAAAGCTAAGCCCATTACACAAATAGAAGAAGACAATGTTACACGCTTCCCCTCAGGAAGTTCAGAACTGGATCTGGTACTGGGTGGCGGTGTCGTCCCTGGATCTCTTACACTCATAGGAGGAAGTCCCGGCATAGGTAAATCAACACTGCTGCTAAAAATAGCAGGCAATCTTGCACAAATCAATAAAAAAGTTCTCTATGTTTCAGGAGAAGAGTCAGCAGGGCAGATAAAGTTACGTGCTAACAGGCTGGATGCAAACCACGACAACCTCTATCTTCTTCCAGAGATCAATCTAAGTACGGTACTCTCAGAAATATCTAATGAAAATTATGCGTTCATTGTCATCGATTCCATTCAAACACTCTATTCCGATGAAACACCCTCAGCGCCAGGTTCCGTGACACAGGTGAGAACCATCACTTTTGAGTTGATGCGTGTTGCAAAAAGCCTGCATATCCCTATCTTCATCATTGGTCATATCACAAAAGATGGCTCTATCGCCGGGCCCAGGGTACTGGAGCACATGGTAGATACCGTACTCTACTTTGAAGGAGATAGCAATTCAGAATTAAGACTGCTCAGAGGGTTTAAAAACCGTTTTGGATCTACCAATGAAGTAGGTATATTTGAGATGAACAAAGAGGGACTGAACGATGCCAAAAGTATGGCTGGTAAATTTTTCAACAAAGAAAAACTTCAATCAGGTTCTGCTCTTACCGTTATCATGGAAGGAAGCAGACCCATTATCATTGAAGTACAAGCCTTAGTCTCTGAAGCTTATGGACATGCAAAACGCAGTTCTACAGGCTTTGATAATAATCGTCTGGGTATGCTTTTAGCACTACTGGAGAAAAAACTTGATCTTCCACTGGGTACCTATGATGTCTTTATCAATATATCAGGAGGTATCAAAGTCAATGAACCTTCTGCTGACCTTGCCATCATCGCAGCTATTTTAAGCAGCTATAGAGATAGAGAGCTTAGTTCTGAAACACTTTTCCTGGGAGAAGTCAGCCTCACAGGAGAGATACGAGAGATATCAGGGCTCACCCAGCGTCTCAAAGAGATGGAAACACAAGGTTTTACCAAGGCAGTCATCCCGAATAAACCTATGGAAGAGACAAAAATAAAATGCTTTGTAGCTGATGAAGTTTCTAAAGTGGTTGAGTGGATGTGAGAAGCGTAAAAAAACAACAACTGTTTGTTGTTTTTAGCTTCGGAACCAAAGGTGATGTCACTTGTGACCACCGTCTGAGACCTTGTAAAGAAAAAACAATAGTTCATAACTATTTTTTTGCTACACTACAGCTATGAAAATAGGTACAGATATCATTCAGATCAATAGAATTGAAAAATCATTAGAAAAGTTTGGTGACAAATTTAAAATGAAATTTTTAAATAGTAATGAGATTGCACTTGCAAAAAAAATAGAATCGATCGCTGGCTTTTGGGCAGCAAAAGAAGCTATTGCCAAAGCATTAGGGTGTGGGATAGGTGCAGAACTTACTTTTCATGATATTATTTTAGAAAAAAACTCAAAAGGTGCTCCCTCTTTTATCTTAAGCAAAGAAGCACAAGAAATACATCAGATTAAAGACTCTTCACTCTCCATAAGTCATGATGCCGGATTTGCTATCGCTGTAGTTGTGATCAATCAATAATATTCATTTATTTTCTTCTTAAGAGTCATTTTCTCTGTTTCATATAAAAAAGTTGTATTTCTCTTTAGATTATATTACAATATGGCGTTTAACTTTAAAAGCTAACACTCAAATAAAGGACAAAAATGAAATTTTGGATAATGCTTGCAACTGCAGCTCTTTTTATCGCTGGATGTGCAGATAAAACTCCTACTGTTACAAAAAAAACAGTAGAAGAAGCAAATGCAACAAAAGTACCTGTTCCTCAAAGAGTACATAAAAAAATCGAACTAAAAGAAGTTCAAGACGGTAACTACTCTTCGGAATATATGTATCCTGAAGATGAAGTCAAAAAAGAAAAAGTGGTTAAAGTGGCAGAAGCAGAGACCACACCAACTGTAACAACTACATCAAATGCCATGAGCAAAGAAGAGTGTATAAGCATGATGGGTCAAGAAAAATTTAACAAATATACACAAATGTTTGGAAATGAAGCATCAACTATTAAAAGATGTACTATGCTTAAAGCGATGCAATAGTTATCTATCGCCTAATTTTTTCTAAAATGTACCATCTTAAATCTATCACCCATCATTGTGGGTGATATAAGAGTTTTAATCTTATCCGCTTCCCTCACATACTTCTCTTGTGTTGTCTGTTTTGCAAACTGTTCAAGTATCTCTATAAGTCCAAAGCGTATTAACGCACGTGCTTGTGTCTCATAAGCTACTTCTTCAAATCCTTCAACAGAAAATGCCTCGATCACATGTCCAAAGTTCACATCATAGGTAATATCATCTTTTTTATAGGATTCAGATAGGTTCAGTGATTCATCAAAAAGAGGAAATGTTTCATGTGATCTATAGACACGGATAGAGAAATCATTACGTACATACTTCTCACCATAATCAAAAGAAACAAAGTCACACTTGTCTATCCCAGATGCCATCTCTTTTGCAAAATCTTCGTACCCTACTGCAATTTCACCCTGAGTCAATCTGTGTATTTTAGCCCACTCTAACATCTCTGAGGGAGCCTCTTCCCAGCTAATCTCATCTGCTTCCACAGAGGCAATCTTTTCATCTTTAATGAGTTCGCAAGGAAAAGCATCAAAGATTTCATTGGCTACAACAAAAGCATACTCTACTTCAACTTCAGCGATATCATTGAAATGCGTAATTTGTATATCATCCCCAAAACGTTCTTTTATGTAAGCAAGCTGTACTTTTTGTACCTCTGGTTGACGCTCTACGATAGCAAATTTAAGTGTTTGCACTAAAGTAGGGTCACAAGTATAGAGCCACTGTATCATATCACATAACAGGTACCCCTGGTGTGCCCCTATCTCTATGAGCCAGCCATTTCTGTCTGCTTTACCCTCTTTTAGGAGTTTATAAAAATAGTTTGCGATACTTGCACCAAAAAAGCTACTTGTACTCACAGCCGTATAGAAATCACCTGATTTACCTATGTCTTTGAAGTTTTTATAGTAGCCCTCTTCACCATAGAGCCACTCATTCATATATTTACTAAAGTACATTCTCAACCCGTATATAAAGTTTCAGTAACTGCACTTGTTTATCTATCTTATATATCTTTTGATCCAACCTTCTTATTTGTAAGGAGTTTTGCATGATGTCAGCATCCAAAGAAGTTTTTTCTCCTGCTTGTGCAAGATTCTTAGTCAAACGAAAAAGGCTTTGATAGACCTTTTCATCTTTTTGAGCCAAAACTATTTTTTTATCTAAAATATTCAAACTGTTATGTATCCACTCATACTCTTCTGATACTGTCTCTTTTCTGTCAAGTACCTGGACTGCTGCTCTTAACTTTTCAACTTTACTGGCTTCTATATCTGTAAGTGAGTTAATATCAATTGGCATTGAAACAGAAAATCCATAGTTATAATACCTCTCTTCAAGCATGGGATTAGCATAAAGCGGATTAAGATCTCCATCTATATATTGCCCCTGCAGAGAGACAGTTGGAAGATATTTTGCTGTTGTTACATTAGCATTATATGCTGACTGTTCAGCACGGAGTTTATCTTTTTTTAATTCAAGATTTTGTTCACTGTACTTTCTTTTACTCATCAACTTTAATACAGGAAGACGTAAACTATTTGGATGTTTATCACTTAGAAGTGAAAATCTCTGCTTTAACTCTAAAAGATTTAATTCCAATTCAAGTAGCGTGGCTTCATCCTGACTCTTTTTCAAGATAGCTTGATCCAAAAAACTACTGTCTAACAAACCGGCATCATAACTATCACGTTTTTGGTGTATATCTATTGTGTCATTTTTTATCAGGTATTTCATTTTTTCTTGTTCAAGTCTGTTCTTTTTCAAGTTAAAAAGTATAGAGACTGCATCACCGATCATGATACGTTTTTGAAGTTTCAAGTCTGCTTCATTGGCATTACGAAGTGCTTGTGAATATTTAATGGCATAATAGATCCCGCCTGACCTAAATATAGGCTGATCTATTGTTACAGAGTAACTCCCAGTTCTACTTGTTCTGTCTGTAAACTGTGTGGAGTATCTCTTGTTGTACTTCAGCGTTACAGGATTAATCCAACTCTTTGAAAGCATATCACTCTCAAGTTCATTACTTTTGAAATCATAATCAAAGAGTAGCTCTTTATTGTCAGAGAGTATATTGCTAAGTTCATCTGCATACACAGAAGAACTAAACAATAGACTACAAAGTACTAATAGCTTTTTCAAAACGTTTAAACCCTCCATCAATTTCATCCTTTGTAATCGTAATACTTGGTAGAAACCGTACGGTATTACGGCCTGCCTTAAGCACGATAAGCCCCTCTTGCAAACTCTGTTTCTGTACAGCAGTTTGAATCTCAGAACTTTTTGCCCGTAAGCCTCTCATAAGCCCTAAACCAACCTCTTTTTCAAAAAGATTCCCATATTGTTTAGTGATATTCTCCAACTTCTTTTCAAAATAGAGATGAGCCTCGGCGATAGCTCCTCTCTCGTACAACTCTTCAAGTACATCCAGTACAGCCAATCCTGCACTTGTACTCAAGTAGTTACCTCCAAAAGTACTCCCGTGATCACCCGCAGACAATACCTCTTTATGCTTCGTCATCACCGCACCGATAGGTACACCTCCACCTAAACCTTTAGCAAGAGTAATAATATCTGGCTCTATCTCATAGAGATTTGAAGCTAAAAACTCACCTGTACGATATACTCCTGTTTGCACTTCATCTACGATAAGCAAAATACCCTCTGCTTTTAAATGTGCTGCAAGTTCCTGTATCTCTTTTTTCTCAAAAGGCTGTACACCACCCTCACCTTGTACAAGTTCTATCAGTACAGCAACCGTTTCATCATCTATAGCCTTATACACATCTGCGATAGACTTTTCATAAGAAAACCCGGCCGGATAAGGAGAAAAGTGTGGTGTATGAAAACTCTCTTGCCCTGTAGCTTTCACTGTAGTGATCGTACGTCCATGAAAAGAGTGTTCTAATGTAATAACCTTATAACGTTTCTCATCAAAGTTGATCTCACCATATTTACGAGCGATCTTGATCGCCCCTTCATTTGCTTCTGCTCCTGAGTTGGCAAAGAAGATAGCCATATCATAACCACTGAGTTCGACGATCTTCTGTGCCAGTTTTGCCTGGGGTTCTATGACTTGTAAATTTGAGATATGGATGATCTTTTTTGCTTGTTCACAAATAGCAGAAGCAAGCTTCTCATTTCCATGCCCTACAGAGTTTACCCCTATTCCACTCGCAAAATCTATATAGTCTTTACCACTCTCATCATACAGTGTTGAGCCTACACCCTTTACAAAATTCGTATAATCCCGTGCATAAGTTTGAAGTACATATTTTTTATCTTGTTGTTCTAAAGTCATTTTTCTTTCCAACGTTTGTATTGTAATTGATAGTATTATAGCGAAGTGTTGCTATAAAAATTGCGTTTGCACAGGACAGCCTATGGGCGTATTTAAAGATAGATGTACCATATTAGATACGAAGAGAAGCGTAACTTTATATTACGCTTCCAAGTATAAAAATAATTAGATCTTACTTTCCAGGTATGTATCGATCTCATCAATAACAAGATCAAAGTCTCTCTCACCATTGATCACTTTTAGCACATGTTTCTCGTCATAATGTGCCTCTATCTCGCTAAGTGATTCTTTGTATGATTGCATTTCATGTTCAAATATCTCTTCTCTTCTTCCTGCTGCCAGCCAACGTCTTCGAGCCAAATCTTCACTGACTTTTATCTCAAGAACAGAGATCACTTCGATCTCAGCATTGTTAAAGACATAGTCACAGAAGTACTGTAACTGTTTTTCTTTTCCCGGGAAACCATCAAGCAATACAACATCTGTAGGAGCTTTTTTAACTGTATCAACAATTAACTCAACAACAATTTGTGTAGGGATAAGATCACCTTTTTCTACAAAACTTTTTGCAATATTCCCTACAACAGTTTTATTCTTGATCTCTTCTTTGATCAGATCTCCGGTTGAATAACTTGTAATATTTTCTGTATGTTTCTCTGCAATTAATGCAGCATCTGTTGTTTTTCCAGATCCCGGTGCTCCGATAATTAGAATCAGTTTTTTTGCCATTATTACTCCTTTAGTATATGCAATTATATCAGATTAAAGAATAAAATGGTGCTTACTGGTTGTTAAAATGGTTATAAAATAAAACATTGTTATCAGATATACACTTTCGTATCACCTTTCATATATTTTTAAGAGTAAACTATAACTATCATAAGTATAATTCTATTTTTCTACTTCTATATTGATAAAAAGGATTATCTCATGTCTAAAGAAAATATAATAGAGAGCATTACTGGTAAAACAACTCAAAAAAAGAAAAGTCGAATACCTGCAAAGCTCGATTTTCTACAGAGTGCTACAGGGCTATTGCTAGCTGTTTTTATGATTTTTCATATGCTTTTCGTATCAACCATACTGATTAGTAAAGATTTTATGCTTAGTGTTACAAAAGCATTTGAACTTAGTTTTATATTTGAAGGTGGAAGCAGCGTTCCTGTTTTTATCACTATCTTAATCGTATGTATCATTTTTATATTTCATGCTTTTTTAGCTATGAGGAAATTTCCAATATCATACAGAGAGGCTCTTCGTCTAAAGACCCATTCGGATTTAATGAATCATGGAGATACAAAGCTTTGGATTGTTCAAGTTGCTACAGGTTTTGCTCTCTTCTTTTTGGGTTCTGTGCATCTCTATACCATGTTGACAAATCCAGGTAATATTGGTCCATTTGCTTCAGCAGACAGAGTATATAGTGACTATATGTGGCCACTCTATATTCTATTGCTTGTCGCAGTTGAGTTTCATGGTGCTATAGGTCTGTATCGATTAAGTGTGAAGTGGGGTTGGTTTGAGGGTGACGATGCCAAAGAGAGCCGAAAACAACTTAAAAAAGCAAAATGGATTTTAAGTGGAGTGATGTTAACACTGGGTGTTATGACACTCATCGCTTATATGAAAATAGGATATGAACATCAAGCCAATTATGGTGAGAGATATACAACTCAAATAGAGGTACAACATGCAGATTAAATACACTGATGCTTTGATCATTGGGGGTGGACTTGCAGGACTTCGTTCTGCTATTGCTACTAGTGCTAGAGGTTTAGATACGATCGTTTTAAGTTTAGTACCGGTCAAGAGATCACACTCTGCTGCCGCCCAAGGTGGTATGCAGGCGAGTCTTGGAAATACTATCATGAGTGAAGGTGACAATGAAGATGTACACTTTAGCGATACAGTAAAGGGAAGTGATTGGGGTTGTGACCAAGAAGTTGCACGGATGTTTGTCAATACTGCTCCCAAAGCCATCCGTGAGTTGGCTGCCTGGGGTGTACCTTGGAATCGTGTTGCAAAAGGTGACAGATCAGTCGTCATCAATGCTGAACATACAACAATTACTGAAAAAGAGGAAGCCCATGGTCTCATTAATGCCAGAGATTTTGGTGGAACTAAAAAGTGGCGAACCTGTTACACAGCAGATGCTACAGGTCACACCATGCTCTATGCTGTAACGAATGAGGCTATGAAACGAGGGGTAGTAATTGAAGATAAAAAAGAGGCTATCTCTCTTATCACCAAAGATGGTCAATGTTTTGGAGCCATTGTACGAGACCTTAAAAAGGGGGGTCTCATTGCTTATGTGGCAAAAGGAACTATGATCGCAACAGGTGGCTACGGTCGAATCTATAAACAATCCACCAATGCCACTATCTGTAAAGGTACAGGACATGCTATCGCTTTGGATGCAGGTGCCTATATGGGAAATATGGAGGCGATCCAATTTCACCCAACACCTATGGTCCCCTCCGGAATTTTACTCACCGAGGGGTGTCGTGGAGATGGTGGAGTGCTTAGGGACAAAGATGGTTATCGGTTTATGCCTGATTATGAGCCCGAGAAGAAAGATTTGGCAAGTCGAGATGTGGTGAGCCGAAGAATGTTGGAGCATATCAAGAAAGGTAAAGGCGTAAAGTCTCCTTATGGAGACCATCTGTGGCTTGATATCTCTATTTTGGGCAGAGAACATATCGAGAAGAACCTCAGAGATGTACAGGATATTAGTAAGACTTTTAATGGCATAGACCCTGCTGACAAGGGCGAAAAGGGTTGGATGCCGGTACTCCCTATGCAACACTACTCAATGGGCGGGATCAGAACCACACCAAAAGGTCAAAGTGTCAATATCAAAGGACTTTTCTCATGTGGGGAAGCAGCATGCTGGGATATGCACGGATTTAACAGACTGGGAGGAAACTCTGTAAGTGAAACAGTGGTTGCAGGCATGATCGTGGGTAACTATTTTGCTGATTTTTGTGAAGAGACAGATATAAGCATTGATACCAAAGTGGTTCAAGAGGAGCTAAGCAGACAAGATGACTATATTATAGGAATTTTAGCGCGTGATGGGGAGGAGAAGATCTTTGATATTAAAGATAAGATGCGAAACATTATGCAAGATAAAGTGGGTATTTTTAGAAACGGTAAAGATTTGGAAGAGGCGGTAGAAGAGTTAAAAGTTCTACTTCAAAAAACTAAAAATATAACCGTTGCCAATAAATGCCGACTATTAAACCCTGAACTGGAAGAGGCTTACAAAGTGCCAATGATGCTAAAAGTTGCCCTCTGTGTTGCCAAAGGTGCAAGAGACAGAACCGAGAGTCGAGGGGCACATTTTAGAGAGGATTACCTCAAAAGAGATGATGAGAATTGGCTCAATCGAACCATCAGCTACTGGGAAAATGAAGACGATTTAGAACCAACTCTCAAATATGAAGAACTTGATATTATGAAGATGGAAATTCCACCAGCCTTTAGAGGGTATGGCAGAAAAGGGTTTATTCTTGAAAATCCATTAAGTCAAAAGAGGCAAGAGGAAGTAGATAAGATCGTAGCAGAGCATCAAGGTAACAGGTATGAACTTCAAAACAAACTCATGCCTTATGAGCTACAAACCGAGTACAAAAGAAAAAATCAAAGATTAGGAGATGAGGATGAGTAGAGAGATAACCATAACTGCCCTAAAATATAATCCATCTGATTGCAATTCAAAACCAACATTTGTTGATTACAAACTAAAAGAAGATCCAGGGATGACCCTCTATATCGCTTTAACAAAAATCAAAGCAACCATAGATCATGACCTGAGTTCAGATTTTGTCTGTAGAGCAGGAATTTGTGGTGCTTGTGGAATGGTTGTTAACGGAAAACCAAAACTGGCTTGTAAAACTTTGACAAGTGATTTTGAAGATGGGAAAATAGAGCTTCTCCCTCTGCCAACCTTTCCACTTATCAAAGACCTCTCTGTTGATACTGGTTCATGGATGAAAAATATGAGTATCAGGGTCAACAGCTGGATCGTTGCCAACGAAGAGACTGATATATCCAAACTTGAGAAAAGAATAGAACCAAAGGTAGCAGATGAAGTCTTTGAGCTGGATAGGTGTATAGAGTGTGGATTGTGTGTAGCCAGTTGTTCAACAGCCATTATGAGAGAAGATTTTGTAGGTGCCGTTGGGCTCAACAGAGTGGCACGATTCTCCATAGACCCGCATGATGATCGTACCGATGAGGACTTTTATGAGCTTATCGGCGATGACGAGGGAATTTTTGGTTGTATGAGTTTACTTGCCTGTGAAGACCACTGTCCAAAGGATTTACCACTTCAAAGTAAGATAGCTTATATGCGTCGCAAGATGGTGAAAGTATAATCTATGATGAAAAAATTAAAATATGATGTCTGTATAATCGGTTCTGGACCTGCCGGTTTTGCTGCAGCAATGCGTTCTTATGATTTTGGTAACCATGTTGCTATTGTTGAAGGTGGCAATCTAGGTGGGGTTGGTATTATGAATGGGGCATTATCCTCTAAGACTTTATGGGAACTATCTACCAACTACGCTACAGCAAAGAGAACAGATAGAGGCTATAGGGTTTCCAGCATTGATGTTAATTATAATGAAGTAAAAGATAGAGTCTGTCAAGCAGCTAAAGAGAAGCAGTATCAGTTACTTTCTCAGATAGAGACATTCTCTAAAAAACCTGGTAGTACAAAAAGTATATCTCTGATAAAGGGATGGGCAAAATTTAAAAATAGTCAAGTTATTGTTGTCAAAAAAGAGAACGAAGAGAATATAGAGATTGAAGCAAATAACTTTATTATAGCAACAGGCTCTACACCTAGAGAACATCCGCTCTTGGAGATAGATAAGAGAAGAGTGATAAATTCTGACCATATATCCTCACTTGAAAAGTTTCCTAAGACAATATTGATTGTTGGAGCAGGTATTGTCGGGTGTGAATTTGCTACAATATTTGCAAATTTTGGACACACACAAGTGCATTTACTGGACTCTCAACACAGAGTGATCCCTTTTGAAGATGATGATGTGAGTGATTATGTGAATCAAAAGCTTTTAGATATGGGTGTTATCCACCACAAAGCAACGTTAAGAGATATACGAAAAGAAGATACCCATAGCGATATTATTTTAGATTATGATGATGGGCATACAGAGGTTATCGCGGCTGATGTGGTTCTGGTCTCCATAGGAAGAGTTCCTAATACAAAAAACCTGGGATTGGAAAATATTAATGTTGAAATAGATAGTAGAGGTCTGCTCAAAGTAGACAGTGAGTGCAGGGTTGATAAAAATATCTACGCAGCCGGAGATATTTCCGGTAACATGGCGCTGGTTAATATTGCAGAGATGGAGGGAAGATTTGCCGCTAGAGCGATAGAGTCAAGGATAGAATATCCTTTGAGTTATCATAATATCTCTACTATTATGTTCTTTAAACCGGAAATTTCAACAATCGGTCTAAATGAAAAAGAGTGTCAAGATAAAAATATATCTTATAAAGTTATTACCTATCAGCACTCTATTATCTCACGAGCTATTGCTATGAGAGAGACTGATGGATTTTTCAAAATCATCGTCACCAATGAAGAAAACCCACTTATCTTAGGTATGAGAGCAGCAGGACTGCAATCTGCTGTATCTATTATATTTATTGCATCTATTATGAATAATCATACCAGGTTGAATGATATAATGAAAACAGTTCATCCTCACCCTAGTATTAGTGAGGGGATTCAGGAGTGTTTACGGATACTCAAAGGGAAATCTATCCTTAAACCAGAAGCATTTCCAGAACAAATTAAGTTTAGAGTTTGGGAGTCTGTTTAATTTTTATTATTTAACCCGAATTATGCAATAGAAATCGGGTTTAACTCAGGTTAAAAGATACCTATAACTTTTCTATTCGTACTTTCACTTCCTGATAACAGGCACTCTCACCCTCTTCGCTAAGGATAGCAGGAGTGAGGTAGTTTACGCCTACTGTATTACTCGTTATCACCACACAATCAAGACGAAGATCTTCATTGAGTTTTACGATAAATTCGTGTTCACCATGTTCAGAGCTTACCTGCACTCTCTCACCCTCACTGTATCCTAACTCTGGATGCAATTGTACCTTATCCTCTCTGACAAACTGTGTATTGAGTGATTTGTTTGATTTGGGTGAAAGTAACCAAAAAGTCTCATCTTCTTTTTTATTTTTACTTGTTTTACGAAATTTCCTAAAACGTTTTATGTTGATAAAGTCATCATCATAATCCTCAATGAATTCAAACTCATCATCACCCTCTTCACCAAATCCCTCAGCATAAGGAAGTGTTTCATAGCCTGCGGCAACATGATGTTCACCCTCTTTTTCACATTGATGCATCCATGCATCAATATAGTACGACTCCTCTTGCAAACCTGCAAACCCAAATATGTCAAACAGAGACTTTGTAAAATCATATTCACTGATACCTATGTCTGAGTCTATTACTTTATTCATCTTTTCTACATACTGATGCCCATAACTCAAACGTACATCCTCTTTTTCAAAGAAGTTCTTTGCAGGGATGACTATTTTTGCCAGATTAGAAGTCTCGTTCTCATGTAGTCCAAAGTAGATAAGGTTTTCTACATCCTCAAGTTCCTTTTTCACACGATTGCTGTCTGGCATAGATGCTGCAGGATTGCCCCCCTGAACCAGTACAGTATCGAAGTCTGAAAACTCTGTTGTTGCCTTTTGAACATGTTTACACTCCACTGAAAATGGATTATCAAAGCCCAGCTTGGAATTACCCAGGTAACTTACACCACAGCCCTCTTGTCCAAAGAGCCCAAGTGTTGCAGCCAGTGAATCTATGGCATGCAATACATACGAACCTGTACTGTACTTCTGCACACCTGTACCTACCAGAAAAACCACTTTTCTGTCACGAAGATAGTTCATCACTCTACCCATTTCACCAAGATCAGTCCCAATATACTCTAAAATGGACTTAATACGGTGTTCACGTGTAAAGTCATAGAAGTCTTCATGTTCAGAGGCAAATTCATCCATCCACTCCGTTGCATCACTGTCTTCCATAAAGACGAACCGAGCCAGCATGATCGCCACATAATAATCCGTACGCGGTGCGATCTGCAGAAAAAAATCTGCTTTTTTTGCGATTGCAGTACGTACCGGGTCTATCACTACAATCTTTTTACCTTCCAAATAAGGCATAATGTGAGAGTTCGTTACAGTTACATTTCGTCCCCAGACCACAACCACTTCAGCTTTTTCTATCTGTTCCAAAGGAACTGTTCTGTTCACACCTCTTCCCATAACGATACCTGCATCGCCCGAACCATCACAAAGACTCCCTTTGGTTAAAGAGCCCTCTATCTTCTCCATAAATAGGTTCGTCACCTCTTGCATCACACCAAAATTACCTGAACCTCTCCAAAGCAGTGACCTCTCTGCTTTAAATGCTTTGGCTACTGCTTCAAGTGCTTCATCCATACTTACTTCTACCCCATTTACACGAGGTTTTTCGATGCGAGGTGTTTCAAGCATATACTTATTGAGTAATACACATAATGCACCATTGCCTGCAGGGTGCGAAGCATCCCCTTTTATCTTAAAAGATTCCTCTTCTACAATGATGCTGCAAGCATCATAACAATCCAATCCACAAGCCGTGTTCATTATTTTATTTCTACTTTCACAAGTTTGGAAAAGGAATTTTTAGGCGCAGGAATGTAAATCTCAGCTCTATAGGAAGAGATAAACTTTTCATCTGCCACACGCCATACTTTATTGACTTTATATTCTGTCTTTTCACCATCGAGGTACACAATTTTCTGATCTATCTGCTTTAACTCTTCAGGTTCTAAAAAAAGTACCAATTTTGCCCTGCTCGCATCTTCTACCTGTGCCAAAGAAGAACCTGGATTTACAAAATCTCCTTTACGCACCATAAGTTTATACAGATACTTATTTTCCAACACTACAGATTTTTTAGCAATGCTGTCTTTAAGCTGCGCGATCTTATACTTCATATCCATGATCTGTTTTTCCAAACTTACTATCTTTTCACGGGTATTAAGATATTGGGTCTTTGCAGAAGTAAAACTGCTGTAGGCATTGTCTTTTTGTGTTTTTGATGCTGTAGCGAGTTTAGAGATACGATTATAATATCCTTCTTGTCTCTTTACTGTCCCACTTAAACTCGTTGCTATCTCTTCGTTAATACCTAACATTTTTTCAAGTAATTCTACACTCTTTTTAGAGTCTTCAAGGTTTACTTTATCTAAACTGTCATCAAGGTGAATGACCCTCTTTGAAGTCACCATACTACCTTCAGCATCAAGATCGACATCTATAACCAAGGCACTCACAGCAGATTTCAATATAACTGATTCATAAGGTTCAACTTTTGCATAGTGTACTTTTGCAAAAATAAATAAAGGGGTAAATAGTAGTAGGAATATTTTCATAATATTACGCTTTCTCCATTTCATTTTTCTCATTTGTAGTAGCCGAAGAATTAACAAACTGATCATTAAGTTTTTGTATTGCTTCTCTTCCTTGTGTCATAAGCAGATCAAGCTTAGCTTTTGTATTTTTATGCCAGTTACGTCCAAAACCAAAGGTTGTTCTCCACCATTTGGTATTATGTAGTATTGCTTTTGAAATACTGATATCTTTCTCTTTCCATTTTTTTGATGCTGAGCGTGCAAAAAAACTACGGGCTTTTATATGTACAAGAAAAAGAATAAACACAAAGAGACCCCCACCAACCATCATACTGACCGGAGAGCTCATTAATTCCAATACATTAAATTGAAATTGAAGTACCCCAAGCACAATAAGAAGTAAAACAACTACACTTAGATCAGTCCAAAGTACCTTACGTCCCCACTCCTGTAATGCCTCTTGGAGCAGTGGCAGTTTTTCTTCTTTCATCTCTCTGGAAAAATCATCAAGTGCCTTAATAATACGATAAGCTCGCTCTATACTCACCTTATCCATACGCTCGACAATGCGTGCAAGATCTGTATTCTTTTTACTTTCAAGACGTGTTTGCATAGCCTCATCATCGATAGCCATAGCCGCATCTTCATTATAGATACTATAAAAATTTCCTGAAATAAGACCCTCTTTAGCGAGGGCTCTTTGCCAAGAAGAGATAACATCTTCCAAGTTATCCTCTTTAGCTGTTGTGTCAATTTGGTTAAGGATATAAAGCACTTTATTTGAATCTTTATGCCCAATGGTTGTTGCAACCAGATGTTCCAATGTATCACGCATTGCTCCGGGTTCCGGATGGCGTGCATCAAAAAAGATCAGAACCAGATCTGACATCTCTACAATATGATTTGTTATACGTAAAATACCATCTCGTTGACTATCTGCATCAAAGCCTGGAGAGTCTATAAGTATTTTGCCTTTAGTTTTTGGAGATTTAAGTGTTTTGAGTTGAAGATAAAGATTAACACGATTTCCTTCTCCGGAATCTACCTTATTTATCTCTTCACTGATGTTATAAAAAGGAAAACGAGGATCAGCATCAAGTGCAAGTCCCGGAAGTGTTGTAGCTTCTTCGTTATTACCATAACAGATAACGGTAAACTTATCATCTATTGCCTGATTCCCACTTTGCTGAATAGCAGTACCTATATATTCATTGATAAAAGATGATTTTCCCGCAGAAAATGTTCCCAATATAGAAATCATCGGCCACCAGGAGATATGGCTTGTATATGTCTCATCAGGTGCAATAAGGCCTATCTTGTGTCCTATCTTATCTAATGCTTTATATTTATCTATCACATCCAAGAGAACAGGGTTCTCTGCAGAAAGATACTCTTTGAGTTTTTTATATCGCTCTTCTGGCATCATTATAGTATCCTCATCGTAAGATGATATATTATACCCTAATGGATTTTAACTCAGATTATAGTAGTTTAGATAATGTCACAATAGAATGGAAAATTTCTAAATTGTAGAAATTAAAAATATTTTCAAGGTAAATAGCAATACAAAATTTACTGTTTTTTGATAAGAGGCATATATTGCTATATAGTAGGAGTTGTGCAGAAAATCTCACATACTTTTATAATGTTGTTAATGCTCTTTTTTCCTTATAGCCATGTAAAAAATTATACATTGTAGGAAGATAAAAAAGGTTCAATATCGTACCCCACAAAAGCCCAAAACCAATAGTAACTGCCAATGGCTGAAAGGTCACGGCTTGTGCTGTTGCAAAGAATATCAATGAGGAAAGTCCTATAACTGTTGTAACAGAGGTAAGCACGATAGGTCTGAACCGTCTTGCAGCAAGAAGAAAGATATCATCTTTATGCTTGGCTGTCTTCAGTGTTGACATCATGATAATACCATCATTCACTATGACCCCAGCCAGTCCTAGTGCACCTATAAGAGAGGGGAGTGATATATTGAGTCCCATCATAAAATGACCGGCATACACACCAAGAAAAGAGAAAGGAATAACAGACATCACAATAAAAGTTTCCCGCAAAGAGTTGAAAAGATAGAGTATAGAGATGAAGATCAAGATGATCGCAAGTACTGAAGCGAGTATCATTTCAGTCTGCATTGTTCTTTTTTGTTCTCTCTCTCCTTTGAATTTCAGTCTTATACCCTTTACTTTTTTTAGTTTTTCAATGGTTGGAGCAATTTTCTCCAATACTTCAGTTGCTGTTATTACAGAAGTGTCAACATTTGCAAAAACATAAAAGTTAGTTTCCCCATCATCTTTAACCAGTCTCTCTAAAGACTCTACTGTTTCAAATTCACAAATATCTTCAAGCTTTACAAATGTATTGTTTCTCAAAGGTATTTCAAGTCTTTTAAAGTCCTCCAGATCATCTTCAATATTGAATGATTTTACTTTTATTTCTAAAAGTTCTTGACCATCAAAGATCGTACCAACCCTTTTTGAAAGATAAAGATCAGAGATATAGCTGCCTAAGTACTTCTCTGTAATGCCAAGTTCTTCACCATATGTATTGAGTTTGAGCTTTATCTCATCTACACCGACTTTAACATTATCACCAAAATATTTGATACCTTTTACTTCAGAAAAACCATCTTCTATATCTCTAATGGCTTTTATGGCTTTTTGATAATCATCACTTATTACACCTATGCGGATATCTGCTTTTGTATGACCCATTTTACTTTCTACAACCATTAAATTACTTAAGTGAAATGTTTTTTTATACTTTTGCTCTTTTAGCCATACTCTGAGATCTTTTGATATTTTTTGTGAAGAGATATCTCTGATCCTCTCTTTAGGATCATAATAAAAACTGAGATAAGGGGTAATATATTTATCTACAAAATTTGCAGGTTTCATCTTATGCAGTTCTATAGATATGTATCCTACATATGGATATATTTCAGCAGAGCCGGTTGCACTTCTTCTGTACCCTGCTGTTGAGCTTACATGTTTGACAAAAAACCTCTCTTTGTGCGCTAAAATATCTTTTTCCAGCGTTTGCACTATTTCCAAAGACTCTTCAAGTGTCGTTGTAGGCTTGGCTTTAAATGTTATATTGATAGATGAAGCATCAAATGGCTGAAACATTTGAAACTTGGAACTTTTTACACCTTGATAGATCAAGGCAGGCACAATAATTAAAAATATAAGTAAAAAACTTTTTTGGTACTTCACAAATAGTTTTAATATCCTTGAATAGTATGCATTGATCTTTACCCATGAAAGTGTCCTTGAATTTGGAGAAAGCGTATGAGATGCATGAATAGGCAAAAAGATAAAGGATTCAATCAGTGATGCAATGACAAGAGCTGAAAATGCGATAGGGATCAGTTGTATGATCTCACCTAGTCTTCCACTTAACATTAAAAGAGGGATGAAAGAGAACAGCGTAGTCAGTGAAGCAATGGTCACTGGTTTTGCCACCTCTTTTACACCTAAAAGAGCTGCCTCTTTGGCAGAATGTCCTTTTTCAATGTATTGTTGAATATTTTCACTCACAACGATTGCATCATCAACAATAATCCCAATAGCAAGCAGCACACCTATGAGAGAGTTGACATTTATACTGTATCCTGTAAAATAGAAATATATAGCACCTATGACAAAAGAGGTAGGAATACCCAAAGCTATGATAAATGCTATACGTATATTTATCAGAAGTGCAGTTAACAATGTGATGAGTATAACACCTAATAGAATATTGGAGATCACGATATTCAGTCTGTCTTTTATAACAGTGGATTTATCCATCCTGACATTGAAATCAACCCCATCGATACTCATTTTAGATATAAGTTTTTTAATATTCTGCGCTATGGTAACAGCATCACCTTTCGGATTTTGTGAGATAGCAAGTGTTATGGAATTAGCCCCATTCATACTTGCAAGTGTAGATGAGTCTTCATATCTTTTTTCAATGCTGGCTATATCTTTTAAAGCAATTTGCTGATCATTGATGCTTATAATGGTATTTTCAATTTCAGTAGAGAGTTTTTTACCATTACTTGTAGAGATGTAATATTGTTTTTTAATATTCTCTATCTTTCCAAGGGGAAATATATAGGAAAGTTCTGAAAACATTCGTATCGTTTCAGACAAAGAGAGGTTATAGGCATTGACTTTTTTCTCATCTATCAACACTTCATAAAAAAGTTCAGAATCACCAAATATAGTAACATCCGATACATCTTTAATGGAGAGAAGTTTACTTTTGAATTTTTTGGACAGATCTTTTAGTTTAGCCCTGGGAAGTTCAGAAGAGAGTATAGAGACATGCATGATGCTTCTTGAGTGTGCAACACCTCTAATGATAGGCTCATCCATATCACTTGGAAGATTGACTCTTATCAGTGATATAGCATCTTCTACATCACTGATGACTACACTCTTGTCTACTCTTTTATCGAGTTCCAATATGATAGTGAATCTACCTGGGGATATCACAGATGTAACAGTTTGCACACCTACGATATTTTTAACTTCATCTTCTATCTCCTGTACAGCCATTTTATTTAAACTGTCTACAGAAGCTCCCGCATATGAGCCTCTAACGGTTATAGAGTCAGGTTCTATTGCGGGAGATATCTCTTTAGGAATTTGAGTGTAAGCATATACACCTACGGCAAAAAGAAGAAGAAACAGAGTATAGTTTATTTTATAATTGTCGATAAAAAATTTCAATACTCTTTCAAACATACACTATTCCTATTATTTTATCTATTCGCTTAATTCGCCACTGTTCTCATACTCATAAGCCTCATGTGCCAAGATCGCTGCTCCGTATGCAGTGGTTATTTGAGGAAATTCAGGGATAAATATCTCTTTACCCAATTCATTTTCTATGGCCTGAACCAACCCGACGTTAAGTGCAGGTCCACCATCAAAATAGATTCCCTCTTTTATACCGATTCTTTTGACAAGTTTTATGATCCTTTTTGCAATAGAGTAATGCACTCCTGCAACAATATCTTCGACACTATGATCATTTCCCAGAAGTCCTATTATTTCAGATTCTGCAAATACTGCACAGGTACTGTTGATCGCCAAAGGGGTACCTTCAGATTTAAAGTGATACTCACCCAGTTCATCTACTTCAAGCTCCAGATTCATAGCAACCACATCCAAAAATTTACCCGTTCCTGCCGCACATCTGTCATTCATAGCAAAGTTTACCACATTTCCTTCGTTATCAAGTGAAATTGCTTTGGAATCCTGACCACCGATGTTTATAATAGTTTTAATTTCACACTCACCCTCTGCTGCAGCTACTGCACCTAAAGCATTTGCAGTGATCTCACTTATATTTTCATCTGCTTCTTTAAATAGTTTTCTTCCATATCCCGTTGAAACAGTATATACTACATCTTTTTCATCGATACCTAATTCACTAAGCATCTCTTTTAGACTCTGCTTTGCATACTTGTAAAACATACTTCCACTGGCACTTATTTTGTGTCCAACTAATTGTTTATTCTCATCTACAAGTGCTACTTTAATAGCTGTTGAGCCTATGTCAATTCCTGCAAAATATTTCATATTTTTTTTCTCCGTCTATTTTTAAGAGATTCCACAAAGGCTTCGATCCTGGTTGTCAGTTGTCCCAAATGACTCGGAGAGTAGTCACTTTCAATATAGAGTATAGGTATTCCCTCTTTCTCCATAGCTTCTAAAACAGACCTTTGTTCCATCTCATATACTTGACATCCTGCAAATGCCTGATAAACAACACCATCAGCCTTATACTCTCTGACCAGATCAACTATTCTTCTCTTTCTGTCCTCATTCTTTGTAAAGATCGGGCAGGTACACCCTTTTAAATATCTATCTGCAACTGAATCCACCATATCATACAAGAACCATTCATCCACACTTACCATATCATTGAACATCCTGTTGGATGAGCATGTTTCATCTGCAACAATGATGGCATCAGACTGCTCTATCAAAAGAGGGATCTTAAGATTTGGAAATATCGGAGGTGAGCCTGTATATACGATCCTTGGGCTTCTTTTATGTGCTGCATTTACCTCATCCTTGACCCTCTGTTCGGTCTCTTTTAAAAGTGCTGTCGTTGCTTCTATCCAATTATCTATCTTATCGAAGAAAAATGCATTGGTAACCAGGAACATATCTGTACCCAATATAGGAGAACTGCTGTTTCTACGCAAGATGTTCAATTTATGATAAAGATGCTGGGCGTACCCTACTTTTTTGATGGACTCTTTTAATTTTTTCTTTGTCAGTTTTTTATTTAGATCCGCTGATAACTCTTTTGTAAACTTTCTGACACTCCGTCTCCAATACTCTCTACTCTCTTCACTCTCTTTTGTTCTTGGGAACTCCATGTCAAAGACCGAATACCCCATATCTTCAATAATAGCACCGGATTTTGCTTTTTGATCACAGGTTGTCGGTGATATGATCACATCTGGTTTATCAGAAAAGTTATTTGATGCAAATTGCCCAACAGTAGCCTTGACCAAAGGACATGATTTTGAAGGGAGCAGATCACTTCCGATATCATCATCCGTATAAAAGCCGTTGCACAACCTAATAGGTACCGCATCAAGGGCATAGATTATCTCAGACGGCACTTGAATACACATCGTTCCAACCTTTACCTTGTCATTATGAAGCGCTTGCTGTTTACAGTGTACGCTTTCATGGAGATCGTAAAAATAATCCATCGCCTTTGGAGGCTCTTTGAAATCATGTTTTATTTTATCCAGTACCGTAGCAGCTTCCATTGCCTTATGGCGGTTTTGTCTCTCTTTTGGAGTTTCTATTTTGGTTCTTTTAACGTCTTTAATCATCTTTTTCCTCCAACTTATCCATCTCCATTCTTTTTGAAAAACCACCTTTTGTTGATGTAAACACTTTCATATTTAAGATATCGACATGCAAAGCATCATCTTCAGGACACGCAGCTACACACTTCATACAAAGGATACAGTCATCCCTTAAAATATTTGTACTCTCTACATCATCGGCTATATCTTTGATCTGCATATCACAGACATTATAGCAGTCACCGCATTTTGTACATTTGTCACCCTCTTTTTTAAGCTTTATCAGTGCCGCATCACTAAAGATATAATGCATAGCACTCATAGGGCAGAAAAAGCAGAAAAATCTTTTTTTGATAAATGAACCCACAAAGAACAGACCTGTAATCACCAGACCCAAAGTAGTCAAAACCATTGCACTTTTTGTTGAAAAATCCAGACTCCATTGAGAAACATCTCCTACAAAAAGCGGTGTGATCATTCTCCCTGGACATATCTCACAAAAAGCAGTTCTCCACTCACCCCCAAGAAGTCCAAGACCCACACCAACAGGAGCCAATATCACAAGAGCAAGCATAAAATATTTTATCTTTTTTAATTTATTGAATTGTGGCTGAGTATAGGTACTGTATCTGATACCGAGTTTTTTTCGTAAACCTGTGATCCAATCTTGCATAGTCCCCAAAGGACAGGCATATCCGCACCATGCTTTATTGAATACTATAAACCATAACAAGAAAGTGATAAAACCGATCAATACAGAGATGCTAGCCGCACTAAAAAGTACATCCAGAGGACGCGCCAGCTGATGCTGGAGAGGAAGGAAGTAACACATACCACCTACTTCTCTGTCATATCCACATGAAAACATTGGGATACTGTTTCCTAAATTGACAGCAAAGTACCCTCCGTATACAAAGAGTATAAAGAAAAAGATCTGCAGCCAAAACCTAAATTTTCTTATGTCTGCATTGTTGATAAAATCTTTAATTTTTTTCATTGAAATTCACCTCTTGAAACGGCTTTTCTCGTCTTCTTCTATACCAGTAAATGATAAATCCAGATATGACCATAGCAGCAGTTGCTGCTAAAAGCCCATAAGCATAGGACATATATCCACTCTCTCCGGGATAATAAAGAGATGCATATGTTGTAGTGTATTTTATATTTTCATACGCTTCACCATCATGATCCCCTTTACTCTCTTGCGTATAAGATGCCGTGAGTAAAAATTTGTTTTTATGTCTTCTGTCAAACTTCTCCCACTCCGGGAAATAGTCTTGTAAAAGGACAAAAGTCGCCACTCCATCTTTATCTGTTTTTATCGTTTTTGACCATCCTGTTTTTGTAGAGAGTGTTAAGTTTGCCCCTTCTACAGGTTTAGAGTCCAGAACTACTTTTAATCTGATCTTATCACCGGAGTAAAGACGGTGATAAAAGGTCTCACCCTCTTCTCTTAGCCTTAAGATATCAAAAGGTATCTCTTTTATCGTGTGGGCTGCCATCTTTTCATCATCATACACTGCATCATTGCTATGGTTGAATCTCATATATTCATATTTTGCCGTACTGAGATATAAGGTATTATCATCAACTTTTTTATCGGTATAAAAAAGATTGTAGTATCCATTATCAGGCATTTTAAAACTTACCGACTTGCACCCTCTGTCTCTTGACTGTTTAGCTTTTATCGTCTTTAAATTTGCATCCAGCACATAAAGTTCAGCATCTATATCACCTATACAGCTCAACTTATCTGATCTGTCCATAAAAATAGGCCACACTTTCTTTGTGGGTACCTGTCCTCGTGAACCACCATGCATATGTCCACCGTGACCGCCTCTTTTTTTCGCTGCCGGGTTTTTATCTGTAAAATGGACAATATCAGTTGCAGATACCTCTTTGATCATTCTCTTAGCAGAAGTATCAAAATCTTTCAGTGCAATTTTGAATGCCGTATCAAAATCTACTACTTTCCCCTGATATCGTTTAGAAAATTTGACCGCATCCTCTTTTTTGGCAAATGCATATTTACTTACTTTGCTCATAGTGGCTTTTTTCTTACTTCCTACAACATAAAATGCACTTTTTGCCTCTATGAACTTTAAACTTTTGACATCAACAACCTTGAAATCTTTGATAGGCATCTTTTTAATATTTTTCTCTTCAGCCAAACAGTGGATAGAGCAGTACTGTCTAACAGCTTCATCTAAATGTGCCGCATGATTTGTTTTGTAGAACATTGGGAGTTTCATACCACAGGCAATACATGATGATTTATCTTTTCCTGATTGCAAGAGTATGGCTTTGTCTTTTGGTACGGTTTGGAACATCGCTCCGCCACCCCCATGGTTTCCATGCCCTCCTGAAGCTCTCCCGTATGTATCGAGGATATATCCTCTGTACATATTTACACTGATGAAAAATATGATCAAAGAAGCAGCAAAAGGAAAGGCTATGATCTTTCTTGCTTTCTCAATATCAAGGAGTTTCATTCTTTTATAAAGTATGATCAATGCCCAGGCAACTGCAACCCATTTGAGCAGACCAAATATATGAAGCCAGCTGTCTCCTCTTTTTGCCAGTGATGCCACATCTACCGTGAAGCCAAATCCATAGGCAAAACCTTCTACGATCTGTTCATACCCCCTCATAAAGAATGTTTCAAGCGAGTGGGCAATAGAACCTAAAATGAATAGAGGAGCATAAGAGTACCCCAAGTCATAAAATGTACTGCTAAAATCTTTTTTAAGTATCTTGGAAGCGATAAACATACCTATAAGAGCAGCTAAAATGGTAAATAGCATTGCATACAAAAATGCAAAGAGTCCGATGGGGTCAACAGCTCCAAAACTTATAAACCCTTTAAAAAATTCAGCTGTTTTTGACCAGATCATATCACCAGCAGCATTACTTCTTCCGATTCCATGATGAAATGACATGGTTATAGGAATAGAAGCCAAAATAAGCACAAATGCCCAAACTTCCGCTTTGACGATTCTAAATTTTGAAAATAGTGAAAAAGAAGGCTTCTTCACTTTAAAACTGACAGCTTCACATGCAGCACTACAATCCATACATAAAGTACAATCCGTCATAGAGTTTCTATTATCAAAAGTAAAAGGCTTTAAGTTATGAGGACAGGCTGTCGCACACTCAAATGTTCTACACTCATCACATGCACTTTTATAAGTACCTAGCCAGGTAAAAGAGAGTTTACCATACGCTCTTGTCAGTGTACCGATAGGACAGATAAATTTACAGTAACTCATATCTTTATATAAAAAATAGACCACAAAAGCAAGCAGAGTCATCACTGTAAATAAAATGGCCGTACCCAGAGGTGTTCTGTACACACCAGGGAACATATAGTAAATTCCCCACCACCCTATTACTAGCAACAAGAGACCTATATACCTGTTTTGCATCCATTTTGGCATGGTTTTTTTCAATCCGAATTTTGTAATATATTTACCCATAAACCCATGAGGACAAATACCACAAAAGATCCGTCCAAATGTTGGAAGGGTAATCACCATGAACAAAGACCAGAAAATACCCCAAAACAGTGCGGTAGTAAATGTGTTATCTTTCCCCGTATGTGCAAAACCAAAATAAAGTGCATATATAAACAGGGCTGAGACTACTACTTTCAGTGTGATTAAAAATTTCTGATTTTTAAATAAAAACCCTAATATCGATTTTCCATAGATATCATTTTTATCTCGTTTTATAAAATCTACCACTATATATCCTTTATCTTTAAATTAAAGTATTAAAACCCCGTTTAATACCAATACCCCTACCATTATCAACAGCAGTGCCGCAAAGCGCTCTATCCATATCTTGTAAGAGGAAAACTGAGCCATTAACCCTTTGATCACTTTTGAGACGATAAAACCGTAAAAAAGGATCGAAAAGATAACAGCCCCTACTCCAAAGAACAGTCCCAAAGCTGCGGCATTGTAAAACGTACTGCTGTTTACCGCAACTGCCAAAAGTGCCATTATGGGAGCGCATGGATTGACTGACATTGTTGCACCAATAGTAAAAAAACCCAGCTTATTTAACTTTGGTTTCTTTATTAAAGGTGTTGTGTGTCCGCATGAACTAACCGTTTTAAAACTTTTATAGAACAAAAAAAGTCCCATAGAGATCGTACTGACCCCAAGAATAATGCTAAACAGACTATTGTCATCCAATATTTGCTTTACCCAAAATGAGCTCAAATAAGCAATGATCGCTAAAAGTGTATAGCTGAATATTCTGCCCAAACTAAAGGGCAATATGATCCCCAGTGCCTGTTTTGTATCGTTTGAATTACCCACAAGCAGAGGACTTAAAAACGGCATACATGAAAACATGCATGCCGTTGCTCCGTAAGAGAGCCCTATGATGAAAATGGAAAAAAGTGTTGTTGATTCCAACTACGTTTTCCTTAAAACTTTACACTTAATCCAAAAGTATACACACGTCCAGGATCTACAGTAAGGCCCATATCCCGTAGATCATAATAGCCATCATCATTTCTATCACCTGTTGCTCTTGGCATCATATAATATTGTTCATCAAATAGATTATCAACCAGTGCAAAAAATTCTACATCAAAGTTTGACACTTTTAGATTGTATTTTGTTTTTAAATTAGCCACTGCATAACCATCAACCTTAATTTGATTCATCTCATCTGCATATTGACTTGATCTATATTTTACTCCAGCCGTAAGCAGCCAATTTGGCGTAGCCCAATAGTTTCCTTCAACATAGATTGAATGTTTTGATATTCTTGGTACTGTATTACCAGACAGATCATAAGTACCTTCTACATAATCATCATCTGTAACAGGGTCATGTAAAACCAACTTATATTCATCATATCTTGTATATGTTGAATCTAAATATGCATAGTTAGCCATAAAATAAAAATCTTTACTTCTGTCACTATTCAGACTCAGTTCAAGCCCTCTATTTTGAATATCTGCAAAATTACCGTACATAATAGGATTTGCTCTGCTATTTGGATCTGCAACATAATTACCGCCATTTCTTAGAATGACATCTTTTCTGTCAAGCTGAAAAATAGCTGCATCATAAGTAATAGAATCATACTTTCCTCTGTACCCCAGTTCATAGTTATATGTTTTTTCCGTGTCGATATCCGGATTATTTTCATATGCATATCTACCTGATAAAATATCACCTGCATAAAGTTGATCAATTGTCGGTACCCTAAATCCTGTTGAGACACTACCATAAATGATTTGATCTTCTTCACGTTCGTAGGTTGCACCAATTCTATATGAACCTTCATTAAAATCTTCATTCCAAGTATCTGAAGTCATATTATTGGTATAATCATATTCCATATGATCAAATCTTGCATTTAATGTAGTTACAAATTTATCATTTATTTTATATTTTAATTCACCATACAAAGCACTGATATCTTCTGTAAAGCTTGTATCACTGTTCACCTCTCCAATAGGGTGTAATACTCTATCACGACCCGTATAATCCACTCTGTATTTACTATTTTTATCTTCTTCATTTCTAGCCAGATCAAGTCCGACCATATAAGCCAGCTTATCACCATCCAATCTATACTCGGACTTTAAACCATTTTGAAGTGTGTTGGCATAAGCATCATAGAGGTGATCATCTCTCATCCCATCACGATCACTGTCATATGCACCATTTTTATTAATTGTAGTATCTTCATATCTATAGAGTTGTGCCATTAAGTTTGAATTATTATCAAAATCTTTTGAGTAAGTTACAAAATATTTTGATAGATCAATATCATAATCCTTTGAATAACCTACCTCACCTATACTCGTTGGGTTGGTTTCAACCTGATTCGTATATATTCCTGTCCTTGGATTATAAGTTGTATGCGTAATAGAACCTGAATCATTCTCATATCTCGTAGATATATCTGCACCAAATGTGATATCACTGGTCTCATCGATATAGTATTGCAATTTACCATTAAATGATTTTGCCCAATAATCTGAATCTTCCCAGTATCCGTCACTTGCTTTATAGCTTCCTTGAAGTTCAAAAGCAAAATCTTCTGTACTTCCCATATAGTTTGCTAAATATTTTTCATATCCATAGCTTCCGCTTTCTACAGTGACAAATCCTTCATTTTTTCCTTTCGGTCTTTTTGTGGTGATGACTACAGCACCTGCCAAGGCATCATTTCCGTAAAGATAAGAAGCACCACCTTTTATGACTTTGATAGATTCGATATTATCCATATCTATATTTACACTACCTGCTCTCTCTTGTACAGGAACACCATCGATCACTATAGCAACACCCGGTCTTTCTCCCATATACATTTCACCTGCAATACCTCTGATATGTATTTTATTGGAGTCTCCCTCATTCTTTCTTACTGTTACACCTGGGATATTATTATTCAATACCTCTGCTATATTTTCCGCATGATACTCTTCTATCTCGGAACCTTTTAGTGTTGTAGTATTTGAAACTTCTAGTTTTTTTGCATCAAATCTATCATCGATTGTTGATGACTCAACCGTGATCAACCCTAAATCTTCACTTGCGTTCAATGTGGCAGCTATTGCCAAAGCTACCACCACTGAGTATTTAATTTGTCTCATTTATTATTCTCCTCCTCAGAAAAAATTTATATATATTGACAAATTACTGTTAATTAACTGTTAATTATAAAAAATATTCGTTTATTCGTCATAAATACCTGGCTGATTGAGTAAAAGGATAACGGTATTTAAGAACTGACCTTTAGTAGCCAAATACGTTCATATGGTTATGTCATCACTTATTAGATAGAATCTAAATACTTCTTCTCACTATAAAATATATAATTCTATAAGGTTTTAATTTTTGACTTAATGCAAAATTGATACACCTTACAATGTTATTTTCTGTATTCGAAAGATGCAATATTGTACAAAAATTTAGTGATTTTTTAATAAATAAGATATATCATAGATATGATGGAATTTTTACATCATTTTGCATGATTATGTATTGATATTAGGTGCAACGATAAGCCGGGTTTTGTCGTGGGTAGTTATTTATCTAGGCGTATTG